>NZ_JAPNNW010000005.1:0-175823 GCF_027853465.1 Allofournierella sp. CML151 | reverse complement strand
TTCAGTTGATTTGCCGGATTTCTGGCTGTCCAGCATGGGGGCCACCGCCCGGTAGCGGTCGTAGCAATACTGGATGATGGCATTGCGCTTGACCAGGCCGATGAAGCTCTTCTTGTCGTCCAGTACGGGCACGAAGTTCTGGGTCATGGCGGCGGCCACCAGTTCGTCCATCTGGGTGGTCACGGCCACGGGCTTGTAATCTCGCTTGCGGGGGATGCTGCTTAAGGGGATATCCTCCGCGTCGTCCAGGTCGATGCCCTGGTTCTTGATGGCCCAGAGCAGGTCGCCCTCGGTCATGGTGCCCACATACTCGCCCACCCGGTTCAGCACCGGGATGCTGGAATAGCGATGATACTCCATTTTTTCCAGCGCCTGGCGCAGGGTGAAGTCCTCATACAAAAAGGCCACGTCCTGCTTGGGCGTCAAAAAGAACAGCAAATTCACTCACAAAACCTCACTTTACGCGCTGCATTCTCTTCAGGCAGCCTCGCACAATTCCCGGTGCTTCGCCAGCCGGAACGATGCGGTGCTGCTCAAAAAACGAGCCGGAAGGCTCCGGCCTGGGATTCCATGATTGTTCCAGGATTCTGTATTTCTATTTTATCACATTTTTCCCACGGGGGTGTGAAAAACTTATGAAGGCAGCGCCGGACGGCGCAAAGGGGCTTTTTTGCCCGGTTTCACTGGTCAACGGCCTCGTTTTATGATATGCTTTAAGGTACCGATTCTGACCTGAAAAGGATGTGTTGCCCATGGCTCGATTCCGCCGTCTGGCGGCTTTTGCGCTTTGCCTTGCCCTGCTTGCCGGCTGCGGCGGCAATGCCGCCTCCTCCGCTTCCTCGCAGGCGGCTTCTTCCGCCTCTTCCGCCTCGTCTGCTTCCAGCGCGGCTTCCGTGCCCGAGCAGAGCGCGGGCGCGCCCACCGCTCTGGTGCTGGGCTACACCCCCTCGGCGGGCTTCAATCCCTACGCCTCCTCCTCCAACCTGGTGGAGCAGAACGCAGGGCTGCTGTTCGAGTGCCTGGTGGAATTGACGCCGGAGCTTTCGCTGGAATACCGGCTGGCGGATTCCATCGTATCGGCAGGGGAAACGGTGAGCATCCACATGCGCTCGGGCTGCACCTTCGCGGACGGCACCGCCGTCACCGCCCAGGACGCCGCCGCCAGCCTGGAGGCCGCCCGCCTCAGCGAGCGCTACGCCGCCCGCTTCGCCAACGTGACCGAGGTGAAGGCCAGCGGCGACACCGTCACCGTGACCCTGGCCACACCGGATTCCATGTTCGCCTACCTGTGTGACATTCCGGTGCTCAAGGCCGCCGAGACCGCCTCGGCCCAGCCCACCCCCAACGGCCGCTACACCTACGGCGACAGCGGCAGTCTGGTGCGCAACGCCTCCTGCGCCTTTGCGGAAAACGGGCCGGACACCATTTATCTCACCGAGGTGAGCAGCTACGAGGAAATGGTTTCCGGCTTTGCGGTGGGCAGCCTGAACCTGTACACCGCCAGCGACTCCGCCCAGACCAGCGCGGGCTTTTCCAGCGTGTCGGACTATTACAAGACCAACAACCTGGTCTTTCTGGGCGTCAACGCCACCCCGCCGGAAAGCGGCGAAAAAAGCCCCCTGCTCACCACCGCCGGGGGCCGCGGCCTGCTCAGTCAGCTGATCGACCGCACCCAGCTGGCCCAGAAGAGCTATTACTCCCGGGCCTACCCGGCCACCGGCTGCATCAATGACCATTACGACTGCGTGGCCGACGGCCACGTGATCCTTTCCAGCGCTGAGCTGACCGCCGACCAGGCCGCCGCCGATATGGCCGCCCTGGGCTACAGCCTGGACGACGCGGGCTACTACCAGAACGCGGACGGCGAGCGGCTGAATCTGCGGCTGCTGGTTTACAGCGGCAACACCTACAAGCGCTATGCCGCCGCCCTCATCAAGGAGCAGCTGGCCGCCGCCGGCATCTATGTGACGGTGGAGGAGGCGTCGGATTTTGACGTTTACAGCCAAAAAGTTGCATCCGGTGATTTTGACCTGTACATCGGCGAGGTCAAGTTGTATAATAATATGGATATGAGCCCCTTTTTTGAAGGGGGTCAGGCCAGTGTGGGCATTGTGCAGAGCGAAGCGCTCGCCACCGCCTACGCCGCCTTTAAGGCAGACCAGAACACCGCCGCCGCGCTGGAAAAGGCCTTTGCCGCCGAAATGCCCTATGTGCCCCTGTTGTGGCGCAACGGCACGGTGGTGCACAGCAGCGGGATCAGCGGTCTGAGCTGTTCCATCAGCAACGTATTCTATTCGCTGGAAGGCCTGCGCTTCGACGCGGCCGAATAACCGACCCCACCGCCCACGGGCGGATACAAATGCAAAGGAGCGGCAGTTTATGATCACATTGCAAAACCCCATGGGCACCATAAGCATGACGTCGGACTACTTCGCCGAGCTGGTCAGCCAGGCGGCCCGCAGCTGCTACGGCGTGGCGGGCATGGCCACCGGCGGCCGCGGCGACGATTTGAAGAGCCTGGTGTTCGGCAGCGACTTCCCGGAGAAGGGCGTGCGCGTGACCCAGTCGGACCGTCAGCTCACCATCGAGCTGCACATCAAGGTGGGCTACGGGCTGAACATCGCCACCATCGTGAAGAGCATCACCCACAAAGTCAAGCACGAGGTGGAAAAGGCCACCGGCCTGACCGTGGCCCGCATCGAGGTCTCGGTGGACGACATCGTGGCGGACTGACCCCGCCCCATACCAACAACGATACTTTACTTTACATGAGGTGCAATAGCTTATGATTACCGGTAAGATCCTGCGTGACGCCATCATCTCCGGCGCCAACAACATCTCCAACCAGCGTTCCCGTGTGGACGAGCTGAACGTTTTCCCCGTGCCGGACGGCGACACCGGCACCAACATGAGCATGACCGTGATGGCGGCTGCCCGTGAGCTGGAAAACCTGCCCGACAGCTGCACCGTGGGCGAGGCCGCCAAGGTGGCCGCTTCCGCCATGCTGCGGGGCGCCCGCGGCAACTCCGGCGTAATCACCAGCCTGTTGTTCCGGGGCCTGTCCAAGGCGCTGGACGGCAAGAAGGAAGCCGGTGCCGAGGACCTGGTCCACGCGCTGGAAAAGGGCGTTGAGGCTGCCTACAAGGCCGTGATGAAGCCCACCGAGGGCACCATGCTCACCGTGGCCCGCATCGCCAGCGAGGAGGCCTCTGCCAGCGGTCTGGCCGACGTGAACGAGCTGTGGACCCTGGTGCTGGCCGCCGGTCAGCGCGCACTGGACAACACCCCCAACCAGCTGCCGGTTCTGAAGAAGGCCGGTGTGGTGGACGCGGGCGGCCAGGGCCTGATGGTGATCTTCGAGGGCATGGACATCGTGTTCAAGGGCGGCGAGCCTGTGAAGGGCGAGGAGCAGACCCAGAGCAAGGTCAAGCACTCCAGCGACGCCGCCGGCAAGGGCGTGTTCAGCGACGACCTGATGAAGGTTGAGGACATCAAGAACGGCTACTGCACCCAGTTCCTGGTAAACAAGAACGAGGGCGTTTCCAGCGACAAGCTGCGCGCCTTCTGCGAGAGCAACGGCGACAGCGTGGTGGTCATTGAGGACGACGACGTGATCAACTGCCACGTGCACACCGCCGACCCCGGCAAGATTCTGAGCCACGCCATCCAGTACGGCTACCTGACCGGCTTCAAGATCGAGAACATGCACGAGCAGTTCCTGGCCCGCCAGAAGCAGGGCAAGGGCCTGGAGAAGCAGAAGGAAGCCGAGCAGGCCGAGCAGACCAGCCCCTTCGTGTA
The DNA here is from genome assembly GCF_027853465.1 of Allofournierella sp. CML151. Classification (NCBI taxonomy): domain Bacteria; kingdom Bacillati; phylum Bacillota; class Clostridia; order Eubacteriales; family Oscillospiraceae; genus Allofournierella; species Allofournierella sp. CML151. The sequence continues at coordinate 172,025 of NZ_JAPNNW010000005.1, read as the reverse complement.
CGCCGCTGTGGACCCGGACCAGGAGTACGGCTTTGTGGCCGTGGCTGCCGGTGAGGGCCTGGCCAACGTATTCACCGACCTGGGCGTTTCCGCTGTTGTGTCCGGCGGCCAGACCATGAACCCCTCCACCGAGGACATCGTGGCCGCGGTGCAGAGCGTGCCCGCCAAGACCGTGTTCGTGCTGCCCAACAACAAGAACATCATCATGGCCGCCGAGCAGGCCCAGAAGCTGGCCGACCGGCGCATCGTGGTGCTGCCCACCCGCACCATTCCCCAGGGCATTACCGCCATGCTGAGCTTTGACCCGGACGCCACCGTGGACGCCAACACCATCAACATGATGGACGCCGCCGGTCATGTGAGCACCGGCCTTGTGACCTTCGCCGCCCGCAACAGCGACTTCGACGGCCACAAGATCAAGAAGGGCGAGATCATGGCCATGGAGAACGGCAAGATCGTGAACATCGGCACCGACATCACCAAGACCACCTACCGTCTGGCCCGCAGCATGGTGAAGAAGGACACCAGCTTCATCACCCTGATCTCCGGCTGCGACGTGAGCGAAGAGGACGCCCAGCGCACGCTGGAGCTGGTGCAGGCCAAGGTGGGCGACGGCATCGAGGTCACCCTGATCAACGGCGGCCAGCCCGTCTACTACTACATGATCAGCGTGGAGTAATCCTTCCCTGATTGCACAGCGTTTTGCGTATTCTGAGCGCCGCCTGTGTTGACCAACCTCACACAAGCGGCGCTTTTTTCTACCCTTTGATTCTCAAGCCAAAAAGGAGGCCCCGCCATGAAGCCGGATACCTCCATTCAATACGTCAAGGGCGTGGGCCCCAAGCTGGCCGAGCGGTTCGCCCGGCTGGGCATCGCCACCGTGGGCGATCTGCTCTGCCACTATCCCCGCCGTTACATCGACTACAGCCAGCCCAGCCCCATCGCCGAAGCCCCCTCTGGTACCGATGTGGTCATCAAGGCCGAAGTATGCGCCAAGAAAGGCGCGGTGCGCCTGCCCGGCGGCCGCACCATGGTGCAGGCCACCGCCGCGGACGATACCGGCACCCTGACCCTCACCTGGTTCAACACCCATTTCATGGCGGACAAGCTGCTGCTGGGCGAGGAATACTACTTCGAGGGCCGGGCGAAAGGGGCGCTCTCCCGCCGGGAGATGGCAAACCCCATCGTGCGCACCCGGGCCGAGGTGGAGCGCAAACCCTTTGTGGCGGTCTACCCCCAGACCGAGGGCCTGGCCAGCGGCCAGATCGCCCGCTGTGTGGAGAACGCCCTGGCCGCCGCCGACCCGCTGCCCGAGCCGCTGCCGCCGGACTACCTGCCCCGGTTCCGGATGCCGGATAAATGGACGGCGGTGAAGAACATCCACCACCCCTCCTCGCCCCAGGCACTGGCGGCGGCACGGCGGCGGCTGGTGTTTGAGGAGCTGTTCACCCTGCAGATCGGCCTGAGCCTGCTCAAAAGCCGGGGCGCGGTGAAGAGCGGCGCGCCCATGAAGCCCACCGGCCTCACCCCCTTCTGGGACAGCCTGCCCTTCTCCCCCACCGGCGCCCAGCGGCGGGCCGCCGCCGAAATCTGCGCCGACATGGCCGCCAAACGGCCCATGAACCGCCTTTTACAGGGCGACGTGGGCAGCGGCAAAACGCTGGTGGCGGCGGCGGGCGTTTACATGGCGGCGAAGAACGGCTACCAGAGCGCCCTCATGGCCCCCACCGAGATTCTGGCCGCCCAGCACGCGGCCACCCTGCAGACCTTTCTCGAGCCCTTTGGGCTGCGGGTGGCTCTGCTCACCGGCGGCATGAAGGCCGCCCAGAAGCGCACCACGCTGGCAGCCATCGCCGCCCACGAGGCGGATTTAGTCGTGGGCACCCATGCGGTAATCAGCAGCGGGGTGGAGTTTGCAAAGCTGGGCTTCGCGGTGGTGGACGAGCAGCACCGGTTCGGTGTGCGCCAGCGGGGCCTGTTGGCGGATAAATCCATCGCCCCCCACGTTCTGGTGATGAGCGCCACCCCCATTCCCCGCACCCTGGGCCTTTTGATGTACGGCGACCTGGACATCTCCATCCTGGACGAGCTGCCCCCCGGCCGCCTGCCGGTGAAAACCTACGCGGTAACCGGCAAAAAGCGGCGGGACATGTATCACTTTCTGGACGACCAGATCGACAAGGGGCACCAGGTCTATATCGTCTGCCCCCGGGTGGAGGAAAGCGATACCGACGCGCCCGGCGCGGCAGATTTACAGGCAGTGACCAGCTATCTCACCGACGTGGCCCAGGCCCTTTTGCCCCACCGGCGCATCGGCCTGATGCACGGCAAGCTGAAACCCAAGGAAAAGGCCGCCGTGATGGACCAGTTCAAGCAGGGCGAGCTGGACGTGCTGGTCTCTACCACCGTGATCGAGGTGGGCGTGGACGTGCCCAACGCCACGGTGATGGTGATCGAGAACGCGGAGCGGTACGGCCTGTCGGCGCTGCACCAGCTGCGGGGCCGGGTGGGCCGCGGCGGCGGCGAGGCCTACTGCATCCTCATCAGCGACCACACCGGTGAAGCGGTGCGGGACCGGCTGCGCTTTCTCTGCCACACCCAGGACGGCTTCGAGATCGCCAAATACGACCTGGAGACCCGGGGCCCCGGCGACTTCTTCGGCGACCGGCAGCACGGCCTGCCCACCCTGCAGCTGGCCGACCTGATGGGCGACACCCGCACATTGGAGGCCGCCCAGAAATGCGCCCACGAGCTGCTGGAGGAGGACCCCAAGCTTGCCGCCCCCGAGCACAGTCTGCTGGCGGCCCAGGTATCCCACCTGTTCGAGCGCACCACTTTTAACTGACGCTCCGGCCGGATACGGCCTGCAACCATCCGAAAACAAGGAAGTGTTTTTATGAAATGGCAACCCTCTGACCGCGCCTTTCTGGAATACTACCGGGGCACCACCCCTTGCCCGGAAGATTTCGCCGCCTTCTGGGCGGAGCGTATGGCGCAGGCCGAACGCGCTCCGCTGGAATGGGAGCTGACCGACGGCCCCTTCCCCGCCCGCGGCTCGGTACGCTATCAGGAGCTGCATTTTCGCGCGCCGGACGGCTCGCGCCTCTATGCCAAATACATCCGCCCCGCATCGGACCAGCCGGTGCCGCTGCTGCTGCATTTTCACGGCTACCCCGGCGCCACCCGAAGCTGGCTGGAACTGACCAGCTACACCGCCAGCATGGGGGTGGCCATGCTGGCAATGGACTGCCGGGGCCAGGGCGGCTCCAGCCTGGACGCTGCTGCCTATCAGAGCACCCGTGCCAGCGGCAACATGATCCTCGGGCTGGACGGCCCGCCCGAACAGCTGTATTACGTCAAAGTCCATCAGGACATCGCTCTGATGATCCGCATTGCACGGCAGCTGCCCGGCCTGGATCTGGACCGGGTGTATGTGAACGGCGGTTCCCAGGGCGGCGCGCTGGCGCTGGCCACCGCTGCCCTGCATCCGGATCTGATCAAAAAAGCGGGCATCCAATATCCGTTTCTCAGCGATTTCCAGAAGGTCTGGGAGATGGATGCCGACCTGATTGCCTACGAGGGGCTGCGCTACTACATGCGCTGGTTCGACCCGCAGGGGCTGCGCACCGGCGAGATCTTCCGCAAGCTCGGTTATGTGGACAGCATCAACTTTGCCCCGCTGATTCGCTGCCCGGTGCTGTTCGCCACCGGCTTTCAGGACGATATCTGCCCGCCCGTCACCCAGTATGCGGTCTACAACCGGATCGCCGCACCCAAAAGGCACCTGCTGTATCCCGATTTTGCCCACGAGGAGATTCAGGCCTTTGATGACCGGCTGATTCGCTTTTTCTGCTGCCCCGGCTCCCACCTTTGGGAAGAGGAGGAACATCTATGACAAACCGTACCAACTGGCCCGAGCCTTCCTGCGCCGCGCAGCGCCCCGCAGATCTTGACGCTTTCTGGCACAGCTGCCGGGCCGGTCTTGCACCGGACGAACTGTCCGAGAGCGAGGAATTTTCCACCCCGCAGGCTTCCTTCCGCCGCCTGATGCTGAAAGGCGGCGAGGGCACGCTGAACGCCCGCCTGCTTCGGCCTGCTGCCCCCACAAGCGTGCTGATCGATTTTCACGACATCGGCCGTTCCGCCCGGGGCTACTATTATCTGAGCCGGTACCTGCCCGCGGGCTGTGCCGTGCTGGCTCCTGAGCTGCCCACCGATACCGCACTGTGCTGCGGCGCACCGGACCCGGATGCCCCCGGCGGCATCCCGGCATTGCTGCATACCTATAAGGCCGCCCTGCGTACCCTCCGTGCCGCCCGGCAGCTTTTCCCGGGGCTGCCCGTGGCCGTGAACGGTGAGGGGCTGGGCGGTGCAATGGCTCTCGCCTGCGCCGCACAGTCCGATGCGGTGACCGTCTGCACGGTTCTGAATCCGCTGCCGCTGGATTTCCGCCACGCGGCCACCGGTACCGCAGCAGACTATTACCGCCCCCTGATTCAGTGGTTCCGGGCACAGGACCCCACCCGCAGCCGGCAGAAAGCGCTGTTCCACGCGCTGGATTACCTGGACTGTATGAATCTTACCCCGCCGGAGGGCTGCGCCTTTTTGCTGGGCAGCAGCCGGATGGACCCGCTCAGTCCTGCCGCCGCCCAGTTGGCCTTGTTCCGGCAGGCGGCCAGCGTAAACAAGCGGCAGGTATTGTTCGACAAATACGCCCACGAACGGGTAAACTGGTACGAGGACGCCCAGCTGGAATTTCTGCTGCAACATCTGGCCTGACCACTCTGTTTTCAAAGGAAGACTTCCATGCTCCGTGTCGGCATTGCCGGAATCGGCTCCATTGCTCAGGTGTATCTGGGCCTGTTCGCTGCCGGGAAAATCCCCGGCGGGCGCGTCACTGCCCTGTCCAGCCGCAGCCCGGACCATCTGACCAGTGCCCGGGACGCCTTCTGCGCCCCGGACACCGCCCTTTTCACCGACTACGAGGCCATGCTGCACAGCGGCCTTGTGGATGTGGTGATGATCTGCACGCCCCACAACCAGCATGTGCCCATGGCGCTGCAGGCGTTAAAGGCCGGGGTGCACCCCCTGATCGAAAAGCCGCTGGCAGTGGACGCGGATGAAGCCCGCACCCTGCTGGCCGCCTGCCGTGCCCGCCCGGAGCGGACCGCCGGGGTGCTCTACTGCCGCCGGGCCAGCGCCGCGTACCGGCAGGCAAAGCAGCTGGTGCAGAGCGGCGCGCTGGGGCAGCTCAAACGGGCCTGCTGGCTGATTACCAACCTCTACCGCACCCCCGCCTACCACGCCAGCCAGCCCTGGCGGGGCAGCTGGAAGGGCGAGGGCGGCGGGCTGCTGCTCACCCAGGCCAGCCACCAGCTGGACCTGTTCACCTGGCTCTGCGGCATGCCCAAAGAGGTGACGGCCCTGTGTGAATTCGGGGCCGAGCGGGCCATTCAGGTGGAAAACGACGTGACTCTGCACCTGCGCTGGACAGACGGCGCCACCGGCCAGTTCATCGCCTCCAGCCGGGAATTCCCCGGCACCAACCGGCTGGAACTGAGCGGCAGCAAGGGCCAGCTGATTCTGGAAAACGACCGGCTTTTCACCCTGCGCCGCCTTTCCCGCGACGAGCGGGACTTCGCTAAAAGCACCACCGGCTATTTCGGGCCCATCCCCTTCACCGAGGAGCAGTGGACCGCCCCCGAGGAGCCCAACGAGGTGCAGCAGGCGGGCATCGTGGCGGATTTCCTGGCGGCGGTGGAAGACCATCGCGCCCCCCTGTGCCCGGTGACGGATGCATTGGAAAGCCTGCTGGTCACCAACGCGGCCTATCTCTCCGCCTGGCAGGGCGGCACCGTGCCGGTGCCCCCGCCTCCGGGTGCCTACGCCGCCGAACTGGCAAAGCGGACGAAAGAGGAATAAAACAAAAGACGCCCCCGGGCCTGCCGTTTCTGGCAAGGCCCGGGGGCGCTTTTCTGTTTGTTCAGTTGGGTTCCTCTCCCGGTCGGGCGGCTTCGTCCCGCAGGTTCACGCCGCCGCAGTTCAGCCGGAACACATGGAAGCCGATCTCGGCGAAGGGGTAGCGGTTCAGCAGCGCGCTGGCCGCGTTCAGCACCGGCTTCAAGTCAAAGCAGATGCAGTCGATGTAGGAATAGGCAAAGCCGGTGGCTCCGCCCAGAATCCACAGATTCTCCCCTGCCGCCTGCTGCAGCTCATCCTCCAGGCGGCCCCGCAGCTCCACCCGCTGGGCCTCCGGCACCTGCTCGGTGCTGTAGAAGAAAAAGCCGCAGATCACGCCGTCCGCCTGCAACCGGTCCATCCGGGAATCGTCGCCCCGGTAGTAGTCCGCCAGCAGCTCGCTGCAGCAGGTGGCACCGGCGATCACATCCTGCCGCAGGGCCCAGTCCTCCTGGGTGGCGGGCTCGTAGCAATAGTTCTGGTAATTCCAGCCGATGGACTGGGCCTCGTCCAGCGCGGCCTCGTCGCCGCCGCAGAACCAGTCCGCCATCTGCCTGCGCAGCTCGCGCAGCGGCATGCCGCCCTGGGGCCGGGGCTCGCTCAGCACCTCCAGCCGCTCCACACGGCACAGCGCGGCGCCCTCGCCCATGGCCTGGCTCAGCAGCCGGGCCGCGGGCGCGATGTCCTGCCCGGCGTGCAGATCCGGGGCCCAGAGGGCCACCACGGCCTTCTCGCCCCTCTTCTGGGGCCAGGCCAGCGCCTCCTGCAGGGCCGGGGCATCCGGGTCAGCGGGCTGGCCCGCCCAGAATACCCAGTGCTCCGCCAGCGCCGCGGGGGCCTGCTCCCGCCAGTGAAGGATCTGAATCAGCCGGGTGGGCATGCACTCGGCCCACACCGCCAGCCGCAGACGGCCATCCAGCCCGGTGTCCAGCGAGAATTCCGCCCCGCCGAACACCCCGGCCAGCAGCTCTGCGTGGGCCTGGCGGGCTTTTTCGCTCTCGCCTGCCGCGCTCAGCGCCCGCAGCTCGGCTTCCCGGGCCGAAAAAGCGGCCCAGTAATCCCGCACACGCTCGGTGAAGGGCTGCTTTTGCACCGGCAGGGCAATGGCGCTGCGGCACCAGTCCAGATACCGCTCGGTCTCCTCATCGCCGGGGGCCAGCTCGTCCGCCCGGTCAAAGGCCTCCAGCGCCTTTTCCTCTTTGCCCAGATGATACCAGGCGTACCCCGCCCGAAAATGCCACAGCGGGTCCGCCGCGCTCTGCTCTTTGCACTGCTCCAGCACCTGCAGCGCCTCTTCAAAGCGGCCCAGGTTGTTCAGCGCCCGGGCCTGCTGGCCCAGCAGCTTTGCGCCCCGCTGCTCCGGCTCCACCGCCAGGATGGCTTCGAGGATCCGCTCGTACTGCCGGTCCGCGTTCCAGGCTTCGATCTGCTCCAGCAGGGCCTCGTTTTCCGGCGCGCCGCCCTTCACCGGGCAGGCATTGGGCCGCAGTGGGTCACTCAGCGGAGCCCGGGGCTCCAGCTGGGTCTCGTCGAACAGGCGCAGAAGGCCCTCGGCCTCGTGCTCCAGCTTATAGGCCATCTCCTCGTTATAAAGGGGCGCGGCCTGATACAGGTTTACCTCGCCTCCGCCGGGCAGCGGGCAGACCGCCGCCGCGTCCGGCACGCCGCCGGGAGTGAGCAGAATCACGCCGGTAAAGCCGCAGCCGGGGGCAAAGGGCCGCCCGTTGGGGATGGTGTGGCCCCAGCCCAGCCAGGTGCCCTGTTCCCGGGGCATGGCGGCCAGCAGCCGCAGCCAGCCCACCGGCCAGGCGTCCTTCGGGTCCGCGGAAAGGGGGTTCCAGTGCGGGGGCAGATACATCATGATCTCGGCCCGCTCCGCCCCAAAGCCCGCCAGCTCCGGCGGCACGTTCATGGGCGCGGCTCCCATGCCGCAGGTGACCAGCACCGTCCAGTGCCGGTGGCGGTGGGGCCCCAGCACCAGCAGCTCCACGCCGCCGCTCTCGGCCGGGGGAATCACCCGGTTCACCGGGCCCAGCCAGCGGCGCAGATGCTCGATCAGCCGGTCCTTCTGTTCCTTTGTATAAGCGGCGGCGGGAACCGGCGCCTTTGCCTCCTCCTCCGGGGGCAGGGGCAGCTCATCCGCCGAGTAATCCTCATACTGCGGCTCCCCCCAGGGTTCAAAATGCGGGTCGAACCGCTGGTAGGCAAAAAGCCGTTCCTCCCGGCTGCGGCCCACCTGGTACCCCAGCCGGAAGCAGCCGCTGCGCTCAACGAGCAGATGAGCCAGCTCCAGCCGGCGGCCCGGCTCTTTTTTTCGGATGGCCGCCTTGGCCAGCCGGTCCAGCTCCTCCAGCCGGGCGGCGAGGGCGGCGGCCCAGTCTGCGCTGATCTTGCCCGCGCCCCGCTGGTTCATGTCCAGCCGCAGGTTTACAAGATTGCCCTGAAAGGCCAGGTCCGCAAAGCAGTAGATGCCCTCAAAGAGGGGGTTCTCCGCCCCGAAGGCCGCGGCGGCTTTTGCCAGGCCCTCGTCGTCGCCCAGCATGCACAGCACCGCCTCCTGGGCGGGGGTGCGCAGGCCATGGCTTGCCCGCTCCTCGCTCTGGGCCGGGCAGATGCCCTCCGCCTCCAGCCGGGCCGCCTCGATCTGCTCGAGGCTCTGCCCCGCCTGCAGGCGCTCCATCGCATCCGCAAAGCGGCGCTGGCCGGGGCAGGCGGCAAGGCCCTCCTCCAGCAGCGCGATGCCTTCGGCTTTGTCGCCGAAATGGGCGGCGAGCACCGCCGCCAGATACCGGCAGGTTTCGTCCTGATGATTCAGATTAAGGCCCATGCGGGCCAGCCGCAGCGCCTCTTCCGGCGCACCGGTATACAGCCGGGCCAGCGCCAGACTGCGGCACCATTCCAGATTGCCCTGGCCCTGCTCCTCCAGCCGGGCCAGCCACTGCACCGCCTGCTGCCAGGCCTCATACTCCGCCGCGCCCAGGTCCAGCCGGGCCACCAGCAGCGCCAACTCCAGATCCGCGCGCATCTGCTCCCGGCTGATCAGCCCCAGATCGATGGCTCCCTCCACCTGATCCTGCACCAGATCCAGCGCGTCGTACCAGCGGCCCCGGGCCGCCAGTTCCTCGGCACGGGTCCGGGTCTTTTCGTCCAACAGCCCTGTCATCCCCTGTTCCGTTCTCCTTCCCTGTTTCCTGCATCAAAATTCCTGTATCAAAGCGGCTCGGGCGTTTTCCCCGGGCCGCGCCTGTGTTCAAAAGCCCAGCTTGAAGCTTTCGCCCTCCACGGCCACACCGGCGCTGCGGCTCACCTGCACCGGCACGCCGTCCCCGGCGGCCAGCACCTGACCCTCGGCCAGCTCCAGGTCCCCTTCCAGCAGGTCCATGACCAGGTTTGCCAGCAGGTCCCGCAGCTCCACCGGGCGGCGGGCGCTGTGTAAAATTTCCAGCTCGGGCAGCTCAAAGTCCTGCAGGCCGTAGGTATAGGCGCACACCCCCTGCTCGCTCTGCCACAGGCCGAAGTACACCCAGTTCAGAATGGGCAGCACGTCCTCCTTCATGGTATCCGCCACGACCCGGTAAAAATCCGGGGCCAGCAGGGTGCCTGCCGCCATCACGCCCAGCGCGCCGGGCTGGGCACAGGCTGCCGCGCTCACCTTGGTGAGCAGCTTGGCCGCCTCCACCGGGCTCGCCTGCCCCTGGGGCAGAACGGTAATGAGCAGATGGGCCTTGTGGGCCGCCGCGGCCTGCACCGCCTGGGGCCACCAGTAGTTGGTTTTCGCCTGCTGCTCCGCCTCGCCCTCGGGCACCGGCGCGCCGATCAGAGCCACCGCCGCGATCATGCCGTGATCGTCAAACACCACGTTGCCGGTGGCGGGGGCCTCCTTTTCGCCGTTCCCTGCCAGAGCCCATTCGCTTTGCAGGTCCCGGAGCAGTTTTTCCCGGTCGAAGACAGGCTGCTCCAGCAGCACAAAGTTCACCAGCGTGCCGCCGGCTGCGCCGGCCACGGTCTTTTTCTCTTCCATGGTGGTTCCTCCTTGTTTGGCCCGTTCCATTGCGGGCCGTATATTCGAGTGGTCAGGGCCGCTGCCCGGCCAGATTTTCGTTTTTAGCCGCCGGGGGCTGTTTGCCCGCCTGCATCGCCAGCAGCACCAGCGCCGCCGCAGCCGCCAGGGCCACTGCGGCGGGCCAGGCCACCCACACGCCGGTCAGCCCCAGGAAAAGGGGCAGCACCAGCAGCATCAGGGGCTGGGTGCCCAGCGGTTCGCCGTAGGCCAGAATGCCACTGAACACCGGCTCGCCCACCGCGCAGAAGTAGCTGCTGCAAAAGCGCACCACCGCCATGAAGGGGTAGCCGATGCAAAGGGTCCACATGGCCGCCGCGCCCTCGGCGGTGGCCTCGGGGCTGGCCCCGAACACCAGCGGCAGCTGACTGCGGCCAAGCCAGGTAAGGACGCTGCACACAAGGGCAACCCCCACCGCCAGGCTCAGGCCCCAGCGGCGAAGCAGAGCCAGCTGGCCCCACTCGCCCGCGCCCCGGGCATGGCTGAGCAGCGGCTGCACGCCGTCGCCCACGCCGGTCACCAGCGGAATCACCGCGCCCAGCACATAGCTGAGCACCGCGTACACCGCCACGCCCCGGGTGCCGCCCCAGTGCAGCGCCTGCAGATTGGTGATGAGCAGAATCACACTGGTGGAGATGGAGAGGCCAAAGGGCGAAATGCCGTATTGCACAATGCCCCGGAGCATCCGCCAACGGGGGGCGAAATCCGCCCGGCGCAGCGGCAGCTCCCGCACAGCCAGCAGCGTGGGCAGAGCCAGAACTGCGCAGAGAATCTGGGACGAGCCGGTGGCCACCGCAGCGCCCGCCAGCCCCCACTGAAAGCCCTGGATGAACAGCCAGTCCATGAGGATGTTGCCCAAAAGGCCCACGATGGTAAAGCTCATGGCCTGCATGGTCTTGTGGCTGCCTCGTAAAAGGGGCAGCACGCCGGTGTTGATGGTCTGGCCCAAAGCCAGCGCACAGATCATCCGGCTGTATTCCAGCGCAGGGGCATACAATTCGCCCTTCGCGCCGATCAGCGGCAGAATCACCGGGCAGGCCAGCCAGAGCCCCACGCTCATGACCACACCCGCCGCGGCCAGCGCCGTGAGGGTGTTGCCCCGCGCCAGCGCAGCCTCCTCTTTGTCACCCCGGCCCAGGGCGGTGGAAAGGCGCACCGCGCCTCCCAGACCCAGGCCCAGGCTCACCGCCTGGATGAAGGCGGTGATGGGCCAGGCCACGTTGATGGCCGCCAGGCCGATGTCGCCCAGGTTCCGGCCGATGAAAAATCCGTCCACAATAATAAAGCAGCTGTTCAGCAACTGGCTGAGCATGCTGGGCAGAGCATAGCGAAAAAACTGCCGTTTCAAGGGGGTCAAGCCACCCGCTCCTTTCCGTTTGCCAAGGGGGCCGGGCCCCGCTTTGTTTTTTATACCAGATTGCGCCGTTCGCCCCGCAAAAATGCCTGCAGGTTGGCGCACACCTCGGCGCTCAGCCGGGCCAGCGCCTCCTCGGTGGCCCAGGCCACGTGGGGAGTGAGCAGCACATTCGGGCAGTGGAGCAGCCCGTCCTTCGGGCGCACCGGCTCATGGGCCGCCACGTCCGAGGCGTAGTAGCCCAGCTGCCCGCTTTTCAGCGCGGCGCACACCGCCGCTTCGTCCACCAGCGCACCCCGGGCGGTGTTCAAAAGGATGGCTCCCGGCTTCATGGCCGCCAGGGCCGCTTCGTTCATCATGCCCCGGGTCTCAGCGGTGGCGGGGCAGTGCAGGCTCACCACGTCGCTGTCCTCCAGCAGCTGCTCGAAGGACACAAACTCCACCCCGTCGGCGGCATATTCCGGCTTCACATGGCGGGTATAGGCGATCACCCGCATGCCGAAGCCGTTTGCGATGCGCGCCGCCGCCCGGCCGATGGCCCCGTAGCCCACCACGCCGAAGGTGCGGCCCGCCAGCTCAAAATGGGGGTGAATGCCGTAGGAATCCGGCACGCCGGTCTGCCAGTAGCCGTCCCGCAGGCTGGCGGCCCGGGCGGCGGTGCCATTGGCCAGCTCCAGAAGCAGGGCAAAGGTGTGCTGGGCCACGCTGTTTGTGGAATAGCCCGGCACGTTGGCCACAGCCACCCCGTGGCGGCGGCAGGCCTCCAGGTCCAGGCTGTCGGTGCCGGTGGCGGTCAGGCCCACCCAGCGAAGGCGCGGGCAGGCGTCCAGCACCGCATCGTCGATGCGGCACTTGTTGCTCACCGCAAAATCCGCGTCCCGCAGGTGATCGGCCAGCAGTTCATAGCTGGTGCGGGGGTATTCCTCCACCACATCCGCCAGATCATACAAGCCGCTCCACTCCAGGTCTCCCGGGCGCACACAGTAGCTGTCCAGCACAACGATTTTCATCGGTTCTTCTCCCCCTTTGCAGGGCATTTGTGCCCCGTTTTTGTCTCTTTTGTAATTTTACCTGCTTTTGCAGGGCCCTTCAACCCCCGCCGCTGGATTTTTGCCGCCGGTTCGTATATAATGAAAAAGTAACTACCCGCCGGACGCTCCGGCGGCGACCAGTGCGAGGGGGCTTTTGCATGTATACGCCAAGGCTTGTGATCCGCAAGCTGCTGCTGGGCGCGGTGCTCATGACCGTGGCCATCATCATCACGGTGCTGATCCGGGAAAATATGGACGTGAAGGACCCGGAGCAGGCTCTGCCCACCATCACCATCACGGTGAACGGGGACATGAACCTGAACGACAAGATGGTCTTCCGGGCCGGCTACGAGTGGAACTTCTTCACCACCGTAGCCAAGAACACCCCTGCCTACACCAGCTCCACCCTGCTGGAGCAGCTGTATCCGGTGGACCTGGCCCCCAACAGCGTGCTGGACATCAATTTCTCGCTGCCGCCCAAAACGCTGCGCATCCAGCGCGCGTCGGACGATGCGCTGGAAAACTTTGTGGAGCTGGCCGACGTGAGCGACGGTCAGATCATCTGCCCCAGCACTCCGGGCCTGTATCTCTATCAGGTGGAGGCGGGCTTTGGCTGGCGCGGCTCGGTGCGGTACTTCTTTTTGGTGCGGGTGCAGCAGTCCGCGTAAACATCATCATCCAAACACAAAGGGAGCGTTCCTTCGCAGAACGCTCCCTTTTTTTGGCAATACCGCTGTTTTGTATCAGGGCTCGGGCGCTTCGCCGCCCGCCAGGGCCAGCGCCGCGGTGTGGCGGGCCATCAGCCGCTGCTGATAGTCGCCTGCGTAGGTGCCGTGCAAAAGCTTGGGCAGGGCTTCCTCCTCCAGCGAGTGCCAGCACACCGCCTCCTGCCCCGGCAGAATGGGGTAAAACAGCACGCCGTTTTTCTCCGCCGCCGCCAGGCACTGAGGCCCGAAGCCCACCACCAGAACCTTCTGCCGGTCGTAGCCCCGGCCCAGCAGCTCGTTCACGCAATGGGCCAGCTCCCGCCGCTTGATGCACACCGCCGTGCAGGGGGGCAGACTGTGGAAATTCCACTCGCTGTAGGCCGAGCGCACGTTCAGGTTGGTGAGCAGCACAAGGTCGGCCACAATCCGCATCCGCTCCAGGCAGGTCTTTACCCCGTCGAACACCTGGCCACGGGCAGCGTCCAGGGCGTACTCCGCGCCCAGAAGGCATACCATGAACGCCTTGGCCTTCGGCGGGATTTTCTGTGTCCGTTCCATAACAACGCCCCCAATATTCATAATATTATCCGCGCCGGGTATCTTCCTTTATAACTTAACTATACCAGCACAGCGGGGGCAGTTGCAACAGTTTTTTGTCTGTTTTTAATGATTTTTTGTGATTTTATTGAATAATTCTATCTCATTCTCCCAAAACCTGGCCGATGGGCTGCTGGATGCACAGGGTAGCCAGCTTGTCCGCCGGGGTGGGCGTCATGTTGATGACCACCAGCTCTTTGCCGCCGTAATAGCGCAGAAGGCCCGCCGCCGGATACACCGCCAGGCTGGTGCCGCCCACGATGAGCAGGTCCGCCGCCTCCAGCGCGCGCACCGCCCGCTGCAGCACCTTCTGGTCCAGCGATTCCTCATAGAGCACCACGTCCGGCTTCACAATGCCGCCGCACTCGCACCGGGGAACGCCCTCGCTCTCGGCGATGAATTCCACCGGATAGAACTTACCGCACCGGGTGCAGTAGTTGCGCAGGGTGCTGCCGTGCAGTTCCAGCACGTTTTTGCTGCCCGCCGCCTGGTGCAGTCCGTCGATGTTCTGGGTGATCACCGCCCGCAGCTTGCCCTGGGCCTCCAGTTTGGCCAGCCGCAGGTGGGCCGCGTTGGGTTTTGCATCCTTCACGATCAGCTTGGCCCGGTAAAACCGGTAGAACTCCTCGGGATCTGCTTCAAAAAAGCTGTGGCTGATGATCTGCTCCGGCGGGTATTTCCACTGCTGGTTGTACAGACCGTCCACACTGCGGAAGTCCGGGATGCCGCTCTCGGTGCTCACCCCCGCGCCGCCGAAAAACACGATGTTATTGCTCTTTGCAATCAATTCCTCCAAACGCTGGTCCATGGGGCCACACTCCTTTGCTATGCATCTCTTTGCCGCCCGGGGGCGGTTGTAGTATAATAAACCTTATAAAGATGATACCACAAAACACTCCGCCCGGCCATGCCGCCGGGCGAAAAAGGGAGGAACGGATATGGCAAAGGAGATCACGGCGAGCCTGGTGTTTGAGCATCTGCCCGCCCGCAAGCCGGACAGCCACAAGGGCAGCTACGGCAAGCTGCTGTGCGTCTGCGGCTGCAGCCAGTACCGGGGCGCGGCGGCGCTGGCGGTGGAGGGCGCGCTGCGCGCCGGAGCCGGGGTGCTGACCCTGGCGGCCATCGAGCCGGTGATCCAGGCGGTGGGCGCCCGCTGCCCGGAGGCGGTGTTCCTGCCCTGCCGCACCGGTGAGGACGGCGGCATCGACCCGGCGGAGGGCGAGCGGATTCTGCAGGCGGCCCGTGGCTCGGACGCGCTGCTCTTCGGGCCGGGCCTGGGCAACACGGCGGGCACCGCGTCCCTGCTGGAGCAGCTGGGCGAGAGCGCGGGCTGTCCCCTGGTGCTGGACGCGGACGGTCTGAACGCGGCGGCGGCCATGCCCAGCCTGCCCCGGCCTGCCAACCTGCCCTTGATCATCACCCCCCATCCCGGCGAGATGGCACGCCTGTGCGGAGTGACCACGGCGGAAATCACCGCCAGCCGGGAGAGCGTGGCCGCAGGCTATGCCCGGGCCAACCGGTGCGTGGTGGTGCTGAAAGGCCACCGGACCATCGTGGCCGGGCCCCAGGGCGAGGTGTTCTGCAACACCACCGGCAACCCGGGGCTTTCCCGGGGCGGCAGCGGCGACATTCTGGCGGGCATGACCACCGCCTTTTTGTGCCAGGGGCTGGACCCGCTGTACGCGGCGGTGTGCGCGGTGTGGCTGCACGGCGCAGCCGCGGACCGGTGCGCCGCCCGGCTGGGCCAGTACGGCATGCTGCCCCACGACATTCTCTACGACCTGGGCACCATCTTTGCGAACAGTGGCCGTTAACGGCCCACCGCTAAGCTGCAATAAAAAGGGGGGACCGCCATGCAGAACATGAACGCCTACTACGATTTTTCCGGCCAGAAGTTCGGCCACCCCCTGAGTTTGAGCATCAACGGCTTTGACCGGCAGGTGTTCAGCCAGCAGACCAGCCTGGAGCTTTCCTACGTGCTGGAGGGGCGGTACGAGGTAATCACCGAGGGCTTTTCCCGCATGTTGGACCGCCACCAGCTGGCCCTCATCGCCCCCGGGGAGATTCACATGATCCGCAAGGCCCCCGGCGCGGAAAACAGCGCGGCCAGCGTGATTCTCACGGTGCACATCGACTTCGAGCGGATGCCCGAGGCCCTGGTGGGCGACGTGGAGGGACTGTTCTCCACCCTGGTCTGCACCGAAGAGGAGAACGCCGCCCTGCTGGGCCGGGTGCGCCAGACCCTGGGGCGGCTGCTGCGGCTGCTCACCCAGCCGGAGCACAGCCTCTTCCAGTTGAACGCCCTGATGATGGAGCTGGCGGACCTGTGCGCCAGCGGAGCGCACCGGCCGATGGATTCCATCCCGCTGCAGTCGCCGCTGCACGAAAGCTCCCGCCGGGCCATCCGGTTCATCAACCGGAACTTCCGGCGGGACATCCATCTGGAGGACGTGGCGAAGGAGCTTTCCTTCAGCGTGTCCTATACCTCCAAGCTGTTCACCAAGCACATCGGCCTGCCCTTTGTGAAGTATCTTTCCTACGTGCGGGTGCGGGCCTCGCTGGAGGCGCTGCTGGAGGGCAAGGAGAGCATCGAGGCCATCGCGCTGGACTGCGGCATGGCCAGCGCCAAGGCCTACGCCGCCGCCTTCAAGGAGATGTACGGCATCCTGCCCAGCGTCTACCGCAAGCGGTTTTTGCAGAACCTTCGCTATAGCGAGACCGGCGCGGACCAGAAGATGCGGCTGGACGCAGCCCACCTGGCCCTGCTGGACCACCTGCTGCGCCAGCCGGACCAGATGATCTACCAGGCCCCCGGCCTTGCCATCCTGCGCCGGGGCGAGGCGGTGGTGTGCGAAAGCGAAGGCCCCGCCGCCCTCACCCAGCAGCAGGGCAAGCTGGTGGTGGAATTTGGGCCGAAACAGGATTGACCTCTGTTTTCCACCTTTATTCTCAGAGCAAATTTTGCCGGTTTTGGCGTTTCAGCGCGCTAAAACCGGCATTTTTTGTCTTTTTCCGGCGTTTTTATGACCCAACCCGTCAAACTTCTAACAAAATCCTGCCGTTGATGGCAACCAGCGCCCGGGCTTTTGCCCGCCCGGCCATGCTATAATTGGGCCAACGAAACGAAAGCACCCAACCGGCACGGCGGGTCAGCGGCCCTGTGCCCCATACGAAGGAGTTTGGCTATGAGCAAATACGAGCATCTGCTCTCGCCCATCAAGATCGGCGAGACCACCGTGAAAAACCGCATCTTCATGCCTCCCCTGTCCACCAATCTGGCGGATAAGGGCTACGTGACCGACGAGCTGGTGGAGCATTACAAGGCCCGCGCCAAGGGCGGCGTCGGCCTGTTCGTCACCGAGGTGGTGACCGTGGAGCCCACCTACTGTTACCTGCCCGGCGACATGTGCATCTACGACGATTCCTTCATCCCCGGCTGGAAGAAGCTGGCCGACGGCGTGCACGAGTACGGCGCGAAGATTCTGCCCCAGCTGTTCCACCCGGCTCACATGGCCTTCCCCCTGCCCGGCACTCCCCGGCTGATCGCCCCCTCCAACGTGGGCCCCTACTACGCCAAGGAGGCGCCCCGCGCCGTGACCAAGGAGGAGCTGAAGGTCATCATCCGCCAGTTCGGCGAGGCCGCCAAGCGCGCCCAGATCGCCGGTGCCGACGGTGTGGAGATTCACGCAGCCCACGCCCACGGCCTGCTGGGCGGTTTCCTGTCTCCTCTGTACAACAAGCGCACCGATGAATACGGCGGCGACATCGACCACCGCCTGCGCCTGACTCTGGAGGTCATCGAGGAGGTTCGCCGGGTCTGCGGCAAAAACTTCATCATCGACGTGCGCATCTCCGGCAGCGAGTACACCGACGGCGGTCTGAACCTGAACGACATGATCTACGTGGCCAAGCAGTTGGAAAAGGCCGGTGTGGACTTCCTGCATGTGTCCGGCGGCACCACCATCGCCCGGGGCAGCTCCATCCCCGCCCCCGGCACCCCCATGGGCTCCCACGCCGCCACCGCCGCCGAGATCAAGAAGTACGTGTCCATCCCGGTGGCCACCGTTGGCCGCATCACCGAGCCCTGGATCGCCGAGGAGCTGATTGCCAACGGCAAGGCGGACATCTGCATGATCGGCCGCGCCAACCTGTGTGACCCCGAGTTCGCCAACAAGGTGGCCGCTGAGAAGGCCGACGACATCCGCCCCTGCATCGGCTGTCTGCGCTGTCTGAACGGCATCATGTTCGGCAAGCGGGTCGCCTGCACCGTGAACCCCTCCTTTGAGCTGGAAAACGAGGACACTCTGGCCCCCGCCGCTGAGAAGAAGAACGTGCTGGTGATCGGCAGCGGCCCCGCCGGCATGGAGGCCGCCTTCGTGGCCGCCAAGCGTGGCCACCATGTGGTACTGTGCGAGAAGGAAGCCGAGCTGGGCGGCCTGATGCGCATCGCCGCGGTGCCCATCGCCAAGCAGGACCTGACCCGTCTGATTCAGTACATGGCCCGCCGTCTGGAGGGCGCAGGCGTGGAGGTCCGCCTGAACTGCGCCGTGGACCAGGCCATGCTGGAGGGCGAGTTCAAGGGCTATGAGGTGATCGCAGGTGCGGGCGCACAGCCCATTGTGGTGCCCGCCTTCACCGGCTTCAAGCAGTGGATGACCGCCGACGATGTGCTGGCAGGCCGCGCCTTCCCCGGCCGCAAGATCGTTGTGATCGGCGGCGGCTCGGTGGGCTGCGAGACTGCCGACTACCTGGCCCCGCTGGTGAACGACCTGTACCCCCGCAACCGGGAGATCACCCTGCTGGAAATGGCTCCCGGCGTAATGGCCACCGAGTCCGGCCCGGGCCGCAGCCTGCTGGTGCAGCGCATGATGGCCAAGGGCGTGCAGATGATCTGCGGCGCCAAGGTGGAGAAGGTGGACGAATCGAGCATCTGGTACACCAAGGACGGCCAGCAGCACTGCATCGCCGACGCGGACACCCTGGTTCTGGCCATGGGCTACAAGGCCGACCCGGCGCTGGAGGAGATGCTGAAGGCCGCCGGCGCAAGCTACCATCTGATCGGTGACGCCAACAAGGTTGGCACCATCAAGGACGCCATCGGCGCAGGCTACGAGACCGCCAAGGCCCTGTAATTCCCTGACCCCGCGCGGAGCTTCCCTTATCCGCGACCGCATTCCCAAAAATCCCAAAACAGAACGCCGCACCGCTCCATTCTTTCCCCTGGAGCGGCGCGGCGTTTCTGTTTTATTTTTATCTGTATATGCTCAGCGCAGCGCCCGCTTGACCGCCAGCGCCAGAGTGCGCTTGCGGCCAAGCAGGTCCGCCGCCATGCCGCTGGGCACCTCGCAGAAAAAGCTGACCAAATGAAAAAAACCTCGGCCAGACCGATCTGGGCCAGCGAAAAGCCCCGCCCTATGCAAGCTGCTTCAGCTTTTGAAGTGGCGGAAGACCCAGTACATGGACGCGATGGTCACGGCCAGCGTCGCGCCCGCCACCGCCACCTCCGGCCGGTTGGCCGGGTCGGCGTCGATCACCCGTGGCGCCCACAGCAGCACGAACAGCGCCACCGGCCAGCCGTAGTGAACCAGCTTCATCCAGCGGCTGCGGGCCTTGGGTACATCGCTTTCCAGCTGCTCCGGGTGCAGGGCGGTGCAGCGCACAATCAGCAGAATCCCCGGCCCCATCCGCCGCCAGACCAGCTGTGCGGTATAGGGGATGCCGTCGATCTCGAATTCCGGGGCCATGCTCTCCCTGGTCACCACCAGATTCACCCCCTGCTGCTCGCCGTAACGGCAGAGGGCCAGCGTCAGCTCCGCCGGGTTGGTCACCGGGTCGTCCGGCGTGAAGGTGAACACCTTTTTTGCCTCGGCCTTCGCCACCTTTTTGTAGTCCCAGGTCCACTCCCCGAACAGGCCCGCCCGGTTTTCCGGCGCGTCCATCCGGTTCAGCAGGCCATCCAGAAATTCCTCGTCCGGCTGCGGGGCGCTTTGCAGCTCCCGGCAAAAGCGGATGGCTGCCTCCAGCTCTTTTTGCCGCTGCTCCAGCCGGAACTGCTGGGCCGTCGAGACCTGGGCCAGCGTGGTCTTGTGCCGCAAACAATCCCCGATCTCCTCCAGCGGCACGTCCAGCATACGCAGCGCCCGAATCAGCTTCAAGTCCCGGATGTCCTGTTCCGAGTAGTCCCGGTAATCGTTGCCCGGGTTGCGGTGGGGATGGATGAGGCCCTGGTCCTCGTAAAAGCGCAGGTTCCGCCGGGAGATGCCAGTGGCCGCCTCGGTTTGCTTTGCGTTCATGGAATTCGCCTCCTGTTCTCTGTTTTGCACCCTCAGCATAAGGGATGCACCAGATGCCAGGTCAATGGTTTTTTAAAAATTCGCGCAAAAAAACTTCACCGGCCCTGTTTCCAGATGCTGATGCCCCACAGCACCGCGTTTTCCACGAACACCGCAAACGAGATCCACAGCCAGCGGCTGAACACAAAGAAGAAATCCGGCCGGGTGCGCATCTCGCCCTCCCACACGCCGAACCACCGCTGCAGCAGGCTGTAATAGGGAATGCCGTCCTGCAATTCCGGCACCAGCGCTCCCAGACAGTTGATGCCCAGGTCCACGGTGACGAACAGCACCGCCACCAGCACCACCAGCGAAAGGATTCGCGCCAACCTCATTCGTTCTTCCTCCTTTGGAGTCTTTTTCCCATTGTAGCATGCTGCCCGGCGCGGCGGCAATCCGCCTGTCATTCCTTCAAAAGCCGGTTTAACAGCGCCTGCCGGTTGTTGATGAACAGCTCGGTCACCCGGTAGCTTTCCGTCTCCTCATAGGCACACGGGTGGACCTTGCCCTGGTCAAAGCAGTAGATCGCCGCGCCCGGAATCCCCAGCAGAATCGGGGAATGGGTGACGATCAAAAACTGTGCGCCGTCCTTTGCGCAGCGGTCGATCTGCACCAGAAGCGAAAGCTGCCGCTGCGGCGACAATGCGGCCTCCGGCTCGTCCAGCAGATACAGTCCGTTCGCTCTCAGATTGTTCTGCGACAGCGCCAGAAAGCTCTCCCCATGGGATTTTTCGTGGTACCCGGCGGAAGGGTGCAGCGCGTCCGCATAGCTTTCCTCCTGTGTTGCCACATTGTAAAAGCTTTCGGCCCGGAGAAAATACCCCCATTTTTCCCTGCGGTGCCCCTTCACCAGCCGGAGCGCTTTCCACAGCTCGGAATGGGAATCCCGCGTGGAGAACCGATAGTTCTTGCTGCCGCCTTCCGGATTGAAGCCATGGGCCACTGCGATCGCCTCCAGCAGGGTGGACTTGCCGCTTCCGTTTTCCCCCACAAAGAAGGTGATGGGACGGTCCAGCTCCAGCCGCTCCAGCCCTTGAAACGCTTCTATTTCTCTCAGGTAACTGCCGCGCCCGACTTTCTCCCAATCAAATAATACACTTTGTATAAACTGTTGATTCAATCCACTCACCCGCTTCCCCGGCTCGCTGTTCTTTGGTGTGCTTTGTCTTTATTCTACCGCAAAGGGAGCCTTCCTTTCCACCAATACCGCGCAGGCCGCCGCGCCTTTTTTCCGCCACAAAAAAGCGGCGGGGATTATCCCCTGCCGCTTTGCTTATTCTCCCATAGCACCAGTGCCGCCGCTTTTCTCCTTTTCCCGCAGCGTCAGCCCCGCCGCCAGCAGATAGACCGCCGCCAATACCGCCAGCGCCGCGAAGAGGGCGGGCGACGGCTGAATCAGCGGCAGATATTTTTCCAGGTTCAGGTCGGCATTCCACTCAAACAGCCTGCCGGTGGAAAGGCTCTTCGCCCAGGTAATTCCATTCAGCTGCCTCAGCCACCAGACTCCGCCACTCATGGTCAGGGTAAGCCAGGCCAGCAGCAGCTCCAGCGGCTTCCGTTTCAGCGCCAGCCCGTAGCCCAGCGCCAGCGCCGCCAGCAGCCCGGCGAACAGCCAGCCCTGCCGCTGCCAGAGCACCAGCGGCAGCTTCGGCCACAGGTACATGGCCCAGAACCCGGCCAGCAGCGCAAAGCCCGGCAGCGGCAGCAGTGCCCGGCCCCGGGGCATATGCCAGCCAAGGGTAAGCTCCTCCGGCGAACCGGCGAAAAACCGGCAGTGCAGCAGGCGCAGGGTGAGAGCGGTGGCCCCCAGCGCCAGCGCCGCCGATAGCAGCAACGCCAGCCAGAAGCTGTTCATGTCTGGCTCCTTCTGGGTCTGGAGCAGCAGCACCGCCGGGCCCAGCCGCACAAACATCCCGACCAGCAGCACAAGCTCCAGCGCGGCGGACCAGTTCACCGCCAGATTCATCCCGGCCACTCCCAGCCAGAACCAGCGGCTGTGGCGGGCGTAGTAGCGCTGCAGATAGGCCCCGTAGCAAAGGCAGCCCAGATACACCGCATAGCACACCACCAGCGGCGCAAAGGTGGCCAGCAGATAAAACAGCAGCCCGCCGCCCAGCGCGAAGGCAAAGGAGAGCAGCCCCTGCCAGTCCGCCCGAGTCAGCGCCCGCACCGGCTTTTCCTCGTCCAGAAGATCGTCCGCCGTGACCCCCAGCGTCTTTGCCAGCGGCACCAGCAGCGGCAGGTCCGGGTAGCCCCCGCCCGACTCCCAGCGGGAGACGCTTTTGTTGCTCACCCCCAGCGCGTCCGCCAGCTGCTGCTGGGTCAGGTTCTTTTCTTTTCGATAGCGTTTGAGCCGCTCGCTGAAGCCCTGCTCCATTCCGGGTTCCGTTCCGTTTTCCATGCCCGGCCCCTCCTTTCGTTCGGCTTCATTGTAGCAGGAATCCCCTCCCGCCGCCACCCCGCCGGGCGGGAATTTGCTCCCGGAAGACGGGAATTGCCGTTTTTTTTTGCAAAAAAGAGAGCGTCTTGCTGTGACGCTCTCTCTATTCCGATCACCGCAGCTTCTGGTAGGCCAGCCGCTCGCCGCCGTGGCGGCAGCTCACCATGCCCCGCAGCCCGAAGCCGCATTTTTCCAGCAGCCGCTGCATGGGCAGGTTGTCCCGGTGGGTATCGATGCGCAGGTTGTCGCACCGCTGCCAGCACCAGTCCAGGCACCAGGCCGCCGCGCCCCTGCCGCCGTAGGAGGCCACCCGGTGGATGACCCAATAGGGCCGCTCCTCCTCCAGCCAGCTGCCGTCCCGGATGACGGCATAGTCCTCATCCGGCCCGGGGGCGAAATAAAAAGCCGCCAGCAACGCCCCGTTCTCCCGGCAAAGCCAGGCCCCGCCGGATTCAATATCCTCGGTGAGCTGGGCCTCATCCGGGTAGGAATCGCCCCACTGGCCCGGGTTGCCCTGCTCGGCCATAAACTGCCTGGCGTGGGCATACAGGGTCATCATGGCAGGCAGGTCCGCCATGGTAGCCCGCTCCATTACAAATTCGCTCACAGGCTCCTCCTTTGCTTTGCGGCAAAGCCCAGCAGATAGGCCGCGCTGGTAAGGGCCAGGGTGAGGGCCGCCTGCAAAGGCAGATACGCCCCGCCCAGCAGCTCAGCCGCCGAGGCCAGCATCAGGCTCATGCAGGCGCCGTACATCTGGCTCAAGGAGCCCAGCACCCCCACCGAGGGCAGAAAGCCGAATACCACATTGGCCACGCCCCACCACTGCAGCAGCCAGAAGCCGGGCCAGGGGCGCTTATCCTCCCGGGAGCACCAGTGCC
The DNA here is from genome assembly GCF_027853465.1 of Allofournierella sp. CML151. Taxonomy (NCBI): domain Bacteria; kingdom Bacillati; phylum Bacillota; class Clostridia; order Eubacteriales; family Oscillospiraceae; genus Allofournierella; species Allofournierella sp. CML151. The sequence continues at coordinate 148,668 of NZ_JAPNNW010000005.1, read as the reverse complement.
CCAGCGCGTACCACACCGCCACCAGCGCGGCGGACAACGCCGCCTGCAGCCCGATCATGGCCCCGGTGCTGCCGCCCAGCAGCACCACCAGATTCACCAGCACGATGCCAGCCACGGTGGGCAGAAAGGCCAGAATCAGCAGGTCCCGTTTTTTCATGGGTGTGTTCCTCCTTGATACCGCAGCGGGCCCTTCGTGTTGCCGAAGGGCCCGTTTGGTTGCGGTTTACTTATTCTTGTACATCTCTTCGTAGTACTTCTGGTAGTTGCCGCTGGTCACGTTGTTCATCCACTCTTCGTTGGCCAGGTACCAGTCGATGGTCTTCACGATGCCCACCTCGAAGGTAGTCTCCGGGTACCAGCCCAGCTCCTCCTTGATCTTGGTGGGGTCGATGCCGTAGCGGCGGTCGTGGCCCAGGCGGTCGGCCACGTACTTGATCAGGCCCTCGTTGATGCCCTCATCCTTCAGCCGGTCGTGCAGCTGGTTGATGATGGTCTTCACGATGAAGATGTTGGGGCGCTCGTTGTGGCCGCCCACGTTGTAGACCTCGCCGTCCCGGCCGCCCTCGGCCACCATGTCGATGGCCTTGCAGTGGTCCTCCACATACAGCCAGTCGCGCACGTTCATGCCGTCGCCGTACACGGGCAGCTGCTTGTGGTTCTTCACGTTGTTGATCATCAGGGGGATCAGCTTCTCGGGGAACTGATAGGGGCCGTAGTTGTTGGAGCAGCGGGTGATGTTCACCGGCATGCCGTAGGTATCGTGGAAGGCCATGACGAACATGTCGGCGCTGGCCTTGGAGGAGGAGTAGGGGCTGTGGGGGCACAGCGGGGTGGTCTCCATGAAGTAGCCCTCCTCGCCCAGGGAGCCGTACACCTCGTCGGTGGAAACCTGGATGTACTTCTTGCCCTCGGCCCACTTGCCGTCCTTGAACCAGGCGTTCTTGGCGCACTGCAGCAGGTTCACGGTGCCCAGCACGTTGGTCTCCACGAAAATCTCGGGGTTGGTGATGGAGCGGTCCACATGGCTCTCGGCGGCGAAGTTGATCACGTAATCAAAATCGTATTTCTCGAACAGGCCGCTCACCAGCTCACGGTCGCAGATGTCGCCCTGCACGAAGATGTGGCGCTCGTCGCCCTCCACACCCTTCAGGTTCTCCAGGTTGCCCGCGTAGGTGAGCTTATCCAGGTTTACCAGCTGGATTCCCTTATACTTATTCAACATGTAGTAAACAAAGTTGGAACCGATAAAGCCGGCGCAGCCGGTGATGAGATAGCGTTTCATCTATTTTAATACTCCTTATTCAATCAGATAAGAAAAATCATTCGCCGTTCCAGTGGGCGAAGAAGTCGGCCAGGGCCACCTTCCAGTCCCGCATGTGGTTGCCCACGGTGCAGGCCAGCATCCGGTTTTCCAGCGCGCTCCAGGCGGGGCGGTCGGCGGCGGCGGGGTGCTTGGCGGAATATTCCGCGCTGGTGCAGGGGGCTACGGTGGCGTCCACGCCGGACAGGCGGATGATCTCGCTGGCGAATTCATACCAGGAGCAGATGCCCTCGCCGGTGCAGTGGTAGACGCCGTAGTCGTGGCTCACGGCCAGCTGCAGGATATGATGGGCCAGGTCCTCGGCATTGGTGGGGTTGCCCAGCTGGTCGCTGACCACCTCCAGCTTGCCGAACTTTTTGCCCGCGTTCACGATGGTCTTCACGAAGTTCTTGCCCGCGTAGCCGTAGAGCCAGGCGGTGCGCACGATGAAGTACCGGTGGCAGAAATTCTTCACGTATTCCTCGCCCAGGGCCTTGGTTTTGCCGTAGACGCTCTTGGGGTCCACCCGCTCGCTCTCGTCCAGGGGTTTGTTTCCCTCGCCCCGGAACACATAGTCGGTGGACACGTGAATCAGCCGGGCGTTGATGCGCTCGGCGGCCTGGGCCAGGTTGGAAGCGCCGATGGCGTTCACCTTGAAGGCGGCCTCGGGATTGGTCTCACAGCCGTCCACGTTGGTGAAGGCGGCGCAGCTGATGATGGTATCAGGCTGGTGGCGGCGCACGAAGGCGATGGTGGCGTCACGGTCGGTGATGTCCAGCTCGTTCACATCGGTGGCGATGACGGTGGCGTTTTTCAGCCGCTCGGGCACAGGGCCCAGGGCGCTGCCGCCGTTTTTCAGCTGGCGCTGAATCTCGGTGCCCAGCTGACCGCTGGCGCCGGTGATGAGAATCTTCATGCAAAGGCCCCCCTTAGTATTTGATCTTTGCGTCGGCAACCCGTTTCAGGTGTTCGCCGTAGGGGCTCTTGCCGTAACGCTCGGCGCTTTCCAGCAGCTTGTCCTTGGTGATCCAGCCGTTCTTGTAGGCGATCTCCTCGGGGGCGCTGATCTTGATGCCCTGGCGCTTTTCCACCATGCGAACAAAATCGGCGGCTTCCACCAGGCTGTCCATGGTGCCGGTGTCCAGCCAGGCAAAGCCACGGCCCAGCAGCTGCACGTCCAGCTTGCCTTCCTCCAGATACATGGCGTTCAGGGTGGTGATTTCCAGCTCGCCGCGGGCGCTGGGTTTCACCTTCTTGGCCTGGGCGCTGACCCGGTTGTCGTAGAAATACAGGCCGGTGATGGCGTAGTTGGATTTGGGCTCCTTCGGCTTTTCCTCCACGCTGATGACCCGGCCGTTCTCATCGAATTCCACGATGCCGAACCGCTCGGGGTCGTTCACGTAGTAGCCGAACACGGTGGCGCGGCCGTTTTCCTCGGCGTTCTTCACGGCATTCTTCAGAATGCGGGAGAAGCCGTTGCCGTAGAAGATGTTATCGCCCAGGATCATGGCGCAGCAGTCGTCGCCGATGAATTCCTCGCCCAGCAGGAACGCCTGAGCCAGGCCGTCCGGGCTGGGCTGCACCTTATAGGACAGATGCAGGCCGTACTGGCTGCCGTCGCCCAGCAGATGCTCAAAGCGGGGAGTATCCTCCGGGGTGGAGATGATCAGGATGTCCTGGATGCCGGCCAGCATCAGCGTGGACAGGGGGTAGTAGATCATGGGTTTGTCGTACACCGGCAGCAGCTGCTTGCTGGTGACCATGGTGAGCGGATACAGGCGAGTGCCTGCGCCGCCGGCAAGGATAATACCTTTCATAATAGCATTACGCTCCTTTTTCCGTCCGGGTCATTCCCGGGCCATTCTAAAAAATTTGCGCAGCTTAACACAAAGCGGAGCTACAGCCGCTATATACTTTTTAGCGGACTCGACCGTTGGTCGGGTCCAATCCGCAAGCCCACCGCACCGGGCTTTCCTCAGCAAATACCGCTGACTGCCTTAATGGCGCATCCCGCGAGTTGGGGTAAAAGCAAAATTTTCCCCGTCAGGTATTGCCGCCGTTTTTCGGGCTTTCGGAACGCTGCGAGGGAGCGGGGGCGGGGCGGTGGTGGCGGGGCAAGACCGGGCGCATTTGCCGCGAAAGGCGCGCAAGCGCCCTTGCTACTCCCCTGCGGGCCGTGCACGAGAACGGCCCGTAGTGTGTTGAGCGGCATTCGCGCCGGGCTTGCACCAAGCCGGACCCGCCGCGCCGCCCTCGCGGTTTTTTAGCGGACTCGACCGTTGGCAAGGTCCGATGCGCAGTCTCAAACGCACCGGGCTTTCCTCAGCAAATACCGCTGACTGCCTTGGGCGGACTCTCCCGTCGACTCGGGTCCGATGCGCAGTCTCAAACGCACCGGGCTTTCCTCAGCAAATACCGCTGACTGCCTTGGGCGGACTCTCCCGTCGACTCGGGTCCGATGCGCAGTCTCAGACGCACCGGGCTTTCCTCAGCAAATACCGCTGACTGCCTTGGGCGGACTCTCCCGTCGACTTGGGTCCGATGCGCAGCCTCAAATGCGCCGGGCTTTCCTCAGCAGCCCAGCTTCCAGCCCCACTTACAGAAGTAGCGGCCCATGCTCTTGAGCTGCTGCAAAAAGGGCTTCAGGCTCTTGTTCGGGGCCCGGTGCCAGGCGTGGTAGGCGGTGAACTGGGGCAGATAATACACAAATCCCTTCTGCCGGGCCTTCTGGGTGATGTCCGCGTCCTCCACATACATGAAGTAGCCCTCGTCAAACCCGCCAATGGCCTTGTACACACTGGTACGCATGCAGAAAAAACTGCCGGTGCAGAACTCGATGGCCGTGGGCACGCTCAGGTCCTCATCCAGCATGGCGTACCGGTCGCCGAATTTTTTCAGCCCCGGCACCCCCTGCCGCGCCGCAAGCCCCAGAATGTTCGGCTTGCGCTTGGGCAGAACCTGCACCCGCCCATCCGGGAAGAGCAGCTTCGGGGTGGCCATCACCACATCCGGGTGGCCGTCCAGCCAGTCACAGATGGCGGGCAGCACATTGGCATCAATGAAAATATCCGGGTTCAGCACAAAGTGATATTCACTGTCCAGCAGCGGAAGCACCTGATTGTGCCCCTTGCCGAAGCCCAGATTCTCCGGCAGCCGGATAACCTTCACGTTTTCGGGAAAGCCCTGCCGCTCCAGCGTTTCGCCGGTTCCGTCCGGGCTGGCGTTGTCCACCAGATAAACTGTCAGCGCACAGTCCTTCGTGTATTTCAGCAGCGATTCCACCGCCCGGATCACCTCGTCGGCTCCGTTATAGCTCACGATGCAGGCGCTGATCTTCCTCATTGGGGCATCCTCCAAGCGTAAATAGTCTGTTTTAGTATAGCATTTTTTGCCCGCTTCTACAAGAAAAAACCGCTGTTCTGGCCTGTTTTACAGTCTTTTTGCTCCCTGCCGCCCTCTTTTTTTGCCTTTTTTGCCCGTTTCCCGTTGACAGAACCAAAAAACTTTACTAGAATAAAGCCAAGGCCGGCAGCGGCCTTTTTCCAGCACCTCTCACTTTACCGCTGCAATTCATTGTGGCGACAAAGTGAACTTCTTTTTTCACAGGGAGGAACCACACATGAAACTTCGCAAGACCATGGCAGGCGTTCTGGCCTGCGCCATGCTGGCCACGCTGGCCGGCTGCGGCTCCGGCGGCACCTCGTCCGCCGGTTCCACTGCTTCCGCCGCTTCCGCTGCCTCCGGCTCCGCCGAGGGCGCAACCTACCGGGTGGGCGTGTGCCAGCTGATGCAGCACCCCGCGCTGGACGCCGCCACCCAGGGCTTTCAGGATGCCCTCACCGAGGCCTTTGGCGACGCCGTCACCTGCGACGTGGAGAACGCCTCCGGCGATAACTCCAACTGCGTTACCATCATCAACAGCTTTGTGTCCTCGGATGTGGACCTGATCCTGGCCAACGCCACCACTCCGCTGCAGGCAGCCGCCGCAGCCACCGACAGCATCCCCATTCTGGGCACCTCCATCACCGACTACGCCACCGCTCTGGATGTGACCGACTGGACCGGCTCCTCCGGCCGCAACATCAGCGGCACCACCGACCTGGCCCCGCTGGACGGTCAGGCCGACATGATCAAGGAGCTGTTCCCGGATGCCAAGAACGTGGGCCTGCTCTACTGCTCGGCGGAGCCTAACTCCAAGTACCAGGTGAACGTGATCACCGAATACCTGACCGAGCTGGGCTACACCTGCACCGAGTATTCCTTCTCGGACACCAACGACCTGTCCGCTGTGTGCACCAGTGCCTGCGCGGCCAGCGATGTGATCTACATTCCCACCGATAACACCGCCGCCAACAACACCGAGCTGATCGCCAACATCGCGGTGCCCGCCGGGGTGCCCATCGTGGCGGGCGAGCAGGGCATCTGCAGCGGCTGCGGTGTGGCCACCCTGTCCATCGACTACTACGAGCTGGGCCGCACCACCGGCGAGATGGCCGCTAAGATCCTCACCGGCGAAGCGGACATCACCACCATGGAGGTGCAGTCCGCCCCCACCTTCACCAAGATGTACAACCCCACCCTCTGCGAGCAGCTGGGCGTGACCATTCCTGAGGGCTACACCGCCATCGAGGCGGAATGATCCATCATACGCCGGGCCGTTCCCGGCTTTAGGAGGAGCTTTTCGTGTTCATCACCACACTTCTGAACGCCCTGCCGGGCGTGGTCGCCCAGGGCCTGATCTGGAGCATCATGGCCATCGGCGTTTACATTACCTATAAGATTCTGGATGTGGCCGACCTGACGGTGGACGGCACCATGTGCACCGGCGGCGCGGTGTTCATCATGCTGGTCACCGGGGGCTGGAACCCCTGGGCCGCTCTGGTGGCCGCCTTCCTCTCCGGCATGGCGGCGGGCCTGGTCACCGGTCTTTTGCACACCGCCTGCGGCATCCCCGCCATCCTGGCCGGCATCCTCACCCAGCTGGCGCTGTATTCCGTGAACCTGCGCATCATGGGCCAGTCCAACCGGCCCATCAGCGTGGACAAATACCCCCTGCTGGTGAGCGCCCGCAACGTACGGGAGGCAGCGCTCTCCAACCCCATTCTGGTCTGCGCACTGTTCACCGCCGCCACCATCGGCGCGCTGTACTGGTTCTTCGGCACCGAGCAGGGCTGCGCGGTGCGTGCCACCGGCGCGAACCCAAACATGGCCCGCGCCCAGGGCATCAACACCAACTTCACCACCGTGCTGGGGCTGATGCTCTCCAACGGATTGGTGGCCCTGTCCGCCGCGCTGCTGGCCCAGTACCAGGGCTTTGCGGATGTGCAGAGCGGCCGCGGCGCCATCGTCATCGGCCTGGCGGCGGTCATCATCGGCGAGGTGCTGTTCTCCAAGATCTTCCGCAACTTCGCCCTCAAGCTGCTGGCCGTGGTGTTCGGCTCGCTGATCTACTATCTGGTGTATCAGGTGGTCATTTTGCTGGGTCTCAAGAGCGACGACATGAAGCTCATCACCGCCCTGATCGTGGCGCTCTTCCTGGCCGTGCCCTACTGGAAGGGCCGGTACTTCGCAAAACGCACCGGACGTGCCGGGAAAGGAGCGGGCAGCCATGCTTGAACTGAAAAACATCTACAAAACCTTCAACCCGGGCACCGTGAACGAAAAGCGGGCGTTGCAGGGGCTGAACCTCTCGCTGGCGGATGGCGATTTCGTCACCGTGATCGGCGGCAACGGCGCGGGCAAATCCACCATGCTGAACATCATCTCCGGTGCCTACACCGTGGACGAGGGCAGCATCTCCATCGGCGGCGTGGATGTGACCAAGCTGCCGGAATACAAGCGCGCGCCCTACATCGGCCGGGTCTTTCAGGACCCCATGATGGGCACCGCCGCCACCATGCAGATCGAGGAGAACCTGGCCCTCGCCGCCCGGCGGGGCCAGCGCCGGGGCCTGCGCACCGGCATCAGCCGGGCCGAGCGGGAGCAGTACCGGGATCTTTTGAAGATTCTGGACCTTGGCCTTGAGGACCGGCTCACCAGCAAGGTGGGCCTGCTCAGCGGTGGCCAGCGCCAGGCGCTGACCCTGCTGATGGCCACTCTGAAAAAGCCCCAGCTGCTGCTTCTGGACGAGCACACCGCCGCTCTGGACCCCAAAACCGCAGCCAAGGTGCTTTCGGCCACCGAGCAGATCGTCCGGCGGGACAATCTGACCACCCTGATGATCACCCACAACATGCGCGACGCCATCGCCCACGGCAACCGGCTGGTGATGCTGTACGACGGGCGCGTGGTGGTGGACGTGCGGGGCGAGGAGAAGCGCCGCCTGACCGTGGAGGACCTGCTGGAGAAATTCAACCAGGCCAGCGGCTCCACCGAGGCGGACGACAAGCTGCTGCTCTCCTGAGCCGCCCGCCCTCTTTTGGGCAATGCCGCATGAAGCCCTTGGGCATGAACCGTGCGGGGTTGCCCCCCTGATGCTTTCCCCTCCGATTGGCTGCCTTGGGGGCCGTTCCCGTGTTTGCGGGGCGGCCCTCAATGGCCAACCGGGGCCGAGGAAATATACCGAAAAGCGCCCCCGGCGCATCCCACCCCAAGCAGGTGGATGCCCCGGGGGCACTTTTTTGCATTTTCCGGCAGGCTGCACACACTGCTCTCTTGAAAATATGCGGGATTTTCTTTACAATCCAAGTCTTCCATGCAATAATAGGGCCAGCTATGTTGTATTCTGTATGAGAAAGGGGGGCCTGCCCCGTGGAAACGGCCCAGATGCCTGCCTTCACCCCGGAAGAGGCGGTGGAGCAGTTTGGCGATACCGTGTTCCGGGCCGCCTTCGGTCTGGTAAAAAATCCGCAGGACGCGGAGGACATTGCCCAGGAAGTATTTTTGAATCTGGTGCGCCATGCGCCCCGGTTTGATTCCGCCGAGCATCAGAAGGCCTGGCTGCTGCGCTGCACCATCAACCGGTGCAAGAGCCATTTCCGCAGCGCCTGGGTGCGCCGCAGCGCCCCGCTGGACGAGCATCTGTCCACCCCTTTCACCCCCGCAGAGAACACCGTGCTGGACGCGGTGGCCGCCCTGCCCATGAAATACCGGCAGGTGATCTATCTGCATTACATCGAGGGCTATTCCACCGCCGAGATCGCGGCGCTGCTGGATTCCAAGCAGAACACGGTGCTCAGCCAGCTTTCCCGCGGGCGGGCCCTTCTGAAAGACACGCTGAAAGGAGACTTTTGACCATGCCCGACTCTCAGGATTACAAAAGCGCCATGGACAAAGTGACCGCCGGCCAGCGCTGGAAGCAAGCCACCCTGGAAAAGATGCAGGCGGAGACCGGGGCGCAAAAGGCATCCCGCCCCCGCCGGACCATCCCCTTCGGCCGCCGTGCCATTCCGCTGGCCACCGCCGCCGCCCTCTGCCTGCTGGTGATTCCGGCCGCGGCCCGCAGCCTGACCTCCGTCTCAGGCGGAGCCACCGCGGCGGACCAGGCCAGCCCCCGCGTTGCCACCCGCCAGATGCCGGAGAGCAGCGCCGACGCAGCCAATGGCGCCGTACCCTTTGCGCTGGCCGCCGCCCCGGAAGCCGCCATGGCCGAGGCCCCGCAGGATACAGCCGCCGCCCCCGCCTATACCACCGTGGAGGCCACTTCCCCCGAAGCGGCTCTGCCCGCCGAAGCCCGGCCTGCCGAAGAGGCGGAGGGCCTGGACGCGGCGCTGGACCAGCTGGACGAGATTCTCGCCGCCGAGGGCGAGGGCCGCACCCGTTCGGATGTGCTGGCCAGCGGCCTTGTGGAGGGCGACTGCTTCGTCTTCGTGCTGGCGGGCGACAGCGAGACCAGCTACCGGCTGTATCAGGTCCCCTGCGCCCAATAAAAATTAAAGGCAATACCGCACCCCCGCCGGGCCACAGCAGGCCAGCGGGGTGCGGTTTTTGTATAAATGTTCAACGTTCAGAGCCGGGCAGCCCACTCCTCAAAGCGGGCCTGCCATTCCAGATATTCCTGCCGCACCTGGCCGTAGCGGCGCTCGCTCACCGGCACCCGGCGGCCGCTGCGCAGAATAAACTCGTACCGGCGCAGCCGCTGCACCTGATGCAGGTTCACCAGAAAGCCCCGCTGGGTGCGCAGAAAGGGCCGGCCCGCCAGCATCGTCTCCAGCCGGGCCAGGCTCATGCGGCAGGGCAGCGGCGGGGTACTGTCCACAAAATGGAATTCCACCGTGTGACCGTCCAGCCGCAGGGATTCCACCCGCACCAGATTCACCCGGCAGATCTCCCCGTCCACCGGCAGCTCCAGAGTGCAGGGAGCCAGCTGCTGGCCCAGCAGGTCCTCGAGACAGGGGCCCAGGCACTGGTCCAGCCGGTCCTTGCGCAGGTACCGGTAGACACGCAGCTCGTACCCCTCCGGCGCAAATTCGCAGAAGGCCGATACCAGGATCACCGGCAGCTCCGGCCAGCGGGCCCGCAGCCGCCGGGCCGCCTCCAGCCCGTTCATCCGGGGCATCTGTACATCCAGAAACACAGCGTCGTAGCGGCATCCCTCACACTCGGCCAACAGCCGCTCGGCCTCGGAAAAGCAATCCACCCGGCAGCCGCTCTTCTGCCAGGGGGCGAAGCTGCGCAGCAGCCGGGCCAGCTGCCGCCGGTAAAAGCAATCGTCATCGCACACCGCAAACCGGTACATTCTTCCTCCGCCCCCTTTTCTTTTATTATAAAAGGCGGAAGGCCGGCACAGAGGGCGAACTTTCCTTCGTGTTTCTTCGCAATTTCCCAATAAAGACAAAAAAGCGGCCGGGGCCTCCTGTTTGGGGGTCCCGGCCGCTTTGTACCGTTCCGGATTTATTCGGCTTTATTCCGCAGTGCCATGACCACGTCCTCCGGCTTTACCGGCAGGGTGTGGAAGGCAACGCCGGTGGCGTTCTGGATGGCGCCCAGAATCGCCGGGGCGGGGGTGTTGATGACCAGCTCGCCGATGCTCTTGGCGCCGAAGGGGCCGCTGGGCTCGTAGCTGGACTCAAACTCTACCCGGATGGTGCCCGCCTCCAGACGGGTGGGAATCCGGTACTGCAGGAAGGAGTCGTTCATCATCCGGCCCGCCTTGGTGTACTGGATGTCCTCATACAGGGCCATGCCGATGCCCTGCACGATGCCGCCCTCGGTCTGCACCCGGGCCAGGTTCTTGTTCACCACGGTGCCGCAGTCCACAGCGGCCACGTAGTCCACCAGCTGAATCTTGCCGGTCTCGGGGTCCAGGTCGATCTCGGCCATGCCCACCATCATGGGCGGGGGCGATACCGGGGAAGAATGGCTCTCGCAGGCGGAAATGCACCGGGCGTGGCCCTCAAAGCTGGCGTAGCCGATGGCAGACAGGCTCACTTCCCTGTCGGTGCCGGGCACGAACACCCGCTTGCCGTCGAACTCGGCGGTGTCGGCAGGCACATCCAGCATCTTCGCGCCCTGGGCCAGGATCTTCTCCCGCAGCTGGGCGCAGGCCTTCACCACGGCCATGCCGGTCACGTAGGTGGTGGAGGAGGCGTAGGAGCCGCAGTCGTAGGGGCTCTGGTCGGTGTCCACGCCGCGCACCGAGATGTTCTCCATGGGGCAGTCCAGGCAATCGGCGGCCATCTGGGTGAGGATGGTATCACAGCCGGTGCCCATATCGGTACAGCCCACCAGCAGGGTGTAGAAGCCGTCGTCGTTCAGGCGGATTTCCACGCTGCCGATGTCCACGCCGGAGATACCGCTGCCCTGCATGGCCATGGCCACGCCCACCGAGCGGATGTGGCCGTTTTCCAGCACCCGGCGGGGGGCCTTGTTCTCCCAGTCCATCATCTTCTTGGCGGTCTCCATGCACTTGTCCAGAGTGCAGCTGGTGCAGCTCTCACCGTAGTACATGGCGAAGGTCTGGCCCAGACGGACCATGTTCTTTTCCCGGATGGCGCAGGGGTCCATGCCCAGCTGGGCGGCCAGCTCGTTCACGGTGCTCTCCACCGCGAAGATGCCCTGGGTCGCGCCGTAGCCGCGGTACGCACCCGCGCCCATGGTGTTGGAGTAAACCACCTCGCTGCTGAAGCGGGCGGCCTTCAGGCTGCCGTACAGGGAGATGGACTTGGTGCCCACCAGGCCCACAGTGGTGGGGCCGTGCTCGCCGTAGGCGCCCGCGTTGGACAGCGCCTTCACATCCAGCGCCCGGATGGTGCCGTCCTCATCCGCACCGATGCGCACGGTCACGCGCATCTGGTGGCGGGGGGAGCCGTTGGCCTGGCTCTCCTGACGGGTGAAGCACAGGCAGGCGGGGCGGCCGGTCTTCATGGTAACAAAGGCGGGGTATACCTCGCTCACGGCGCTCTGCTTTGCGCCGAAGCCGCCGCCGATGCGGGGCTTGATGACCCGGATGTTGGCCTTGCTCATCTCCAGCGCGTTGGACAGGATGCGCCGCACATGGAAGGGCACCTGGGTGGAGGAGACCAGCGTGAGCCGGCCGTACTCATCCAGATAGCTGAAGGTGACGAAGGGCTCCATCATGGCCTGGTTGTTGGCCTTGGTGTAGAAGGTGCGCTCGATCACCACCGGGCAGGTGGCCAGTTCGGCCTCCACGTCGCCGTTCTCCATGCAGTCCACACTGCACAGGTTGCGCTTGTTGTCCGCGCCCACGGGGCACAGGGCCTTGAAGTCCTCCTCCGGGTGCACCAGAATCGGGTTGTCCTTGGCCTTGGTGAAGTCCAGCAGAGGCTCCAGCACCTGGTATTTTACTTTAATGAGGCCCACGGCCTTGGCGGCGGCAGCCTCGGTCTCGGCGGCCACCAGGGCCACCGGGTCGCCCACGCAGCGCAGGCGGCGGTCCAGAATCAGCCGGTCGTAGGGGCTGGGCTCCGGGTAGGTCTGGCCCGCGGTGGTGAAGCGGCTCTGGGGTACATCTTTATAAGTAAAGACGGCCACCACGCCGGGCACCTTCAGGGCGGCGGCGGTGTCGATTTCCTCGATCAGCGCGTGGGCGTGGGGGCTGCGCAGCATCTTCACCATCAGGGTGTTGGCGGGGACCATGTCGCCGGTGTAGACCGGCTTGCCGGTCACAAGGCTCATGGCGTCCACCTTGCGGATGGCCTGATTCACGTACTTCATTCTGCTTTGCCCTCCTTTGCGGCCAGCCAGGCGCGAATGGCCCGCAGCTGGCTCTGGTAGCCGGTGCAGCGGCAGAGGTTGCCCTCCAGATATTCCCGGATCTCCTGGTCGGTGGCGTCAGCGCCCAGCTCTTTGCCCATGGCCAGCACGCTCATGATGAAGCCGGGGCTGCAGAAGCCGCACTGCTCGCCGCCCTGGTCTGCCAGAAAGCCACCGAATTCCTCGGCCTCCTTCTGCAGGCCCTCCAGGGTGGTCACGGTGTGGCCGTCCGCCTGGGCGGCCAGCACGCTGCAGGACAGCACCGGCTTGCCGTCCATGTGGACGGTGCACAGGCCGCAGCCGGAGGTCTCGCAGCCGCACTTCACGGATTTGCAGCCCGCGTCCCGCAGAAAATGCAGCAGCTGGGTGTCCGGCGCAGCTTCGGCGGTATAGGGTCTGCCGTTCAATTGAATGGTCACCTGCATGGATCAGCCCTCCTGTAAGGCCGCAAGGCAGCGGCCGGTCAAAACGTTTGCCAGATGGCGGCGGTATTCCTCACTGCCGCGCATGTTGCCCGCGAAGGTCAGCTGGCTCTGCATGGCAGCCTGGAAGGCCTCCAGCGCGGCCTTGTCCGCCGCGAGGGCCAGGGGTGCGTTCACCACTTCGGCCCGGGCGGGACGTGCGCCCACCACCACGCGGACCTGACCGTCCTTCTCGGAGGCGGCCACTGCCAGCACCGGCAGGTCGGTCTCGGCGTTGCGCATGGTCTGGTAGACCGGGCGGCGGCCGTTCTTCTTCACGTGAATGTGCACCAGAATGTCCCGGTCGGCGGGCAGCTTTGCGTACTGCTCCAGCGGCATGCGGCCGGCCTTGAACAGCTCCACCTCGCAGTCCAGCGCCAGCAGGGCGCAGAGCAGGTCGGAGAAGCCGAAGCGGGCTGCGATGCTGCCGCCCAGGGTGGCGCAGTTGCGGAACTGCACGCCCACGATGTGGCGGGTCATTTCCTTAAACAGGCCGCCAAAGGCGCTGTTCAGCGCCTGGCTGGTCTCCAGCTGGCGCAGGGTGACCATGGCCCCCAGCGAAAATTCGCCTTCGGTCTCCTCAATGGTATCCAGCCCCAGGCCGCCCAGGTCCACAAGGGTGCCCACCCGGCGCCGGGTCAGGCGCAGCCAGCAGCCCCCGGCCAGCAGGGTGGTGCTGCGCTTCTGGTTCAGCTGCCAGGCCTCTTCCAGCGTGGCGGCCTTCACATATTGCTGTGCGGTAAACATGCCTCACAGTCTCCTTTCCGTTTTCTCCGGAGCAAGGCCCCGGTCAAGGGCATTCGTTCTCACTTTAATTTTAGCAAAGCGGCAGGGTCTTGTCGAGAGAAAAGACCCCCACGCGCACAAAAAAAGACCCGCCTTAGTGTGTAAGACAGGTCTTTGTGGTGCCTCCGATCGGAATCGAACCAATGACACGGGGATTTTCAGTCCCCTGCTCTACCAACTGAGCTACAGAGGCATTTTTTGGTGGAAGTTACAGGGCTCGAACCTGTGACCCTCTGCTTGTAAGGCAGATGCTCTCCCAGCTGAGCTAAACTTCCAGACAAAAAAATGGAGCGGCTTACGAGGCTCGAACTCGCTACCTCCACCTTGGCAAGGTGGCGCTCTACCAGATGAGCTAAAGCCGCTTATAGTATTGGTCGGAGTGGCGGGATTCGAACCCACGGCATCCTGCTCCCAAAGCAGGCGCGCTACCAGCTGCGCTACACCCCGTTGTGTTCAGGGCCCCTGTTCGTTGGGTGCTTGATTAGTATACTCAATTTTGGGCCGGGTGTCAACACCTTTTTGCAAAAAAATTCAAAAAAATTCAAAAAAATTTGCGGGGCATAAAAACCCCGCAAAATCAGATCTTATTCCGCTTACTGCTGGTGCTCCAGCTTGGCCTCCACCTCGGCCTCCTCGTTCTTGATTTCCCAGTGAATCAAAAAGGTCAGTGCGGCCCGCAGCACAATGATCGCGCCCACGATCAGAATCTCGCTCATCTGGCGCACCACCACGGTACGCAGAATCTCGCTGCCCAGCTTGAACTCCAGGCCCATGGCCATGCCCTTGGCCAGCTTGAGCCGGGTCAGGGGGTCCCGCCGCAGATAGTTCCAGATGCCCCGGATACCGGCGGCGATCAGAACCGCCACGCCCATAAACTCAAACAGCAGAATGGCGGCCTCCACGATCAGGTGCAGCACGTCGTTCAAAAATTCCATTTTTCTTTCGCTCCTTTATGTTTCGCTGTGTCGGCTTTGCGCCCACTGGTCCAGCCGGTCCAGCGTTTCCTCGCTGAACACCGGCAGGCCGTTTTTCAAAAGCAGGTCGGCGGCCACCCCGTTGCCCGGCACCAGAGTGCCGGAAAAGCTGCCGTCGTAAACAAGGCCGCATCCGCAGGAGGGGCTGCGGCCTTTCAACACCGCCGCTTCGCACCCGGTCAGCCGGGCAAGGGCCAGCGCCTCGGCCGCGCCCTTTTCGTATTGGGCGGTCACATCCTGCCCGTCCCGGTTCACCACCCGGCTGCCCTGCCGCTCGGCGGGGGTTCGGGGGGTGGGCAATCCGCCGTAGATTTCCGGGCAGACCGGCACCGGGGTGCAGTCGTGGCTTTTGAGCCAGTCCACAAGGGGCCGGTTCTGCTTTGCGGCCCCGTCGTACCGGCAGGCGCAGCCCAACAGGCACGCCGATACCAACAGCTTCATCTTCTCCACCCCGCGTTTCGTTTTTTGCTTCGGGCACCATTGCCCTGCTTTTTCCTGGCGGCACCGCATCCGTTTCATCTCAGCTTGCATGAGGCGGCGCTCCTTCGACTATAACTATACCATATGGAATTGCCCGGCGAAAAGAGGTTCTATGACTTTGTTACAGAGTTTTACCCATTTTAATGATAGGATAAGAACGAAGAAACCAATCGAATGAATCCCGAACCTTTGAAGGAGGTCGTTTTTTATGGCAATGTTTTCTGTTACCACCCAGGATTTTGATAAAACCGTGCTCGAAGCTTCCGCCCCGGTGCTGGTGGAATTCACCGCCCCCTGGTGCGGCTACTGCCGCCGCCTGGCCCCCGTGCTGCAGCGCATGAGCGCCGACGAGGGCATGCTGCCCATCGCCGCCGTGAACATCGACGAGGAGCCCGCGCTGGCCGAGCGTTTCAAGGTAGATACCATCCCCACTCTGCTGGTGTTCCGGGGCGGCAGCCACGGCCCGGCCCTGGTGGCCCCCGCCACCGCCGCTCAGATCAAGGAGTGGCTGGCGAGTCAGGAGGTGTGAGCCATGACGGAAAAACTGTGGGACGTTGTGATCGTGGGCGGCGGCCCCGCCGGGTATTCCGCCGCGCTGTACGCGGTGCGGGCGGGCTATTCCACCCTGGTGGTGGAGATGCTCAGCCCCGGCGGCCAGATGGCCACCACCAACGCCATTGAAAACTACCCCGGCTTCGTGGAGAGTGTGGACGGCTTTGAGCTGGCCATGACCATGCAGCAGCAGGCGGAGAAATTCGGCAGCGAAACGTTGTATGCTCAGGTGACCGCGGTGCAGCTGGCCGGGCCGGAAAAGCACCTGACCACCACCGAGGGCGATCTGCGGGCGAAGGCTGTGATCTTCGCCACCGGCGCGGACCCCCGCCCCCTGGGCCTAGCCGGGGAGGACGGCCTGCGCGGCCGGGGCGTGGCCTACTGCGCCACCTGCGACGGCGGCTTCTACCGGGGCAAGACCGTGGCGGTGGCCGGAGGCGGCAACTCTGCCGCCGAGGACGCGCTCACCCTCTCCAAGCTCTGCGAAAAGGTGTACCTCATCCACCGGCGGGATACCCTCAGCGCCACCCGCAGCTATTTAAAGCCGCTGGAAAAGGCCGAGAACATCGAATTTTTGTGGAACAAGCAGGTCACCGGCTTTGAGGTGGACGGCACCCTCACCGGCCTGACCCTCACCGACACCCAGACCGGCGAGGAGAGTCATCTGCCGGTAAACGGCCTGTTCGTGGCCATCGGCCGCCAGCCCAACACCTGGCTGGTGAAGGACCAGCTGGAGCTGGACCGCCAGGGCTACATCGTGGCGGACGAGAGCTGCCGCACCAGCCAGCCGGGCGTGTTCGCCATCGGCGATGTACGCACCAAGCCCCTGCGCCAGGTGGTCACCGCGGTGGCCGACGGCGCCACCGCCAGCAAATACCTGGAGGAGTACCTGAACGGGCTGGACTGATTGATCCCCTGTTTGACTCTGAACCTTTTGCTTTTCCCCGTTCCGGTTTTCCACACTTCGGGCGCTGCCCGGTGGAAAACCCGCGAAATTTCCTTCTTCTTTTCCCCAAACAAAAGGCGGCGGCCGTTCCTGAAACCCAGGAACGGCCGCCGTCTTGTTTTTTGCTTCGATTCAGCAATACAGACCGTTGGCGGTCATGTAGTCGGCGATCTCCTTGCCGTGCTGCTGCTCCTGCTGCTGGATGGCAGCCAGCGCATTGCGGGCCGCCGGGTCGGAAAATTCAAACACCGCGGTGTTGTACACCCCGGAAACGAACTTCTCGGTGGCCAGCACGTCCGCCAGCAGGTAGGCGTCGCTCTTCTTCTCGGCCCGGCTCACCTGCGCGCGCTGGGGCTCGGGTCTTTTGGCATTCTGGCTCTGGCCCGGCTTCAGCGTGGGGGTCTCGCCCGCCAGCATGCTTGTCACGGTGTCGTAGTGGTTCTGCTCGGCCTTCTCCAGCCGGGCGAACATCTGCTGCAGCGCCGGGTCACAGGCAGCCTCAGCGGCCTTGTGATACTTCTCGGCGCAGGTCTTTTCCTCGTTTTGCAGGTCCTTCAAAAGACTCTGCTCCTTTTTGGTCAGGTTCATGACGCATCCTCTCCTTTTCTGGATAACCCGTATTTCGGGCCTCTGGCATCAGTATGCCGCAGAAAAGGAAGAATTATGCGCCTTACTCCACCCGCCGCCGGGCCGACGAGCTGGGAATGCCCAGCTCCTCCCGGTATTTGGCCACGGTGCGCCGTGCCACCGGCAGGTTCACCGCCTCCAGCGCTGCCCGCAGAGCCTCGTCGGACAAGGGCTTTGCCGGGTCCTCGGCCTGCACGAAGCGCTGCAGCTGGCGTTTGATGCTCTCGCTGCTCACCTGGCCGCCCTCCACCGGCACACCGGCGGAGAAGAACCGCTTCAGCGGCAGGCTCTTGCCCTCGAACTGCAGGGTCTTGCCCTGCACCGCACGGCTCACGGTGGAAAGGCTCAGCCCCAGGCTCTGGGCCATCTGGGTCAGGGTCATGGGCTTCAGCGGCCCGCCCTGCAAAAAGAAGTCCTGCTGGTCCCGGGCCAGCTGGCGCAGCAGGCGCACCAGGGTGCTTTCCCGCTCGGCCACCGCCCGCATCAGCTGCTGGGCCTCGGCGCGGCGCTCCTTTAAATAGGTTTTGGCCTCAGGGGTGCCGCTTTGCTGCAGCAGCGTGCAGTTCTGCTCGTTCAGCTGCAGCCGGGGGGCCAGCCGCCGCTCCAGCTCAATGACCACCTGGCCGTTCTCCCGGCGGAACACCGCCTCCGGGATCTGATAGGCCAGCGGCCCCGCGCCGTAGCCCTGTGCCGGGCGGGGGTTCAGCGCCCGCACCGCCCTGGCCGCCGCCTGGGCCTGGGCCGGGGTGCATTCCAGCAGCCGGGCAATGGCGGTCATGTTATTCTTGGCCAGCAGCTCCAGCCCCTGGCGCACCAGCCGCACCGTGTACTCGTTGAAGTCCTTGGTCTGGGCCAGCTGCAGCACCAGGCATTCGGGCAGGGTACGCGCCGCCACGCCTGCGGGCTGCAGGCTCTGCAGCACATACAGTGCCTGCTCCATCTCAAACACGCTCACGCCCCGATCGGCGGCCAGGTCCTCCAGCGAGAATTCCAGAAAGCCGTTTTCGTTCAGGCATTCCGCCAGGTAATCCGCCAGGCGGCGCAGCTCGTCGGTCAGGCCGGGCATGCGCAGCAGCTGCTCGTGCAGCGCCTCGGCCAGGCTCTCGCCCCGGTCCGCCGGGTCAGCCAGCGCGGCCATCCGGTCCCATTCCCCGTCGCCGCCCCGGTTCCACTCGCCCAGCCCTTCCCCGGCGGGCAGGTCCCACACTGCGGCGCTCTCGCTGCCGGTGGCTTCCCACCGGTCCGCCTCGCCGCCCCTCTCCTCGGCGGTGGACTCCGCCGGGTCCGGCAGGTGCATCTCCTGGGGTAACTCCAGCTCCAGCAACGGGTTCTCCAGTGCCTTCTCCTGCAAAAACTCCTGCAGCTCCAGCACCGGCATCTGCAAAATCTCCAGTGAATGGCGCAGCCCCTGGCTGAGTACCTGCCGCTGCTCCTGCTGCTGTATCAGTTCCATGCTCTTCCACTCTCTTTCCTTGGTCCGTAGTCAGCTATTATTATAGCGTTTTCCACATATTCCGGCAAGCTTTGCACCTTTCTTCGTCATTATGCACAATTCCTGTTCCGTCCTTTTTTAACAAAAGCTTTACCCCATGCTGATTTCCCCTTCACATGACCATGCTATAATAACGTATAATTGTAATTTTTTTGCCGCCAAGGAGGCGCACCATGATCATCACCCCCCACCACATCAAGGAAAACAAGCAGATTCAAACCTACATCCGCCGGGCGGACGACACCCTCGCCGCCATGGGATATACCGAACACAGCACCGCTCACGTGGCCCGTGTGGCCCATTTTGCCGAGAAGATTCTGGCCCATCTGGGCTACTCCCAGCGCACCTGCCAGCTGGCCTGGATCGCCGGTTATATGCACGACATCGGCAACGTGATCAATCGGATCGACCACGCCCAGTCCGGCGCGGTGATGGCCTTCCGCATCCTGGACAATCTGGGCATGGAGGCGGACGAGATCGCCACCGTGTGCTCGGCCATCGGCAACCACGACGAAGCCACCGCCTACCCGGTGAACCCGGTGGCGGCGGCGCTGATCCTGGCCGACAAGACCGACGTGCGCCGCAGCCGGGTGCGCACCAAGGACCCGGCCCAGTTCGACATCCACGACCGGGTGAACTACGCGGTGGAAAAGGCCTCCACCACCCTCACCGACGACGGCGCGGTGCTGCTGGAGCTGACCATCGACACCGCCATCTCGCCGGTGATCGACTACTTTGAAATCTTCATGGACCGGATGCTGCTCTGCCGCAAGGCGGCGGACAAGCTGGGCCTTGCCTTCCGGCTGGTGGTGAACGGCCAGACCATCCTGTGAGCCGCCCGGCCAAAGCACAAACATAAACAAAAGCGCCCGCCCGGCGTTCTCCACAGAGAGAAAATGCCGGACGGGCGTTTTTTGTTGTTCGGTTTTTGCGGTGACTCAGCCCTCGCCGTAGACGGCGCGGATGGCCTCCACCGCGTTGGTGTAGGCCTCGGTCACTCCGGCCATGGCCTGCCGGGCCCCTTCCAGGTCCCCGGCCCGCAGCTGGCCCAGCTGGGCGGTGGAGCGCTCAAACAGAATATTCAGCGACAGGTTGCCGCTGGTCCCCTTCAGGGAATGGGCGGCAGCGGCGGCGGCTTCGGTGTCGCCCGCGTCCAGCGCTGTTTGCAAAGCACTCAGGGTCTCATCCTGCAAAAAGCGCTTCAAAAAGCGCTCCAGCAGGGCCTCGCTGCCCATGAAACGGCCCAGGGCGCCGTTCACATCCACGCCGCCCTGCTCCAGAATTGCCTGGCTCTGTGGGTTCATCTCAGCCTTCCTCCTTCGTTTCATACAGTGCACGGATCTGGGGATGCACCTGCCGGAAGCATTCCAGCAGCCGGGGCGAGAACGTGCCGCACTTCCCGTTCAGAATCATCTCCAGTGCCTTTTCGTGGGAAAAGGCCGCCTTGTACACCCGGGCGCTGACCAATGCATCGTACACATCCGCCAGCGACACGATCTGCGCACCCACCGAGATCTCATCCCCCACAAGGCCGTGGGGATAGCCCCGGCCATCCCACCGCTCGTGGTGGTGGAGCGCAATATCGATGGCATATTCGTAGGCGCTGTGGTCCCGCATCTGGGGGATATTCTCCAGCAGCTTTGCGCCCTGGATCGTGTGGGTCTTCATCACCTCAAACTCCTCGGCCGTGAGGCGGCCGGGCTTGTTCAGGATGGCATCCGGGATGGCGATCTTGCCCACATCGTGCATCACCGCCGCCAGGGCGATGTCCTCCACGGTCTGCTGGCTCATGCCTTTGCCCATCTCGGTGTGGGTGAGCAGCTCCCGGGTGATGCGCTGCAGCCGGCGCACATGGTCGCCGGACTCGCCGCTGCGGAACTCGATGGCCGCCGCCAGCGAGGCAATCATGCCGTGGCTCAGCTCGATGATCTTGCCCGCCTGAGCCAGCAGAGCGTCCTTCTGGCGCTCCACCACGCTGCCCAGCCGCCGCCGGGCGCGGAACAATTCCACCACGCTGCCCACCCGGCGCTGCACCAGATAGGGCACCACCGGCTTGCCGATCACGTCCATCACGCCCAGACCGTAGGCTTCCTTCATCATCTCATCGCCGGTCTCGGCGGTGATCAAAAACACCGGCACCTGCTCGGTGAGGCCGCGGGCATTCAGCTCCCGCAGCACCTCCAGCCCGTTCATCTCGGGCATCATCACATCCAGCAGCACAGCGCACAGCCGGCCCGGGTCCGCCAGAATGGCATCCAGACCCTGGCGGCCGTTTTCCGCCTGCTCGATGTGGTATTGCCCTGCGAATATATTCTCCAGAATCGCCCGGTTCAGCTCGTCATCGTCCACGATGAGAAGGGTCTCCGGCGCTGCGGGATCTGTCTGCGTCATAGTCGACGGGAACACAGGGTTCACTTCCTTTCTGTTCTGCAGAGTTTCTGCAAAAAACAGGGCGCAGGGCAAAGCCCCACGCCCTATGTTAACTATTATAGTATACGTCACCCGATCCCGTCAAATCAAATCTTTGTAACCCTTGCAAAATTCGTTCAAAAACGATTTCTGCGGATCATTCCGGGGCCTTCATGCTTTCCACCATGCTGATGCGGCGCAGCTTTCGGTGCATCACCAGATTCACCAGCGCGCTGAACACAAGGGTGAGCAGGGCGCTGAACACGTAGCTCATGGGCTTGATGGTGCGGCCGAACATCACCGCATCCACCTCCACCGAGTGGATGACGAACATGTGCAGGAAAATGCCCAGCACCAGCCCCGCCAGGGTGCCGATGACCGACAGCGCCACCGACTCCCGGTAGACGTAGGCGGAGACCTCACTGTCGTAGAAGCCCAGCACCTTGATGGTGGCGATCTCCTTGGTTCGCTCGGTAATGTTGATGTTGGTCAGGTTATACAGCACCACGAAGGCCAGCACACCGGCGGAGACGATGAGCACCACCACGATGATGTCGATCTTCTGCATCATGCCGCTGAAGGTGTTCTTCAGATCGCTGATCTGGTTCACGCCCGCCACGCCCTCGGTCTTGAGCAGGGTGCTGTTCAGCGCGGCCCGGCCTTCGTCGGAATCGTCCGCCGCGTGGCCCAGCACCAGATCGAACTCCGGCGCCACACCGAAGGCGGATTCATAGGTTTCGGCGCTCATGTACACGTAGTTCTCCACGTAGTTTTCCACCACGCCGTCCACCCGGAAGGTGCCGGTGAGGCCGTCCTTGTTTTCCAGGGTCACGGTGTCTCCCACCGAAAGATTCGCCCGCTCGCTCATCTTCTCGGTGATGACCACACCGGTCTCGGAGAAGGGCACCGCATCGCCGCTCTTGCGCTCATGCAGATCCACAAAGCTGCCGATGCGGCTGCTCTCCTGGGGCACGAACAGATAGGTCTCGAAGGTGATGTCGCCGAATTCATTCTCGCTCTGTTCCTGGTGCACCAGGGTCCAATCGGTTACCAGCTCAGTATCCCCCAGCACCTCTTCCAGCTCGCTGCCCTCAAATTCCTCCGGGTCCCGCACGCTCACGGTGAAGTCGTAGGTGAACACCTTGCCGAACTGCTTGTTCACGATGTCGCTGATGGAATCGTGCAGGCCGAAGCCGGTTACCAGCAGGGCGGTGCAGCCCGCGATGCCCACCACCGTCATGAAGAACCGCTTTTTGTAGCGGAACAGGTTGCGGGCGGTGACTTTGTGGGTGAACTTCATCCGCTTCCACACCGGCCGCACCCGCTCCAGCAGGATGCGCTTGCCCGCCTTTGGGGCCTTGGGCAGCATCAGGGTGGCGGGGGTCTCCATCAGGGTGGCCCAGCAGGCGTTCAGGGTGGCCGCCAGGGTACACAGGATGGCCGCGCCCGAAGCGATGGCCGCGTAGTGCACGTTAAACAAGCAGTATATCTTCGGCAGAGTATACATCATGGAGTAGGCATTCCAGATGACGGTGGGGAACAGATTGAAGCCCACCAGCAAGCCGAACACGCAGCCTGCCACGGTGGCGGTCATGGCGTAGATCACATACTTTGCCATGATGGATTTTTTGCTGTAGCCCAGCGCCTTCATGGTGCCGATCTGCAGCCGTTCCTCCTCCACCATGCGGGTCATGGTGGTCAGGGCCACCAGCGCCGCCACCAGGAAGAAGAACACCGGGAATACCCGGGCGATGGCCTCCACCTTCTGCACGTTGGATTTCAGTGAGGCGAAACTCACGTTCTCATCCCGGGTGAGCAGATACCATTCCGGCTCCTCCAGCTCGTCGATTTCCTTCTGGGCGTCGTCCAGCTGCTGCTTGGCGTCGGCCAGCTGTTCCTCGGCGCTCTTTTTCTGCTCGGCATATTCCGCCTCGCCCTCGCTCAGCTGCTGCTTGGCATCCTCCAGCTGGGCGGTGCCGTCCTCCAGCTCCGCCTTTGCGGAATCCAGTTTTTCCTGGGCCAGCTCCAGCTCCAGCTGGGCAAGGCCCGGCGCCATGCTCAGGGCGCTTTCGCCCTGGGCGATCTGTTTTTCGCCCTCGGTAATCTGCTTTTTGGCCTCCTCCAGCTGGGCCTTGGCATCCTCCAGCTGCTTTTCGCCCTCGGTGATCTTGGGCTCGTTTTCCGCAATCTGGGTCTTAGCTTCATCCAGCTGGGCCTGGGTATCGTTCAGGGTCTGCTGACCCTCGGCCAGCGCACTGTTGGCTTCGTCCAGCAGGTCCTGGGCCGCATCCGCCTGGGTACGGGCAGCCTCGGCCTGGCTGGCTGCCAAATCCAGTGCCTGCTGGGCGGTGTCCAGCTCGGCCTGGGCGGTCTGCACCCGGACCTCGGCCTCGGTGCGGGCCGCCAGCAGCGGGGCAGCCTCATCGGGCTTCTGAGCGGCCCATTCCTCTTCGGTCAGTTCGCCCCGGGCCGCGTCGATGGCCGCCTGGGCGTTGGTCAATTCGGTGTTGGCCGCGTCCAGATTGGCGGAGGCCTCGTTCCGCCTGGTTTCGGCCTCGGCGCGGGCGGCCTCCAGCTGGTCGGCCAGCTGCTTGGCGCTGTCCACCGTGGGCTGCAGCTCATCCACCCGGGCCTGCAATTCGGGCAGGGCCTCCTGGGCCTTGGTCAGGGTGGGCTCCAGCAGCTGTACCAGCTGTTTCGCCTGTTCCAGCTGCTGTTTTGCGTCCGCCAGCTCCTGGCTCTTCTGCTCCACCTGGGCCACGCCGGCCTCATATTCGGCCTTGGCGTCGATCAGCTTGGCCTGGGCATCCGCCAGCTGCTGCTGCTTGGCACTCAGGGTGCCGGGCAGGCTTTCCTTATTGGCATCCAGCTCGGCCTGGCCGTCCTCGATCTCCTTCTGGGCGCTCTCCAGCTTCTGCTCGTTTTCTTCGATCTCGCTGCGGCCGTCCTCCAGCTCCTCCTCGGCATCCGCCAGCTTTTGCTCCGCTTCCGCCTTGGCGTCCTCATATTCCGCGGTGGCGTCAGCCAGGGCCTGTTCGGCCTCGGTTTTCACCTGTTCATAGCGGATGCGGCTGCGCTCGCCGCTGATATCCTCCAGCCTCCGGGCGGTCAGGTCCACATAATCGGTGTAGGCGTCGGTGAGGCTGTCGTAGGCCTTGGCGCCCTCCACCTGCACATAAATATCGGTCCACACATCCAGCGCGAAGTTCTGCTCGCCGGTGTAGAGCACCACGTCCACGGTGCCGTCGCCCACGCTGGCGCTCTCCCGCTCGATGGAGAAATAGGCGCTGGTGCTCACCACGCCCACCACCTTCAGCTCATTGCGGGTGAAGGTATCCTCCCAGTCCTCGTTGTCCGGCGAGATGGTCAGGGTATCGCCCACCGAAAAGCCCAGGCTGTGCAGGTCGGAGCCCTGCTCCACCACGCACTCGTCCTCCTTCACCGGCAGGCGGCCCTCCACCACCTCCATCCGGTTCAGGTAGCCTTCCGGCTCCTTTGCCTCAATCTGGTCCAGCGGCACACTCTGGATGCGGGCCACCAGTCCGTCGCCGGAGGGAGTGTTCACGATGGCATCCGCCGAGTAGGCGGGCATCACCTGCTCCACCCCGTCGACGGCGCGCACCGCCTCCACATCCTCGTCGGTCAGGCCCAGGGTGCCCACGATGCGCAGATCGAACAGATCGGTCTCGTCGAAAAAGCGGTCGGCGGAATAGCGCATGTCCGGCGTGGTGGCCAAGAGACCGGCCAGAAAGCCCACGCCCAGGGCCACAATCGCAAAAATTGCCAGAAACCGGCTCAGGCTCTGGCGGATGGTGCGCACCACCGTTTTGCGGTATGTACGTTTCATGATTTACCACTCGATCCTTTCCACGGGGGTGGGGTTCTCGTTCACCTCCACACCGGCCACCTGGCCGTTGCGGATGTGGATCACCCGGTCCGCCATGGCGGTGAGGGCGGAGTTGTGGGTGATCACGATGACGGTGCGTCCGGTCTGGCGGCAGGTGTTCTGCAGCAGGGCCAGCACCTGCTTGCCGGTCTTGTAGTCCAGCGCGCCGGTGGGTTCGTCACACAAAAGGATCTTGGGATTTTTGGCCAGCGCCCGGGCGATGGACACCCGCTGCTGTTCGCCGCCGGAAAGCTGGGCCGGGAAGTTGTCCATCCGGTGCTCCAGCCCCACCTGGCGCAGGGTCTGCTCGGCGGGCAGCGGCTCCTTGCTGATCTCGTTGGCCAGCTCCACGTTCTCCAGCGCGGTCAGGTTCTGCACCAGGTTATAGAACTGGAACACGAAGCCCACGTCGTAGCGGCGGTAGCGGGTGAGCTGCTTCTGATTGTAGGCGCTCACCTCCTGGCCGTCCAGATAAATGCGGCCCTCGTCGCAGCCATCCATGCCGCCCAGCATGTTCAGCACGGTGGTCTTGCCCGCGCCGGAGGGGCCCACGATCACGCAGAATTCTCCCTTGTCGATGAAAAACGAGACGTGATCCGCCGCCGCGATGCGGTTTTCACCCATCTGGTAATATTTGCACACGTTGTCGAATTCCACAAAATGCCGTTCCATTTCGTCGCTCCTTTGAGGGGGGAATGGCTCCCCTGTGATACCTTTATTATAAACAAAGTTTTTGGGCCACACAACCAACAATCCTGGTACAATCCGTGAATTTTTTAAGAAATCCGCCCAAATTTTTTCCGGTTCGAGCGCCAAAAAAGCCCCCGTCGTTCCTGACGGGGGCCTGCACTTATTCGCCGTGGATCTGAGGCAGCGGACCGCCGAAGTCAAAGGTGAGCTCCAGCCGGCCGTTCACCGGCTTCCAGCCCGCCCGCAGGCGGTGCTCCACCGCGCCGGTGTGGGCGGGGTCGGCCAGCATCAGCAGCGCCAGATACTGGTCGTGGCCGTAGCGGCAGCACACGTCGCCCCGGCGCAGCGTCTGGCTGAGCAGAAACCGCAGCTCCTGGTCCGCCCCGGCGCTGGCCGCGCCCGGCTGGCCGCCCGCACCCGCCAGCAGCAGCACCGTCACCTGACCGGTGCGGGCCGCCTGCCGCCGGGCCATGGCATACAGCATGGGCAGCTGGTCGTACTCGCAGAAATAGGGGCCCGGAGGGGCGTTCTTTTCGTGATTGGCCAGCTTCTGACGGATGCGCAGCATCTCCTCCCGGCCCCGGCTCTCGCCCTCGGTGGCCCACTGATGAATGGCCCGCAGCCGGGCCGGAGGGGCCTGGCCCTGCCGCTCCATCAGCATCTCGGCCAACAGCGGGTACTGGCTGCGCACCGCCGCCTTCATGTTCAGCTCCTGCATGGCCGCAAACCGCACGATCTGCAGCTCCATATCATCCGGGAAGAGCAGCAGCGCCTCGGCGCACACCGCCAGCGCCCGGCGCGCACCCGAGCGCTCCCGGTCCTCCAGCAGCAGCGCCGCCGCCCGCCGGGCAGCAGCCAGCCAGCCGTCCCGCACCAGGGCCGACTGCCCGGCCACCCAGGGCCGGTCCGCCAGCTGGGGCAGAAAGTCGCCGCAGCAGATGCGGTCCAGCTCCTCCCAGGCCGCCAGGGCCAGGGCCTTGTCCGGCTGGTTCACCGCCTGCTCGGCCAGCTGCCCCGCCTGCCACAGGTCCACCTCCAGCGCCAGGTCCGGTGCCAGGCGGTACTGCTTGTCCTCCACAGTAACCAGCTCCCGCTCCACACCCCGCTGCTCCAGCAGACGGCGCAGGGAGTAGGCGGCATTTTTCAGCGCGCCCGCCGGGTTGTGGCTCTCCTTCTCGGTCCAGAGCAGACCGGCCAGCGCCTCGTTGGAAAGGGGCGCGCGGCCGTTCAGCGCCAGCAGAGCCAGCATCTCCAGATTTTTGTTGATCCGCTCGCCCCGACGCACCAGAAGCTGACCGTCCAGCCAGACGGCCAACCCGCCAAAGGTCTCCACCCGCATGCTGTGCTGCTCCATGCTCCGCTCCTTCCGCGCCGCCCGCGAGGGGCTTTGGCGCTGTTGTTTTTTCCATTATACCGGCTTTGCGGCGTATTGTATAGCCGCTTTGTATAATTAAACGGCCCGGAGACGCCTCCGGGCCGTTTGCTTGTTTGTTTACAGGGTATCGTCCGCCCTTACCGCAGCCTTGCCGGTGTTCACCTCCAGGTCGAAGAAGGGGCGCAGGTCCTCGTTTTCCACCACCCGCTTGTACAGGGAGGAGGAAACGCCCCCGAACAGCTCCACCTGGCCCATGTTGCACTCCACCGTATAACCGTACTGCTCCGGCTGAGGGGTGCGCAGGGTCACGCTGCCCGCGTTCACCTCGATCTTCGCCTCGTTGTTCACGGTGCCGCTCACGTCCACGCTGCCCGCATCGGCGCCCAGGTCCATGGAATCGGCCTGCACCCGGCGCAGCTGCACGCTGCCCGCCTGCACATCCACCTCCAGATTGCCGCAGGCCAGCTCCTCGCCGGTGATACTCCCGGCGCTGCACTCCAGCTCCACCGCGTCGTACCAGGCGTCCCGGGGCAGCACCACCTCCACCACGTCCTCACTGCCGTGGTCATGGCTGTGGTTGTGCTCCGAGCGCACAGTCAGCGTCCAGACGCCGTCCTTTTTGCTGCTGTCCACCAGAACATCGTCACAGCCGTCGGTGTTCAGCGCAAAATCATCCCCCAGCGTCAGCTCCAGACGGCCCACCTCCACGGTGAAGTCCAGCCGCTGCACGTCGCCGGTTTTGTGGGGAAGCTGCCAGTCGTCCGAGCCGGACAGAGTCCACGACGGGTCATCCACCGCCACCGAGGCGGCTGTGCTGCGGCCCCAGTGCCAATCCCAGCCCCACATGGGCTTTGTTCTGGAAATCAGATTGTTGCGGCTGAAGGCGTCGCTCCACACGCCGCCGGTGACCATGCCCAGCACGCACAGCAGGATGCCGGGGATCAGCAGCCCCAGCGCCGCCATAAAGCAGTATTTGATCACACGTTTCATTGCTCATTCCCCCTCGCCTTGTTCTGTGCCAGCCTTTCTTTGGCCCAGTGCCAGCCCCGCACGGCCATGCGCCAGAGCCAGACCAGCAGCCAGAGCAGCGCAAGGCCGATGCCCAGCAGCGCAAAGCCCAGGGCAACGTCCAGCACGCCCAGGCCCGCCACCAGCAGGGCGGTGCCCACGCCGGTCCAGATGGTCAGAAAGCCCTTGACCACCACCACGATGCCTGCAACCACCATCGCAGCACCGCTGAAGGCCAGTGCGGCCCCGGTGATGGCCACCGCCGCCAGGATGCCCAACACGGTGCCCAGCACGCTCAGCCACAGGGGCGAAAGAAGAATTGCTGCCGCCACGACCACCACCCAGAACAGGGTTCGGTTGTCATTTTTCTGCGCCGCACCCGGGTACTGGGGCGGGTTCGCGTATTGGGCCGCGCCCGCCGCGGCACCTGCCGCCTGCCCGGCGCCCTGCGTCTGGTAGCGGGGCGGGATGCGGCTGCCCGGCACGTTTGCCTTGATGATGGCGGCCACCTTTTCCGGGCTGCCCAGCTCGGCCAGCACCGCCTGCTCCTGTTCGGGGCCCGCCTCGTCAAAATATTCCTCGTAATAGCGCAGCGCCTCTTCCCGTTCCTCCTGGGTCACATCCGCCAGAAGGCGGTTCAGCCGCTGCAAAAATTCCTGTTTCGTCATTGGTCGTCTTCCCCCTCCAGCAGCATGGAATCAATCTGCCTTTTGTACTCGATCCACTCGGCCCGGTACTCTTCCAGCGCCCGGGCGCCCGCCTCGGTAAGCCGGTAGTACCGGCGGTTGCGCCCGGCAAACGCCTGATCGTAGGTTTCCAGGTACCCTTCCTTCTGCAGGCGGCGAAGCACCGGGTACAGGGTGCTCTCGCTCACCGTCATGATTCTGCGCACGTCCTGGGTGATCCGGTACCCGTAGGTGGGTTCCTTCGCCGCCGTGCTCAGCACCAGCGCATCCATCAGCGCCGCTCCGTTGTTGAACGCCACGCCGTCGCCTCCCTTTCTGTTTCTAACAATATTATATTTCGTATAATATTAAATGTCAATATAATATTATGTGAACAAAAAAAGAAGCTCCGGAAATCCGGAACTTCTTTTTGCGTCAGCTGTTTTGTCCCTTTTTGAAGATGATGAGCTTGGAGAAAATGTAGTTGAACAGGATGACCAGCACCTGGTCCACCAGCTTCACCGCCAGGAACCACGCGCCCTGCCAGCCTTCCGGCACCAGGGCCGCGCCGATCAGGTCCACGCCGATCCACATGATGGCCACGTCCATCACCAGGGTGCCCAGACGGCAGCCGATGAAGGAGGCGAACTCCCGCAGGGCATCCATTCCCTTGCTGTGGCTGCGGAACACCCAGATGCGGTTGGTGCAGTAGGCGAACAGGATGCAGATCACGTTGTCCAGCAGGGTGTTCCAGGTGGTGGGCATGCCCATCCAGCGGAACACCAGCGCCAGCACAATGTTCAGCAGCGTGGCCAGACCGCCGAAGAACAGGTAGGCCAGCTGCTCGTAATATTTCTCGATCAGCCCTTTCAGCTTTTCGATCATCCCTCAATGACCTCCACGGTCTTCATCACAACGGGGGTCACGGGGCGGTCCTGGAAGCCGGTGGGAGTGTTGGCGATCTCGTCCACCACGTCCATGCCGTTGACCACGCGGCCGAAGGCAGCGTAGCCGCCGTCCAGATGGGGAGCGTCCTCATGCATGATGAAGAACTGGCTGCCGGCGGAGTTGGGGTCCATGGCGCGGGCCATGCTGATCACGCCGCGCTCGTGCTTGATGGGGTTCTTCCAGCCGTTGCGGGCGAACTCACCCTTGATGTGCCAGCCGGGACCGCCCATGCCGGTGCCCTCGGGGCAGCCGCCCTGGATCATGAAGCCGGGGATGATGCGGTGGAAGGTCAGGCCGTTGTAGAAGCCCTCGTTCACCAGCTTGAGGAAGTTCTCCACGGTGATGGGTGCGGCCTGAGCGTCCAGCTCCAGGTCGATGGTCTTGCCGTTTTCCATGGTGATGCGTACCATATCAGAATCTCTCCATTCCTTATTTTTACAGAAAAGCGGCCCGGCGCACAGCCGCACGCCGGGCCGCCCTTTTCGGTTATTATACCATACCACAAGGCGTTGTGGTATGATTCGCCATTTTTTCCGGCTGCCTCGTCGGGGAAAAATCAGCCCTCCAGCTGGGCGGCCTGCTCGATGAGCTTTGCGCAGGCGTCGATGCCCAGGGCCGCGTTCAGGCACATATCGTAATACTGGGCCTCGCCCCAGCGGTTCTGGGTGTAGTAATTGTAGTAGGAGGCGCGGCGCTTGTCCTCCTTCTGAATGCTCAGCTCCATGACCCGGTCCTCGGTGCCGGGGGCAAAATCCCCCGCCGCCAGGGCGAACTTTTTGCGGAAGTCCATGGTGGCATGCAGGAACACCTTCAGCACGTCCGGCCGGTCCCGCAGCACGTAGTCGGCGCAGCGGCCCACAATCACGCAGGGGCCCTTTTCCGCCAGCTGGGAAACGATGTGGGACTGGATGATGTAGACCTGATCGTTCAGCGGCAGATCGCCGCCCATGGTGTACAGGCTGTACAGCAGGCTGGCGGAGTGGCGCTTTTCCACCGCCGCGATGGACTCCTCGGAAAGGCCGCTCTCCTTGGCGGCCATGGTGATGAGCTCCTTGTCGTAGAACGGGATGTTCAGATCCTGTGCCACCTTGCGGGCGATGTCCAGACCGCCGGTGCAGTGCTCACGGCTGATGGTGATGATGTTGCGCTTCATACAATTGACCCCCTTTATGGCGGCGCTGCCGCCTTGTGGTTTTTATCGCGCACGGCGCACGGAAAATGCGCCGGTGCCTTTGAAAACAGGACCGGTCAGTTGCCGGTGTGTACCTCGCCCACCAGGCCGCCGCCGCTGAAATCGATGGCGTACACGGTCAGGCGGCCCGCCTGGCTGAGCAGCTCGGGCGGCAGGCGCACCGCGCCCTCCTCGCTGCGGCTCAGGTAATGGAAGGCCTTGTGGGCGGTGGTGGCGTGCGCCACGCCGTCCGGCACGGTGCAGGCCAGCGTGCCCTCAAAATCCTCCGGCAGGGGCAGATCCTCCCCCTCGGCGCTCTGGAACAGGTAGCAGCCCAGCTGCTCCAGCGCCCGCAGCCCGGCCCGGCGGCGGATGGGATGGCCCTCGTCCTCGCCGGGATGCTTGCCGGTGATGATCACCGCTTCGCCGCTGTAGGCCGCCCAGAACTCCTTGGCCGGGTAGCGGGCCTCGGCCTGGCGGTCGGTGGGAGCCAGGCTGTCGTTCACCAGCACATACACCTGGCCGTTTTCCAGCTCGAAGCCCCGCAGGGCCATGCACTGGTCCGCCCCGGTGGCAAAGGCCCCCGGCAGCACCGGCAGGCCCAGGCGGGCGGCGTCCTCCTGATTGGCCGCGTAGTGCATACGCAGCCCGATGGAGTGCCCTGCCTTCACCTGCTGCCACACCGACGCCGGGTCCAGATAGGCCCGGTAGGCCTGGTAGCCGTAGCCGCCGGCCAGAGCGGTCATGAAAGCATAGTTGAAGCAGTCGCCCAGCGCATAGTCCCGCATGCCCCAGGCCAGCTCCTCGGGCAGGGCGTCCTGCCCCCAGCGGTTGATCATGGAGGCCAGGGTCACCGCGGCGCTCATGCTCTTGGCGAACACCGGGTCCCGCAGTTGCTGGCTGTAGGCCGGCAGGCGCAGCAGGCGGCCGTAGGGCTCCGCCTCCTCCCAATGCCAGTCCACCGGCCGCACGCTGGCGGCCAGCAGCCGTACCAGGGGGGTGAGCTGCTCATCGTTGGTATAAAGGTAGATCCGCAGCTGGGCAAGGCTGGCCCGCCCCGCCGGGACATGGATGGTATCGCCATTCACATAGGCGGGCTTGGCCGCCTCCTGATGCAGGCTTTCACGCCGGATGTAGGGGCTCCATTTGCCCAGGGTGAACCAGCCGGTCCACTCGCCGTCCACCAGCACCCGTGCCTGGGCCTCCACCACCGTTCCCTCGGGCGTCTCGGCATTCCAGCTCACGGTCAGCTGACGGAAGGCCGGGAAGCGGATCTCCGGCGAGGTGAAGCAGCCGTACAGCACATAGCGCCCGCCGGTCTGCTCCAGGCAGACGGCGTTCTCGGTCAGTGCCACATTGTCCAGCCCGCCCTTGGTGAAGGCGTCGGTGCCGCTCATCAGATACAGGTTTTTCAGCATAGAGCCAATCCTTTCCGGTCATGGGGACGCCGGTTTTTTCGCGTATCCCCGCGTTCTACCTTTATCCTATCCTTTCGGGGGCGTTCTGTCAAGCAAAACGCCGGTTTCCCCGCCGTTCTTTGTATAACTTGCACGATATTTTGCCCCCTCCGCCCACAAAAATGCCCGGCCACCGGAAAGGCGGCCGGGCAGCGGCATCCGCTCAGCGCTCTTCCTGCTGCCAGCCGTCTCCGGCCCGCCGGAAAGCGGCGGGCGCGGGGGTGTTCAGCAGCTCCAGAATGGAGGCGTCGTAGTTGCAGATGGTGTTCAGGTGATAAAACTCAAAGTGGGCGGCGTCCGCCATGTAATCGGGGCTCTCGTCCCCCGCGAAGATGCGCCAGCCGCTGTCCGGCGCATTGGGGTCCAGAGGTGCTTCCCGGTAGAGGTAGCCCACCGGCATCCCGTCCACGGTGATCCGGTCGCTGGCGATGCAGGCCACCCTGTCGCCGCCCTCGTAGCCGGTGAGCAACTGCCGCATCTGGCCGGGGGCCAGCTTATACTGCTTGGGCGGGCGCTTGTACCAGGCGAAGGCGCGCCAGGGTCCGGTGAGCAGCTGTTCCAGCACCCGGCAGTTCAGCTCCACGTACCGGCGCATCTCGTCCTTGTCCACCTTGCTCTCCTCGGCCATCTGACCCCGGAACATGTCGTAGCAGGCGCCGCACAGGTAGCCAGCCGCGTATTCCAAAAAGCTGTCGTACCGGTCGGAGGCCGCAGAGGCCAGGGGCCGGGCCTTCGCCCAGAACTCCTCCTCGGTAATGATGCCCGCAGCCGCCGCAGCCCGCCACATTCCCAGCCGCTCGGCGCAGTCGAAGGCCAGAAAGCCCTTGCGTCCGGCAATGGGAGCCAGCAGCTCGGCAAAATCCTTGCAGGCGTTGAAGAGGAATTTTCCCCGCTCGTCCAGCCCGCTCATGTCAAAGCAGGGGCGGCCCTTCCAGAAACTGCGGAACTGGGCGTAGTCGTTCTGGGTGTTGTATTCCTTCTCCGCGAAGGCCGCAAGGCCCGCCGCATCGTCTGCGCCGTAAAGCTTGCGGCAATGCTCCCGCACTGCGGCAGCGTCGCCGCCGTCCCGCTCGCAGAGGAACAGGGTGTCCGCGCCCATGGCCCCGGGGATGCCCGGCACCTTGCGCAGGGCCGCCGGTCCGGTGAGCAGCAGCGCGAACCGGTCCGGCTCACAGGGGGCAGCTTCGCCCTGGCCCTGGGCCTTCATCCGGTCCAGAAATTCCAGCAGCGCCCCGGCCAGGTCGTAATTGTCCCGGCGCAGGGGCCGTTTGTGGTTGAATACATTCATTGATATGCTCCTTTTTCTTTCTTCCTCAGGCTTTGTATTTGGTCTTCCATTTGCCGCTGACAAACCGCCCTACAAAGAAGGCGCTGCGGCAGACCCAGTCCACGATCATGGCGATCCACACACCCACGGCGCCCATGCCGAAGCCGATGCCCAGCACGTAGCTGAAGCCCAGCCGCCAGATCATCATGCTGGCCACGCTCACCACCATGGTAAAGCGCACGTCGTTGGCGGCGCGCAGGGCGTTGGGCAGCACGAAGGCCACCGGCCACAGCACGATGCCGCAGGCGCAGTGGATGAACACCAGCAGCCAGGCCAACTCATGCGTCTCGGCCGAGATGTTGTAAAGCCCCAGCAGCAGCGGCATGCCCAGGATCACCGCCAGGTTGAGCGAGCCGTCCACCAGATAGGTCAGGCCCACCAGCTTTTTGGCGTAGCTGATGGCGGCCTTCTGGTCCTGTGCGCCAATACACTGGCCCACCACCGTGATCAGACCCAGGCCGATGGCCTGGCCCGGGATGCAGCCGATGCTGTCCAGATTGTTGGCCACCGCGTTGGCGGAAATCTGCACCGTGCCGAACACCGAGATGATGCCCACCACCAGCACCCGGCCCAGCTGGAACAGGCTGTTCTCGAAGGCGTAAGGGATGCCGATGTTCAGAATCCGCAGCGCCAGCCCCTTTTTCAGCCGCAGGCACTGGGAAGCCTGCACATGCACCAGATTGGCCGGGTTGGAGGCCCGCCACAGAATCAGCCCGGCAGCCATGGCGCGGCCCACCAGCGAGGGCAGGGCCACACCGGCCACACCCAGCCCCAGGCCGAACACGCAGATGGCGTTGCCCGCCACATTCACCGCGTTCATCAGGATGCTCACCTGCATGCTGATCTTGCTGTTGCCCATGCTGCGGAACAGCGCCGCGCCCGCATTGTACAGAGCAATGAAGGGGTAGGACGCCGCCGAGATGCGCAGATACAGCAGCGCCGCGTCCATCACCTCCGGCTCGATCTGGCCGAACAAAAGGCGCAGCAGCGGCCGGGCAAAGGCCAGGGCCAGCACCATGATGCCCACGCCCGCCAGCGCCGCAAAGATGTTGATGATGAGCACATTCAGCATATCCACCAGCGACACACCCGAGATGGCCGCCTCGCCCGCGTAGGATACCATCATCGTATCCGCCATGCCTACCGTTACCGCCAGAAACTGCTCCACCACCAGCGGGGCCAGCAGCCGGGCCAGATCCCGCCGGGTAAACCGCACGCGCGTTTTA
This sequence comes from Allofournierella sp. CML151, assembly GCF_027853465.1. NCBI lineage: Bacteria > Bacillati > Bacillota > Clostridia > Eubacteriales > Oscillospiraceae > Allofournierella > Allofournierella sp. CML151. The sequence continues at coordinate 113,734 of NZ_JAPNNW010000005.1, read as the reverse complement.
CGCGCCGTTTCTTCCAAACAAAACACTCCCTCACATCCGGTCTTTCACCGTATTCTTTGTGGTTCCATTCAATTTTAGGCCCGGCGGCGGGCAAATGCAAGGGCACCCGGCAGGCAGCGGGAGCCATGCGGGTAAAACTTTCTTTTTTATTTTACACAAAACCTATTGTTTTTTGCCCTTTGTTTGGTATACTGATAATATATCCTAAATACAATCCCACAACGGTGCGCGGCAGCAGCCGCGCGGCAAAGGAGAGCATAAAAATGGACGTTCGTTTCTTTTTCAGCATGTCTTACGGCGTGTACATCGTGACCAGCATGAACGGCGAGACCCCCGTGGGCTGCACCGCCAACAGCGCCATGCAGATCACCGCTGAGCCCGCCACCATCGCGGTGAGCATCAACCACTCCAATCTGACCCACAAGGCCATTTCCGAGAGCGGCATGTTCGCGCTGAACGTGCTCAGCGAGGCCAGCGACCCGGGCCTGATCGGCGGCTTCGGCTTCCGTTCCAGCCGCGACGTGGACAAGTTCGCCGGTGTGGCCTGGCACTATGAGCAGGGCCTGCCCGTTCTGGAGGACACCATGGGCTGGGGCCTGTGCAAAGTGATCGACAAGATGGAAACCGAGACCCACACCGTATTCCTGGGCAAGGTGATCGACACCGGCGTGTTCGCCCAGACCGCGCCCGCCATGACCTACGAATACTACCATAAGGTAATCAAGGGCTCCAGCCCCAAGACCGCTCCCACCTATGTGGCTCCCGAAGCGGTGGCCGAGCTGCCGGTCACCAAGACCCAGTGGGTCTGCACCGTCTGCGGCTACATCTACGAGGGCGACCAGCTGCCCGCCGGCTTCACCTGCCCGCTGTGCGGCGTAGGTCCCGAGTTCTTCGAGAAGAAGAGCGTGGAGGTTCCCGCCGATGAGGCAAAGCCCGTTTCCGCCTCCGGCACCAAGTGGGTGTGCACCGTTTGCGGCTACGTCTACGAGGGCGACGAGCTGCCTGAGGGCTACACCTGCCCCCTGTGCGGCGTGGGCGCCGAGTTCTTTGAGAAGCAGGCCGCTCCCGCTGCCGCCACCGACGAGAACACCGAGTGGGTGTGCACCGTCTGCGGCTACGTCTACGAGGGTGCCGAGCTGCCCGAGGGCTACACCTGCCCCCTGTGCGGCGTGGGCGCCGACCAGTTCGAAAAGCGCAGCAAGTAATTCCGATTTTTTCAAAAGGCGGCCCGGTTTTAGCCGGTGTGGCATAAGAAAACAACGGTTCTGCCATAGGATTTTGGCGCACAAAATATTCAAAGGGGCGGGCAAGCCACCAAGGCTTGCTCCGCCCCTTTTTGTACTTTCTGCATCCAAAATCCTGGGGCAGAACTGCGAAGCACCAGAAAAGGTCCGATTTTGATGGGAGTGCAAGGAAAAGACCCGCAGGCACCCTTGGTGGTTGTCAAGGGGCTTTGACGCTGCAATCCCGCAAAAGCGGCCCTTTTCCGGCGCTGTTTTCTTATGTCACCCCGGCTTTATGGACCTCCTTTTTTGCGTTCAAACCAACAGGAAAAGCCCCGGCGAAACCCGCCGGGGCTTTTCCCTTTGCTGTGTGTATATGCAAAGAAAACGAAAAGGTTTAGTTGTTGACCAGCTGGCCGCTCACGATGTAGACCACCCACTCCGCCAGGTTGGTGGAATGGTCGCTCATGCGCTCCAGATACTTGGCGATCATCAGCTGATCCACCCGCTGGCGCACCTCTTCCGGGTGCTGCTGCATCCGGGTGCACAGCTCCTCACACACCTGCAGGAAGTAGTCGTCCTGCAGATCGTCCTGGCCGATCACGACGCGGGCCTTCTCCTCATTCAGCTCCACGAAGGCGTCCACGGTCTCCTTGACCATGGTCTTCATCAGGCAGAACATCTTCTCCATGGGCGCGGGCAGCTCCACGGCGGGCTTGGCCGCCAGCTGCACGATGTACTCGGAGATGTCGCTGCAATGGTCAGCGATGCGCTCCAGATCCGAGATCATACGCATGATGGAGGCAATGCGCCGCCAGTCACCGGCCACCGGGGTCTGGGTGAGCACCAGCTCCAGGCAGGCCTTTTCAATGTTGCGTTCCATCTGGTCGATGGCCTCGTCGCCGTCGATGATGGCCTGGGCGGTCTTCACGTCCAGCTTCTGCAGGGCCTTCCAGGTCTGGTCGATGGAAGTCTCGATGGTCAGGCCCATCTGCTTCACTGCGTCGTACAGCGCCTGCAGGTCGTTGTTGTAATTGATGCGTGTCATCATACTATCAGTTCCTTCCTTAGCCGAAGCGTCCGGTGATGTATTCTTCCGTCTTGGGGTTCTTGGGATTGGCGAACAGCTCCTTGGTGGGGCCGTACTCGATCAGAGAGCCCAGCAGGAAGAAGGCGGTCTGGTCGGAAATACGGGCGGCCTGCTGCATGTTATGGGTAACAATGACCACCGTGTAGTCCTTCTTCAGCTCGTCCATCAGGTCCTCGATGCGCAGGGTGCTGCCCGGGTCCAGAGCACTGGTGGGCTCATCCATCAGCAGCACGTCCGGCTGCACCGCCAGCGCGCGGGCGATGCACAGGCGCTGCTGCTGGCCGCCGGAAAGGCCCAGCGCACTCTTCTTCAGCCGGTCTTTCACCTCGTCCCAGATGGCGGCGCCGCGCAGGCTCTTCTCCACCAGCTCGTCCAGCTCCTTCTTGCTGTGGTTGCCGTGCAGACGGGGGCCGTAGGCCACGTTGTCGTAGATGCTCATGGGGAACGGATTGGGCTTCTGGAACACCATGCCGATGCGGCGGCGCAGATCGGTCACGTCCACATCCTTGTCCAGGATGTTCTTGCCGTGGAACAGAGCCTCGCCGGTGATGCGCACATTGGGCACCAGATCGTTCATCCGGTTCAGGGTCTTCAGGAAGGTGGACTTGCCGCAGCCGGAGGGACCGATCAGGGCGGTGATCTTCTTTTCGGGGATGGCGATGTCGATGCCCTTCAGCGCCTCGGTCTCGCCGTAATACAGATGCAGGTCTTTTGCCTGCAGGATTGCATTTTCGCTCATGTTGGCTGCTCCTTTACTGCTTCTGCTTCATTTTTCTCTGTACCAGACGGGTGGCCATGTTGATCAGGAATACCAGGATCAGCAGGATGGCCGCAATGGCGAAGGCCACCTCAAACTCGCCGCGCTCGGCGGCGTACATGTACAGCGCAACGGACAACGTGCCGCCGCCCCGGGTGTAGGCTTCAAAGATATTGGAGGCGATGATGGTGGCGCTGCCTGCGGTGAACAGCAGGGCGGCGCTTTCGCCCACGATACGGCCCACCGCCAGGATGCAGCCGGTGATGATGCCGCTGATGGAGGAGGGCAGCACGATGGTGCGGATCATGTACCACCGGGTGGCCCCCAGGCCCAGCGCGCCCTCCCGGTAACCGGCGGGCACGGTCTTCAGGCTCTCCTGGGTGGTGCGGATGATGGTGGGCAGGATCATGATCACCAGGGTCAGACTGCCGGACAAAAGGCTCGAGCCGAAGCCCAGCATCTGCACGAAGACCAGCATGCCCACCAGGCCGTAGATGATACTGGGGATACCGGCCAGGGTCTCGGTGGTGAACTCCACCACCTTGATGAAGGTCTTGCTGGTGGCGTACTCGGTCAGGTAGACCGCCGCGCCCACGCCCAGAGGCAGGGCGATGATCAGGGTCAGCACAATGATGTAAAGGGTGTTGAGCAGGTTCGGCAGGATGCCGATGGTGTCCTTAATGACACTGGGTTTGGTGGAGAGCAGCTGCCAGGTGATGTTGGGGATGCCCCGCACAAAGATGTAGCCCAGCAGAGCCACCAGAACGGCCACGGTCAGGAAGGCGCTGCCGTAAACCAGTACCTTCAGCACGTTCGCCTTTGCTTTACGCTTTGCAGAATGGCTCACTGTTTCTCCCCCCGTTTCAAAAAGGTATTGAGCAGCCAGTTGATCAGCATGATGAACACGAACAGAACCAGGCCGATGCTGAACAGGGCCTGCTTCTGCAGGCTGCCGTCCGCGGCGTAGCTCATCTCGCTGGCCACGGCGGTGGTCAGAAAACGCACGCTCTTGAACAGGCCGGGCATGTTGGCCACGTTACCGGCCACCATCATCACGGCCATGGCCTCGCCCACGGCGCGGCCCGCGCCCAGCACGATGCCGGCCACAATGCCGCTGCGGGCGGCGGGAACGCTCACCTTGAACACGGTCTCGATCCAGGTGGCGCCCAGGCCCAGGCTGGCCTCCTCATATTCCGGCGGAACGGCCCGCAGGGCGGTCTCGCTCACCGAGATGATGTTGGGCAGAACCATGATGGCCAGCACCAGAATGGCGCTGAGCAGGCAGCTGCCGCTCTTCAGGTCAAAGGCCTTCATCACAGCAGGCACCAGCACGATCATACCGATCAGGCCGTAGACCACGCTGGGGATACCGGCCAGCAGCTCCACCGCGGGCCGCACCAGGGCGGCCAGCTTTGGGGGTGCCAGCTTTGCCAGGAACACGGCGGTGAGCACGCCCACCGGCACGCCGATGATCAGCGCGCCCACCATGCCCCACACACTGGTCAGGATGAAGGGCAGGATGCCGAAGCTGGGCTCGGACGCGGTGGATTTCCATTCGGTGCCCAGCAGAAAGTCCACCGGGCCGATCTTGATGATGGCGGGCAGGCCGGCCCACACCATGTAGATGGTGATGAGCGCCACCGCCGCGATGGAGACCATGCCGCAGATGAAGAACACTGCGTTCATGATCCGCTCGATGCTCTGTTTCAGTTTCATAGCGCTTTTCCTCTTCGTTACTCGCTTTACACACACTGCGGTCTTTTCCGCAAAAAAGCCGCCGGAATCTGCGTGGATACGTATTTTCCGGCGGCGGGTTGCCTAACATGCTTACTTCATTTCGCCGGCATGCCGGCCTTTGAGGGTGTCAGGCGAAGGCATATAGCCTTCTTGTTAAACCATGGGTACCGCGCCGGCGGCAGCGATCAGCTCAGCGGCTTCCTCGCTCAGAGCGAAGTCGTAGAAGGCCTGGGCCTGAGCGCTCAGCTCCTCGCCCTCCTTGGTGGCGAACACGAAGGGGCGCTGAATCTTGTAGCTGCCGTCCTTGACGGTCTCCTCGCTGGCGGCAACGCCGTCCACGGTGACCATCTTCACGGTGTCGTCAACGCTGGCCAGAGAAACGTAGCCGAAGGCGTTGGGGTTAGCGGCAACACCGGCCAGAACGGCGCCGGTGCTGGTGAGCTCCTGCTCGTAAGCGCACTTGTCTTCCACGCCAACGATGCTCTCGAAGCCGTCGCGGGTACCGGAACCAGCCTCACGGCCGATCAGAACAACGGGGGCATCGGGGCCGCCCACTTCGCTCCAGTTAGTGATCTCGCCGGTAGCCAGCTTTGCGATCTGCTCCAGGCTCAGGTCCGTGGCGGTGTTCTCGGTGTTCACCACGATGGCGATGCCGTCCAGGGCGAAGGTGGTCTCCTTCAGGCCCTTGGAGATCTCCTCTTCCTTCAGAGCGCGGCTGGACAGGCCGATGTCCAGGGTGCCGTCGGCAGCGCCGGTCACGCCTGCGCTGCTGCCGGTGGGATCATAAGTAACGTCCACGCCGGGGTTGGCTTCCATGAAAGCCTCGCTCAGAGCGCCGATCACCTTCTCCACGCTGGTGGAGCCGCCGGTGGCTACCGCGCCGCTCAGGTCAGCGGTGGTCTCTTCGGCAGTGCTGGCGGTGGTGGAACCGGCGGTGGAACCAGCGGTGCTGGTGGTAGCGGTGCTCTCAGAGCCGCCGCAGGCTACCAGACCGGCAGCCATAACACATGCAATAGCCATTGCCATAAAACGCTTCATTTTCATCTTGTCTTACTCCCTCTTCTTCTCAATTCATTCCAATGAATTTCTTCCGCTCTCCCCGCTCCTGTGTTTTGTGGGGGCGGAGTTTCGGTCTCGCTTGTGCTTCGCTTTCCCGCGAAACTGGTATCATTATACCGCCCGGTTTGCAAAATCCGCCCGCATGGTTCCGTTAGGCTTTTGTTAAACTGCCCAATTTTATGTAAAGAAATTTTACAAAACCACGAATCCGCGCCCTTTCTGCCCGGGGCAATGTTAAGTTTATGTTTGTGAGGGATTTCACCACCTGCCAGCCTCTTCTTTTCCCAAAAGCGGGGGCTTTCCTTATATATAAAGGGCATGTGCGGCGTCAATTCGCTATTTCGCGCTACCAGGCCACCCTTTTAAAGCAAAAAAGTCTTGACGGAAGCACCAAACAGGTTCTATAATGGTCACATTATAAAAGCCAATCACAGGCGGCGGCGCATATCCACCGGCCGCAAGAGGGAGGACCTGTTTCATGTTGGAGATCAAAGTAACCAAAACCACCACACCCAAGGCAAAGCCCGATGAGAACAATCTGGGCTTCGGCACCCATTACACCGACCATATGTTCCGCATGGACTACACCGAGGGCCAGGGCTGGCATTCGCCCCGCATCGAGCCCTACCAGCCCATCTCGCTGGACCCTGCCGCCATGGTCTTCCACTATGCCCAGGAGAGCTTTGAGGGCATGAAGGCCTACCGCACCGCCGAGGGCCAGGTGCAGCTGTTCCGCCCGGAAAAGAACGCCGAGCGCCTGCAGAGCACCCACGAGCGTCTGTGCATCCCCACCATCCCGGTGGAGGACTTCGTGCAGGCGGTGAAGGCTCTGGTGGATGTGGACCGTGACTGGGTGCCCAGCGCTCCCGGCACCAGCCTGTACCTGCGCCCCTTCACCATCGCCACCGAGCCGCACCTGGGTGTAAAGCCCAGCGCCACCTATGAGTTCATCGTCATCGCCTCCCCCTCCGGCGCCTACTACGCCGAGGGCCTGGACCCGGTGAAGATCTACGTGGAGGACGAGTATGTGCGCGCCACTCCCGGCGGCACCGGCTTCATCAAGTGCGGCGGCAACTACGCAGCCAGCCTGGCGGGCCAGATGAAGGCCCACGACCTGGGCTACAGCCAGGTGCTCTGGCTGGACGGCGTGGAGCGCAAGTACGTGGAGGAAGTGGGCAGCATGAACTGCTTCTTCAAGATCGACGGCGTCATCCGCACCGCTCCCACCGTTGGCACCGTGCTGCCCGGCATCACCCGCATGAGCTGCATCGAGCTGCTGCGTGACTGGGGCTACACCGTGGACTGCGACACCCGCCTGTCCATTCAGGAGGTCATGGACGCCGCCCACGCCGGCAAGCTGGAAGAGGTGTTCGGCACCGGCACCGCCGCGGTGGTCAGCCCGGTGGGCAAGCTGTACTACGAGGGCGACGAGGTGACCGTGAACGACGGCAACATCGGCGAAGTGACCCAGCGCCTGTACGACACCCTCACCGGTATCCAGTGGGGCGTTCTGCCCGACGAAAAGGGCTGGATCGTGAAGGTCTGATTGCTTCTTTTTCAACACAAAGCAAAAAGGCATCGGGAATTTTCCCGATGCCTTTTTTGCTTGTTTTGTTTTCTGTTTGAGGCTCAGCCCTGCCGGAAGCGGGCCAGGAACTCGGCGGTGCGCTCGCTTTTCGGCTGCTCGAACAGCTGGTGCGGTTCGCCCTCCTCACAGATCACGCCGTCGGCCATGAACACCACATGGTTGCTCACGTCCCGGGCGAAGGCCATCTCGTGGGTGACCACGATCATGGTCATGCCCTCGGCGGCCAGCTTCTGCATTACGTTCAGCACCTCGCCCACCATCTCCGGGTCCAGGGCACTGGTGGGCTCGTCGAAGAGCAGCAGCTCCGGCTCCATGGCAAGAGCCCGGGCGATGGCCACCCGCTGCTGCTGGCCGCCGGAAAGCTGGCTGGGCTTGGCGTTCACATATTCGGCCATGCCCACCTTTTCCAGATAGAACAGAGCCTTCTGCTCCGCCTCGGCCTTGCTGCGCTTCAATGCCTTGCGCTGGCCCAGCATGCAGTTCTCCAGCACGGTCAGGTTGGAGAACAGGTTGAAGGACTGGAACACCATGCCCACCTTGGTGCGGTAGGCGGGGATGTTGGCGCTCTCGCCGATGTTCTGCCCGTGGAACAGAATCTCGCCGCCGGAGGGCGTCTCCAGCAGGTTCAAACAGCGCAGCAGCGTGGACTTGCCGCTGCCGGAGGGGCCGATGATGGTGGTCACGTCGCCCTTGCAGACGGTGAAGTTGATGTCCCGCAGAATCTCCCGCGGGCCGAAGGATTTATTCAGGTGGCGCACCTCTACAATGGCGCCGGTTTCGGTAGTATTCATCTTGCTCTTCCCCCTTTTCTCACAGGTCCAGGTTGCCGGTGCGCGGCTTGCCGTGCTCCACATAGGGAGGGGCGTTCAGGCCGCCGGTCTGCTTCACCAGCGCGTAGCTGGATTCGCCGTCCATCCGCTTTTCCACCCAGCGCAGGATGGCCGAGCAGACCAGAGTCATCACCAGATAGATGGCCATCTCGATCACTGCCGAGGGGAAGTAGGCGTAAGTGGCGCCCACCACGCCCTTGTGGATGCTGAACAGCTCGGCCACGCCGATGATGAACAGCACGGAAGTATCCTTGATATTGATAATCAGGTTGTTGCCGATCTGAGGCATGATGTTGCGCAGCGCCTGGGGCAGAATGATGCTGGTCATGGTCTGCACATGGGTCAGGCCGATGGCCTTGGCGCCCTCGGTCTGGCCCACCGGGATGGACAGAATGCCGCCGCGCACCGACTCGGCCATGTAAGCGCCGGTGTTCACCGATACGATCACCAGAGCGGCGGTCCACATGTCCAGGTTCCAGCCGAACAGGAAGGCCGCGCCGTAGAAGATCAGCACCGCCTGCAGAATCATGGGGGTGCCGCGGAAGACCTCCACATACACCCGCAGCACGGCGCGGGCCGCGCCCAGCAGCACCTTTTTGCCCATGCCGTCCCGCTTTTCCACCGGGATGGTCTGCACGATGCCGCAGCCAAGGCCGATCACACAGCCGATGGCGGTGCAGATCACCGCGATCACGATGGTGATGCCCGCACCCTTCAGGTAGTTGGTGCCGTAGTTCTGCAGCAGGTACCCGATCTGGGCAAAGAAGCCCTCGGGCAGGCCGTCGCTCAGGGGCTGGATGGCAATGGCCTCATCCATCATGGCGTTGTAGTCGTCCTCGGTCATGGTGGCCAGCACACCGTTGATGGCGTCCTTCAGTTCGGTGTTGCCCTTCTGCACCGAGATGCCGATGTTCACATCCTCGCTGGAGACCTGGAAATTATCCTCGCTGTCGTTGAAGTCCAGCAGCACGAAGTCGCTGTAGGCGTTCAGCGCCGCCTTTGCGGTGGGGATATCGGTGACCACCAGATTTGCCCGGCCGGTCTCCAGCGCCATCAGCATGGCGGGGGCGGATTCCTGCGGGGTGAGGATGGTGACGTCCGGAATCTGGGGCAGACAGCCGTCGTACCAGATGGTGCCCAGCTGGCTGGTGGCGGTGGCGCCCGCCAGCTCGCTCAGGCCCTGGGCCTGGGCATAGGGGCTGTCGGCCCGGGTCAGGCTCACGATGGAGGCGTAGAAGTAGGGGGCGGTGAAATCCACCGACTCCAGCCGCTCACTGGTGATGGACTGGCCCGCAATCACGCAGTCCACGGTGCCGCTCTGCACGGCGGGCACCAGGGAATCCCAGTCCAGCCGCACGATCTCCAGCTCCATACCCAGAGCCTCGGCAATCTTCTTGGCCATCATCACATCGTAGCCGTTGGCGTAGTCGGCGCTGTCCTTGATGGGCACCGCGCCGTTGGAAGAATCCGGCTGGGTCCAGTTGTAGGGGGCGTAGGCGCACTCCATGGCCACCGTCAGGGTGTTGTCGTCCAGCACGCTGCCCTCGGCCGAAACGGCCAGACCGCCGGGAAGGGCGGCAAACAGCAGCAGCGCCAGCACAAGGCTTGCGATCTTTTTCATTGTGTTTTTCCTCCTTTTGCTTTACCGCTGCCCGCCACGCAAAAAAACGGGGCTGCTTTCCTTTCGAAAAGCAGCCCCGCGGAAGTCTCCGTGCGCACCGCAAACGAACGCGGCACGTTGCAGGCAGCCCCGGCCGGGCCGCCCCTTCGGTTTCCCTTGGATAGCGCTTCACGAAAAAACTTCGTGACAGTCCGGCGGATCTTCTCCGCCGACCCAGGCAAGCGCCCCCCCAGACCGGGTTCGCTTCCTTCGGCGGTGTTCCCTTTTGCAGCGGCGGGGGTCTGCCCCGAATGCCGCGTGCTACTCTTGAACACCGCGCCTCTATCACAGCGATATGAATTTAGTTGCCATATTACTCTATTTTCCACAGCTTGTCAAGCCGCTGTGGAAAACTTGGTCTTTTTTTGTAATCAAATCCGGCTTTAAACGGTCTCGATGTAAGCGTTTAGCAGCTGGAAGGTGGCCATCATGCCCTTCACGTGGCTGCGCTCGTAGCCGTGGGAGGCGTACACGCCCGCGCCGATCAGGCCGTGACGCAGGTCCGCGCCCGCCCGCAGGGTGGCCTCCACATCCGAGCCGTAGTGGGGGTACACGTCCACCGCGTAGTCCACACCGGCCGCTTTGGCCGCCGCCACCAGGCCGCTCACCACGTCATAGTGGTAGGGACCGCCGCTGTCCTTGGCGCAGATGGACACCTGATGCTCCTTGCAGGCCAGGCCCTCGCCCACGCAGCCCATGTCCACGCTGATGGCCTCGCCCACACCCTCGGGCACCGAGGCGGAGCCGCCGTGGCCCACCTCCTCAAACACGGTGATGTGCTGCCACACCGCCCGCCGGGTGGTCTTGCCGCTCTCCTTCAGCGCACGGGCATAGCCCAGCAGAATGGCCACGCTCAGCTTGTCGTCCAGGAAACGGCTCTTGATGTAGCCGCTCTCGGTGACGGTGGTGCGGGGGTCAAAGCAGACGATGTCGCCGTTTTCGATGCCCAGTGCGTGGACCTCGGCCTCGGAGAAGACCATCTCGTCCAGCAGAACCTCCATGGTATCCCAGCTGCGCTCGGTCTTGGAGTAGTCGCCGTTCACATGCACCGAGGCGTCGGTCAGCTGGCACACGCCGGTGTAGACCTTGCCCTCCCGGGTGTAGATGCGCACGTTCTCGGCCTCGGCGTTGTTGGGGTTCATGCCGCCCAGAGCGGTGAGCCGCAGCCGGCCGTTGGCCTTCACGCCGCACACCATGCCGCCCAGCGTGTCCAGATGGGCCTCCTGCAGGATGCCGTCGCCGGGCATGGAGCCGTCGCCCGCGCTCAGCTGCACCAGCACGCCGCCCTTGCGGGTGACCTGGGGCTCATAGCCCAGGGCCTTGTATTCCTTCACCAGATAATCCACTGCGTTTTTGGTAAAACCGCTGGGGCTGTCGATGGCCAGCACCGCTTTTACCTGCTGCAGCATATATTCCTGATTGTTCATCTTGTTTTCCCTCCCGATAATCGGTTACAAAGTATTTTCCAGCTCCTCCACCTGGGCCAGCCAGAGGGCGGCACAGGCGTCGCTGGGCATCCGCCAGTCGCCCCGGGGCGACAGGGTCACGGTGCCCACCTTGGGGCCGTCCGGCAGACAGCTGCGCTTGAACTGCTGGGCAAAGAAGCGCCGGTAGAAGTTGCGCAGCCACTGCACCAGCACCGCATCCTCATAGACTCCGGCAAAGGCCCGCTGGGCCAGCCAGAAGATCTTTTTGGGCGCAAAGCCCCAGCGGATGGCATAGTACAAAAAGAAGTCGTGCAGCTCGTAGGGGCCCACGATGGCCTCGGTCTGCTGGGCGATCTCGCCGTTCTCCTTGGCGGGCAGCAGCTCGGGGCTGACCGGGGTGTCCAGAATGTCCTGCAGCACCTCCCGCAGGGCGGGCTCGCTGTTGGCGGCCACGGTGGCCACGATGTGCCGCACCAGCGTCTTGGGCACCGAGCCGTTCACGCCGTACATGCTCATGTGGTCGCCGTTGTAGGTGGCCCAGCCCAGGGCCAGCTCGCTCAGGTCGCCGGTGCCGATCACCAGGCCGCCCATCCGGTTGGCCAGGTTCATCAGCACCAGGGTGCGCACCCGGGCCTGGGTGTTTTCGTAGGTCACGTCCAGCACCGACTCGTCGTGGCCGATGTCCGCAAAGTTGCTGCGCACCGTATCCGCAATGTTCACCTGCCGCAGGCTCACGCCCAGCGCCTCGCACAGCTTCTCCGCGTTGGACTTGGTGCGCTTTGTGGTGCCGAAGCAGGGCATGGTCACCGCGATCACGTCCTTGAGGGGCTTGTCCATCAGCCGGAAGGCCCGGGTCACCACCAGCAGCGCCAGGGTGCTGTCCAGACCGCCGGAAATGCCGATCACCGCGGTGGCGGCGCGGGTGTGCTCCATCCGCTTGCGCAGGCCCTGGGCCTGCATCTCCAGAATGGCCTCGCAGCGGCGCATGCGCTCGCTCTCGCCCGCGGGCACAAAGGGGGCCGGGTCCACCGGGCGCACCGGCTGCCAGTCGGCGCAGGTCTCCGCCAGCTGCACGGTGGTGTAGCCCTCGTCGTTCACCGCCGCAAAGCTGGTGTTCTTCAGCCGCTCGCCCGCCAGCTTCTCCAGATCCACCTCGCTGACGATCATGCCGCTGCCGAACAGCTCGGTCTGGGCCAGAATGGCCCCGTTTTCGCAGATCAGGTCATGCCCGGCGAACACCAGGTCAGTGGTGGACTCGCCCCGGCCCGCATCCGCGTACAGATAGCCGCACAGCAGCCGGGCGGACTGGCCCGCAATCAGCTGACGGCGGTACTCCGCCTTGCCCACCACCTCGTCGCTGGCGGACAGATTCAGAATCAGGGTGGCCCCGGCCATGGCGTGGCCCACGCTGGGGGGCAGCGGCGCCCACACGTCCTCGCAGATCTCCACCGCGATTTTAAAGCAATCCGCCTTGGGGTGGCAGAACAGCAGCTTTGTGCCGAACAGCACGGTCTGGCCCAGAAGCTGCAGCGTGAAGGTCCCGGCGGGGGCGGCGGTGAAGCGGCGGCCCTCGTAGAACTCATTGTAGCTGGGCAGATGGGTCTTGGGCACAAGGCCCAGCAGCCGCCCGCTCTGGCAGACGGCGGCGCAGTTGTACAGCTTGCCCCGCACCGCCAGCGGCAGACCCACCACGAACACCACCGAGGTGTGGGCGGTGGCCTTCAGCACCGTGTCCAGCGCGTCCAGCGCGCCCTGCTGCAGCACCGGCTGGAAAAACAGATCCTCGCAGGTGTAGCCGGTGAGGCCCAGCTCCGGCAGGCACAGCACCTCCACTCCCTGCCCGGCGGCCTGTTCCACCGCCCGGATGGTCTGGGCGGCATTGTAGGCGCAGTCCGCCACCCGGATGTCCGGCGTGGCGCAGGCGGTTTTGACAAACCCGTATCGCATGGTGTGATCCTCTCCTCATCCCATTGTTTTAAAAATTCTTTTGTAAGTATATCACATTTCGGCCCGGTTTTGAATGCGCCCGGCGCTGGCCTTTTGGGCAAATCTGTGCTATACTTTATTTCACTATCTCATAAAAGCGAACAAAAGGAGCGATGGCACAATGTCGATGCAAGCAGCCAGGGACCACCTGGCGAAATTCGGTCTGGAGGGGCACATCCGGGAATTTTCGGTATCCAGCGCCACGGTGGAGCTGGCGGCGGCAGCGGTGGGCTGCGCGCCCGCCCGCATTGCCAAAAGCCTTTCCTTCCTGGTGGGCGAGCAGCCCATTCTGATTCTGGCCGCGGGGGACGCCAAGGTGGACAACCCCCGCTACAAGGCCAAATTCGGCACCAAGGCCAAGATGATCCCCGCCGACCAGGTGGAGGAGCTGATCGGTCACGGGGTGGGCGGGGTGTGCCCCTTCGGCGCAAAGCCCGGCGTGACCGTCTATCTGGACGAATCCCTGCGCCGGTTCGACGTGGTCTATCCGGCGGCGGGCACCGCCGCCAGCGCGGTGGAGCTGACCCTGCCCGAGCTGGAGACCGCCAGCGGCGCCTGTGGCTGGGTGGACGTGTGCAAGGGCTGGCGGGAGGAGGAATAACGGAACAGCGGCAGCAAAAAAGGCTCCCCGGTGGGGGAGCCTTTTTTCGTGTGCAGAATCAGCCGGCGGTGAAGTAGCCCTTTTCGCAGAGCACCTCCAAAAAGAAGTTCACCGTCTCGTCATCGAACAGGTCGGCGTAGTCGTTTTTGGCCGCCACCGCCTCCGGCGACAGGTCCAGCCGGCCCTTGGCGGCCAGCCGGTCAAAGCCCTCGCTCACCGCGCCCCGGCGTGCCTGCTCGGCCATGGCCCGCACCGGGCCCCGCTTTTGCAGAAACGCCAGGAAGTGCGCTCCGTCCCAGCCGCAGACCAGCTTTGCCTCGGCGGCTTTTTCGGTGACCTCCTGCAAGAATTTCTGTTCCAGATCGTTCATGCTCGATCCCTGCCTTTCGCTTGCTTCGTTATTGCTGCGCGCCGTTTTCACTCACAGCGCGATCACGTCCAGATCATAGGGCACATGCAGATCGCCCTGGTAATACTCCCTGCCCTCGGCGGTGTACAGCCGCTGGCGGTCCTCGTAGGTCTTGTCCTCGGTGTGCCAGAGCACCAGATGGGGCACCGCCAGCTGGGCAGCCAGCTCGCAGGCCTCCTTCACGGTGCTGTGGTGCTTTTCATAGGGCTTGAACTTCTCCCGGTCGCCGTACAGGCAGAAGGCCTCGCACAGCAGCCAGTCGCTACCCTTCACATAGCTCTCGCACAGGGGGTTGTAGGGCTCGTCGCCCAGGCAGGTGAGCTTTTTGCTGTCCTTCTCGGCGGTGAAGCCGTACTGCTCCATCTTGGTGGAGTGGATATCAAAGAAGGTCACGGTGTGGCCCAGAATGTCCGCCTGCTCGCCGTCGGTCACGCCGTGCAGCAGGATGCGGTCACCGATCAGCTTGGCGAACTTCCCCTGCACGGTCAGCCGCACCAGCGTCTCGATGGTCTCGGGCAGGCCCTTGTGACACCAGATGTGGAACTGGCCCTCATATTTGCCGTCCAGCATCAGGGTGGCGATCTTGCGGATCACCCATACCACGCCCAGAATGTGATCGGTGTGGGCGTGGGTCACAATCAGATGGTGAATATCCGCCGGGTTGATGCCCGCCTTTTGCAGCTGCACCAGAATGCCGTTGCCGCCGCCCGCGTCCACCAGCAGCACCTCGTCACCCTGGTGCAGGGCAAAGCAGGTGTTGTAGCAGCGCAGGGCCATGGCGTAGCCGGTGCCCAAAACAGTGAGTTTTTCCATTGGTCTTTCCCTCTCTATTCCAAATTCCCGGGCTTTCCCGGGCCGGATCATGGTTCCGGTGTGCAGCTTTATTGTACCACACCCGGCACCCTTTGGGCCAGCTTTGCCCAAAAAAGGCCCCGGCTCCGCAAACGGGAGCCGGGGCCGGATGAACGCCGCTTTTCCGATCAGGCGGACGGCCAGGGCTTCACCGAGTCCACCTCGTTCTGATTGAAGCTCAGGGTGGCCCAGGCGGTGAAGGCGTTGTTGTTGGCCTGGTTGCCGATCTGCAGATAGCCGCTGCCGGTCAGGGCATAGGTTTTGTAGCCCATGAGGTACTGGTTGTTCTGCATGGCGCTGTCCTTGATCCAGGTGATCTTGTTCTTGATGGAATCGTTGGGGCCGTCGGTCACCGCAAAGCCGAACTTGCCGTTGCCGGTGTTCCGGGGCACCATGAGCATGTAGCCCCTTTCGGTGACCTGCCGGTTCGGGTCGGTGGAGATGCCCACCACATCGCCGTTGATGGAGTGGACCTCCCCAAAGGTGGCGTTGCCCGCGCTGTCGAACACGGTGTTGTAGCCGTGGTAGTACAGCCGGCCGCCGATCCGCTCGAAGTAGACCACACCGCCGCTGGTGGTGGGGCCGTCCATGTTGATGATTTCCTGCTTGGGCCAGTCGCCCCAGAAGTCCAGCCCGTAGGTGGGGAAGGGGTACTCATCGGCCTGGGTCTCGATGTTCAGCCCGTCGCTGCGGTAGGGATAGGTGGCGGTGGGCGATTCCTTTGCGCCTTCCTTCTCCAGAGCGTCATAGCTGATGAAGGCGCCCGTGGTCGTGCCCAGCGCGTCGCAGACCAGATAATAGTTTTCCAGCCAGTAGCAGCCGTCGCCGACCGAATTCTGGGCGAACCGGTAAACGGTTTTGCCCCGCAGGAGGAAGGGGGCCGTGTAGCAGTTGCTCACCGAGCCGTTCTCCACAATGCCCACAAAGCCGAAGGTCTCGCCGGTCTCGCTCTCGATGCTGCCGGTCACAAAGCAGTTGGTCACGCTTCCCTGGGTGTGCTGCACCATGCCGCTGGCTCTGCCGTCGGCTGCCTCCAGCCGGACGTTGGCATAGCTGCGCTGCAGGCTGCCGCCATACCCGTTGGTCAGGCAGAAGCCGGCGGCGTCGGCGGCGCTTTTCACGGTGCCCACCACGTAGGAATCGGTGATGCTGCCGGTGTTCCGGTACACAAAGCCCGCCGCGCTTGCGCCGGTGCTGATCACCTGCACCTGCCGGTACGCCTGCGGGTCGGCCTGAGCCGCCCGGGCAATGCAGCGGGTCACCGTCGCACTGCTCTCGCCCAGCAGGCCCGCCGCGTCGCCGCCGGCGGTCACCGTGCCCAGGAAGCTGCAGTCGGTCAGGCTGCCGCTGGCGCTCCAGACCAGGCCCGCGCCGCGCTGGGCGGCCTGCAGCTGGCCCGTGAAGGAGCAGCCGGTCAGGCTGCCGCTGCTGGTCAGCGCAAGGCCCGCACCGTCGCCGCCCTGGGCGGTCACCGTGGCGCTGGCCCGGCTGTTCTGGATGGCCGCACTGGAGCTGCCCGCCAGGCCCGCCGCGCTGCCGCTGGCGGTCACCGTGCCCTCAAAGACACAGTCGGTCAGGCTGCCGCCGTTCGCTTCGCCCACCAGGCCCGCGCCGTTGCCGCTCCAGGCGGTCACGGTGCCGTTGGCGGTGCTGTTCTGCACCGCGATGCCGTTGATGCTCCAGATCAGGCCCGCCGCGCTGTTTCCGGCGACATCGCCCGCAAAGGAGCAGTTCGTCACCGCGCCCTGGCTGTAGGCCAGCAGGCCGCCCGCCTGGCTGCCGCCGGTGACGGTGGCCTGCACGGTGCAGTTGGTGATCGGGCCCTGGTTCACCGCCACCAGGCCGCCCGCCTGGCCGGTGCTGCTGACCTGGCCCGCGAAGGAGCAGTCGGTGATGGTGCCCTGGTTTTCGCCCGCAAGACCGCCGGTTTTGCTGCCGCCGGAGATGGTGGCATACACGGTGCAGTGTTCCACCCGGCCCATGTTGTAGCCCAGCAGGCCGCCCACACTCTCGTAAGAGTCGTCGGCCATGGTCACCCGCACGCTCTGCTGGGCGCTGCCCACGGTGCAGTCCTTCACCACCGCGCTGCCCGAGCCGGAGGGCGCCAGCGCGCCGCGGCCCTGAATGCTGCTGTCCAGAATGGTCACGCCGGTCACCTGGGTGTTATCCGGCAGGTAATGGAACAGCGGCCGGGTCGCCCCGGAGATGGAATAGTGCAGTGTGCTGCCGGAAGCGTAGTGATCCAGCTCGGTGCCCGAATAATAGTCGCCCTGCAGCTGGCCGCCGGTGACCGCATCGCCCGTGTCCGGCACGCTGGAATCCAGCCGGATGTCCAGCGACTGCTCAAAGTGGAAGCGGCTGTTGCTGAAGCTGGCGCAGTATTTGCCCACGTTGCGCAGCTGCCGCTCCGAGCGCAGATGGATGATGTGGGTGACGCTCTCGTCGTCGGTTCGGGCAATGGCGTCGGCAAATTCCGAGCGCAGCTGCCAGGTGGTCACCCACTGGAAGTGCCACTGCTGGGGCGTGCCGTCCCCGTTCAGGGGGAAGCGGCCGATCTTCACATAGTTGGCCCAACTGCCCTGGGTGCACACCATCCGGTACAGGTCGTAATTCTCGCTGAGCCGGTCGAATTCGGCACTGCCCTCCAGCACGAAGCGCTCTGCCACTTCGCTTTTGTTCAGGGGAATAATGTTCGAGGTGCCGTTCACGTCGCCGCTCTCGGTGTAGCCCACCAGCGCCGGGTCGGTGCCCTTGGGCAGCAGGAACAGATAGCCCTCCTGCTGCACGGTCACACCCTTGCGGTAGAGCAGGCCCTTCACCGTGTCCGGGGCGCCGCCCCAGATCTCCCGGTAAACGGGCCGGGCGCCGCTGGCGGTGAAATCGGTGAGGTAGCCGTGGTAGTACAGTTCCCCGTCAATGACCTCGTAGTAGACGAGGCCCGCCTCGCCCGTTGCGACCTCGGGCTGGGACTGCTCCACCTCCCGGGGCCAGTCGCCGTAAAAGCCCAGCGCCGCGCCGGGCATGGCGGTGTTGTTCACCATGGGGAAGGGGTACTCCTGCCCCGCCCGGCCGTAGCCCACGGTGCGGCGGCCGGTCTGCGCCTGGTCGCCGGCCAGCTGAATCAGGCCCTGGAAGTCACTGGCCTGCACGTTGTTCAGAATGGGCTGGTTGTCCATCTGGTTCTGCTCCAGATACCGGTTCCAGCCGGATGCCTCCACCCAGCCGCCGGCCAGCTTGCCCAGATAAGCGCCGCCCTCGGCGGCGGTCACGCTGCCCAGGGCATAGGTGTTCATGGGGGCCAGCTTGCCCTGCTCCAGACGGCCCAGCAGGCCGCCCGCGCAGTCCGCCGCGCTGGAAACGGTGGCAAAGCAGTTGTTCAGTGCCAGGCCGCCGGTGTTGTTTGCACTGCCCACCAGGCCGCCGGCCACGCCGCCGGGGGCCGCCGCGCCCACCACGCCCGGGTCTTCGCCCTCGGCAGTGGTGAAGCCGCCCGCGTAGCTGGCGTTCAGGGTGATCCACTCCCCTTCCGTGCGGCCCAGCAGGCCGCCGGCGCTGCCGCCATCGGCCCGGACCGGCACCGAGGCAAAGCAGTTTTCCACCAGGGAATTGCCGCTCACATGGCCCGCAAGGCCGCCCGCGGCGCCGCCGGACAGGGCGATCACCCGGGGGCCGGTGCTCTCTTCGGTCTGGCTCTGTGCCCAGGCACCCTGCCGGTAGGACTCGGCCGCATTGTCCCCCTGCAGCAGCACGCCGACGCTCTTCAGGCTGCCGGTTTTCAGGCTGCCCACCGCGCCGCCGGCGCTGCCGTTTTCGGCGCGCACCACCGGGTCGGACACCTGTGCGCTGCCGCTCAGGCCGCTGTTTTCCATCTGGCCCGCGATGCCGCCCGCGTTGCCGTTCTTCACGTTCACCTGGGGGGCCTGCAGCTGAACGGTACCGTTCAGGCTGCTGCTGTTCAGCTCGCCCGCAAAGCCGCCCGCGTTGCCGTTCTCGGCATTTACCTGGGGGGCTTCCAGCCGGATCGTTCCGTTCAGGCCGGTATTCTCCAGCCGGCCCACCGCGCCGCCGGCGCTGCCGTTTTTGACCGTGACCGCCGGCTCAGTGACGGCAAGCTGCTGCTCGCCCAGGTCGACGCTCTTCATCCGGCCCGCCAGGCCGCCCGCATCGCCGTTTTCCGCGCTCACCTCAGGTTCTTCCACCTGGATCTCGCCGCGCAGGCTGCCGCCGGCCAGACTGCCGGCCAGGCCGCCCGCCGCGCCGCTCTCCGCGCCGTCCGCCGGGGCGGTGACGGTGATTTTGGGGTTCTCCACCCGCAGGTTTTCGCCGGTAAAGCTGCCGTTCTCCTCCACCCGGCCGATCACCGCGCCGGCGCAGCCGGTGGCGGTGGCCGACGGCTCCACCAGGATCAGGTCATGCACGAACAGGCTGCCCGCTAGGGCCTCGCCCGCCCGGGGCAGCACGCCCACCTGGGCAAAGAGGCCTGCGTTGTGGTAGGCGTTCTCCTGGAAGGAGAGCCCGGTCAGCGAACAGCCGCCGCCGTCGTACTCCTGCAGCGCCGGGTTCAGGATGCTCATCACGCAGCCCGGCTCCAGCGACCGCTGGCCGTTGAGGATGGGATCGTAGAGCACCACGCTCCAGTCCTCCTCTTCTTCGGCCAAAAAGTCCGCCGCGTCCAGGTCGGCGGTCTGCACCGCCCGGCGCACCAGAGGCATGTCCCGGTCCTCCTGCTCCTGGTAGGCCAGGTTGGAGACCTCCGGGCTCAGGTTCTGCAGGTGCCGCAGGCTGGCAATGGTCACCTGGGCAAAGGTGCCCTGATCATCGGTCTGCTCGGTGCGCTCGGCGAACAGGCTGTTCACCTGGCCGTACACCGACTCGGAGCGGCCCAGCCCGTCGGCGGCCTGGGCGTACACCTCCACCAGCAGATCCTCCCCGGGCCAGAAGTCCGGGAACAGGTCGGCAAAGTGGCTGCCCGCCTGGGTGATGTCGTCCAGCACCAGTTCCCAGCTGCCCTGTGCGCTGCGCTGATCCGGCTCCAGCACGATGCCCGCCTGGGCCCCGCTGCTTCGGCCGGTCAGGCACAGGTGCAGGGTCTGGTCGTCCCCGGCCTCCATCACCAGCCGCAGCCGGTCGCCGTTCTCAATGGTCAGCACCGGGGTCTCCACCGTGCTGGTCTGGATGGTCTGGGCCGCGGCGCCGCCGTAATAGCCCACCACAAAGCGCCGGTCCTGCTTGCGGTAGCTCTGGCGGACGGCGGCGCTGGTGCGGCCGCCCTGCTCCTCCAGCGCGGCCACGTCCTCCCGGGTCAGGGTGCCGGCGTCGGTGAAAAAGACGCCGTAGATCTGGCCGGTGACCTGGTCATATTCCACCAGATAGGACCCGCCGCGCACCTGCTCGTCGATGGCGCCCACCGGCAGCAGCTGCTGCAGCACCGGGTCGGCCGCGCCGTCGGTGTGCAGGGCGCTGAAATAGGCGTGGCCGTCGCCGCTGCCCTCCTGGGGCCATTCCAGCTCCTGGGGATAGTCGGCGGGCTTTTGGGTCATGGGCATACCAAAATAGCCCTGTGCCTGATCGCGGCACAGGGCTGCCCATTCCCCGTTGGCCTGGGCCCGGGTCAGATTGTTCTGGGCGGCCAGAAAGATCTGCCGGGCCAGCCCGTCCAGCTCGGTGCGCTTGAGGCTGGCCTGGTAGCGGTTGACCGCCAGCATTCCCACCGAGGACAGAATTGCCAGCAGCCCCAGCACCGCCAGCAGCTCGGCCAGGGTAAAGCCGGCGTTTCTTCGTTTACTGCGCCTCATCGGTGTAGCGCATCTCTCCCGTAGCTCCTTCATAGAACGTAACCTCCGCCTGGATCTGCACGCTCTGCTGGTTCTGCAGGCTGTTGGCGCGCTGGCTCAGGCTCAATGTGCGGATGCGCATCCGGTAACGGCAGCGGGCCAGCTGCTCCAGAATCTGGCGGCCCTGCTCCATGTCGGACGCGGTGAAGTCGATGGTGATGTTGCGCCGCACGATGAACCCGTCGGTCACCGCGTCGGCAAAGTTCAGCTGGTATTTCTGGGCCCCGGCGAAGATCTCGCCCAGGGCCACGATCTCGTTGTGCAGGTTGTCGTAGTCCGCCACCTGCGGGGTGTCGGCGGGCATCTGCTCCAGGGCGCTGCGCATGCTGCGGCAGGCCAGGGCCCGCTCCTGCTCATCGGCCAGCTGCTGCTCCAGCGTCTGCCGGGTGGAGGCCTTGAGCACCACCTGGGTGGGGGCCCACACATACTGATAATAGGCCACGCCCAGCAGCAAAAGAATCACCGCCGCGCCGGCGGTCAGCCGCTGTTTCTGTTGTTTGTTCATTGGCCGTTCCCCCCTTGCTGGCTGGTCGCCGGGCGCAGCTCCAGCTGCACGTCGGCGGAGATCACGCTCCCGTCCTGCTCGGTGCCCGCGGTGGACACGGTCACAAAGCTGACCTGCTCGTTTTCCTGCAGCGCCGCGATGATCCGGGACACCTGGTCCAGGCTGGTCTCGCTGAGATGCACGTTCACGCTGGTGCCCTCAATGGTGATCCGCTCCACCTGGCCCAGGCCGCGGGTGGTCTGCTCCACCAGGTCCAGCACCGCCAGCCGGTCCGGCTCAGCGGCCTCGGCGCTGCTCAGGTAGTCGCCGGTGGCCTTGCGGTATTCCTCCTGCAGGGCCTCGTAGTCCTGGGTGGTCTGCTGCAGCTGGGCGATCTGGGCCCGCAGCAGGTCGCACTCCTCCTGCACCCGCTGCGCCGCGGCAAAGCGGCTGTACACGCCGAACCAGCCGAACAGGCCCAGCGCCGCCAGACCGGCCGCCAGACCCGCCGCCAGCCGGACGCGCCGGGCCGGGTTGCGGCTGGCCCGCGCCAGGTTGATGATGGTCTTTGTGGGCGGGGTCTTTTTGAAAAAGATTCGTTTCATGGGTTATTTCTCCTGGTTCCAGGCCATGGCCACCGCCCCCGCGCCGTACAGCAGAGCGGCGGGCTCCCGGCAGGCCTTGGCGTACACATCCTGCAGCAGGCGGATCTCCAGGCCCACCGTGTCGCGGATGGCACGCATCAGCGGCTGGATGGTGGCCCCGCCGCCGCTGCAGTACAGGACGTTCAGCTGCTGGCCCGGGTGGTTGTATTGGAAGAAGTTCAGCACCCGCATGATCTCCAGCGCGATCTGCTGGTAGATCTCCCGGCAGGCGGGCTGCTCCAGCGCCTGCTCCACCTGAGCCCGGTCGTGGGTGCTCCAGTCCTGGATGCCGCACTGGTCCCGCAGGATCTGGAACAGCTGCTCCATGGCCGGGTGGATCTGCTTGCCGGTCTCGTAGGCGGCGTCGGAATATACCCGCAGCTGCACCTCGGAATAGCCCAGGTTCAGAAAGGCCATGTTGTGGATGTCTTCGTCCGGGTGCAGCGCCTGGAACACCCGCACCATGTTCTGAAAGGCGATGGATTCCGGGGCCGCGCTGTACAGCCGCAGGCCGCACTTTTTCAGCATGGCGCTGTGCTGGTCCAGCCACCGGCGGGACACCGCGGCCGCCATCAGCTCCATCTTGCTGCGGTGGGTGCCTTCGTCCTCCAGCATCTGCTGCAGCGCGTAGTCGTACACATAATCCTGCTGCCGGTCGGCAATGAAGTCGTGGAATTCAAAGGGCAGGTTGAAGTAGAGCTGCTCCTTGGTCATGGCGGGCATGACCACCCGGCGCACGTAGGCGTCGTTTTCCGGAATGACCAGCGCCACGTCCCGGCAGGAGGTGCGCAGCTTCTTTTTCATGCGGCGCACCAGATCCGCGGCCAGGTCCCACCGCTGGATGCCCTTTTCCCCGAACATCTCCGGGGGGGTGAACTCCCAGCTGATGCCGGTGACCACACCCTTTTCGCAGCAGATCATCTTGCTCATATAGCGCTCCAGATGGAGGCCAAGGATCTTGTTTTTCATGATGGGTTCCTCATATTCATACAAACAGGCCCAGGTACCAGTTCACCACCTGGGGGCCCACCAGCATGGTGGCAAAGGCGGCCAGCGCAATGGCCGGGCCGAAGGGAATGCGCTGCTTGCCCAGCGCCAGGGCGAAGACCAGCCCCACCAGGCAGGAGAGGATCAGGTGGAACAGCCCCAAAGCGGGGCCGAACCAGCAGGCCAGCAGCGCCAGCAGCTTGATGTCGCCGCCGCCCAGGCTCTCCTCGCCCAGGCGCCGGTCCATGCCCAGGGCCAGCAGCAGCACCGCGGCGCCCATGACGGCGGCGGTGCCCAGGCCCAGCAGCAGCCTGTCCAGGGCGTCCGGCCCGAAGGGCAGGCCCCCCAGCCAGACCAGCAGGCCCAGAATCAGGCAGCCGTCCGGGATCTCGAACCGCTCCAGGTCCACCAGCGCCGCCACGATCAGGGCGGCGGCCAGCAGCCAGTACTGCACCGTCTGCACCGACAGCCCCCAGCGCACCGCCAGCGCCGCATACAGCAGGCCGGTGAACACCTCCACCGCCAGGTACCGCGCGCAGACGCGGGCGCCGCAGTGGCGGCAGCGGCCCCGCAGGACCAGATAGCTGACCACCGGCACCAGGTCCGGCACGCCCAGCAAATGGCCGCAGGCGGCGCAGCGGCTGCGCCCGGTCCAGGGATTCTCACCCCGGGCCAGCCGCCAGGCCACGCAGTTGGCAAAGCTGCCCATGACCGCGCCCAGCACCCCGGACAGGGTCAGAATATAGAGAAAAAAGGGCAGATCGCCCGCCATTGGAAGCATGGTTGGTTTCTCCTTTCTTGCAAAAGAAGCCTGAAGCTTTCCTGCGCGCCCTGCCGGCAGGGCGTACAGGAAAACTCCAGACCGCGGGGGCCTGGGTGGGCGGGACTGCCCGCCCCGGTTTTCGGCTCCGTGCTGACCCACGGAATGCAGGGAACAGGGCTGCGATGCGCAGCCCTGTTCCCGCAGGATGCCGTTCCGGAAATTCCCGCTGTGCGGGAGCAACGGATGATGGGGAGGGGTTAGGTACCGGAAGTAGGATCCACCCAGGTCAGCACAATGCCACTGGTGCTGCCGCTGCTGTCGACAGTCGAGCTCACGCTTTCACGAGTAATAACTACTTTCAGAATGTTGGCCGTGTCATCTTCTTTCGGACTCCCGGCGGCACCCTCAACCTCCGTGGTGGACTGGCCATAGCCCTTGATGCCAGTCGTCACTTTTTTCAGCTGGCCCTTATCAGCATCGTAGAAATATACGCCAGTATTGCCACTGGTCAGTTCATCATCACTCATCAGCAACGCAGCGGCGGCAGCCTTGGCGGCGCGCACGTTGGCCTCGTCGGTGGACTTCTTGGCAGCCTCCATCCGGCCGGCGAACAGGGGCACGGAGATGGCCACCAGGATGCCCAGGATGGCCACAACCACCAGCAGCTCGGCCAGGGTGAAGCCCTTGCGGTTCAGCTTCTTTTTCAGGTTCAGTTTGAAGTTCTTCATGTCGTTTTTTTGTCCTTTCCAAAAAATGTTGTTGAATTTTGCCTTGCGGCACACATCTATCTCAAAGGCCCGCCCCTGGTCAGGAAGGGGGGCGGGGCCCCGTGAGCAAAGAAAAATCAGATCAGCTCGTACATGCTGAACATGGGCACGTAGATGGAGAAGAGCACAAAGCCCGCCACCCCCGCCATGAGCATGAGCATGATCGGTTCAATCTTGCGGATGGCCTTGTTGGTGGCGTAGTCGGCCTCGCTGTCGTAATAGGCGCCGATGGTGCTCAGCGTGCTCTCCAGCTCGCCGGTCTCCTCGCCGATGGCGCACATCTCCACCAGCGGCAGCGGGAAGGTCTTGTCCGCCCGCATGCACTCGGCCAGCCGGCGGCCCACCTCGATCTGGCCCACCATGTTGCGGATGCGCGCGCCGATGTAGACGTTGTCCACCACCCGGGCGGTCACCTCCAGCGCCTGGCTTACCCCCAGGCCCGCGCCCAGCAGCGCCCGCATGGTGTTGGCGAACTGGCCCGCCGCGTTCAGGGCAAGGATCTCGCCCACCACCGGCACCCGCAGCACAAAGCGGTTCCAGGCCAGCTTGCCCCGGCGGGTCTTCAGCGCCGCCCGGGCGGCCAGCGCCAGCGCCAGGACGACCACCGCCAGATGCAGCGCATAGCGGCTCATGAAGTCGGACCCGGCGATCATGATCCGGGTGATCAGCGGCAGCTCGCCGCCCAGGTCGGCAAAGGTCGAGGTCATGCTGGGCACCACCTTGATCATGAGCACCATGACCACCACCACCGCCACACAGAGCACGAACATCGGGTAGGACAGCGCCTGCCGGATCTTCTGGGTGGTCTGGTAGGATTTGCCGAAGTACTGCTCCAGGGTGGCGAAGGAGTGCTCCAGCATACCGGATTCCTCGCCCGCGCGCACCGTTTCCAGAAAGGCCACCGGCAGCGCCGGGCAGTTTTTTTCAAAGCTGGCGGCGATGCCCGCGCCCTGGGACACCTCCTCGGACGAGCGCTCCAGCATCTGGCGGAGCTTTTTGTCCTTGGTCTGCTTGGCCACAATGCCCATGCAGTTGTCGATGGGAATGCCCGAGCGCAGGATGATGGCAAACTGGGAGCACATGACCGACAGGTTCTTGGCGTCGATCTTGGGGGTACCGATCTCCATGCTCAGCAGGTTATGGCCCCGCACCGGCTGGATCGAGATGACCACCGGATATTTGGCCCGCACCCGCTGCATGGCGATGTATTCGTCCGGCGCTTCCACCGTTCCCTTCACCGGTTTGCCGCCCGGCTGGGCCGCCCGGTATTGATAGTTCATCTGGGTCTCCTTCTGTCTGGCCCGCCCGCCCTCAGCGGCGGGCCGTGGGCGTTCAGGTGTTCTTGGTCACGTAATCCCGGTCGATGGCGGCGGCGCGGGCGGTCTCGGCGTCGATCCGGCCGGCGCGCACCAGCCGCAGCAGGGCGTTGTCCATGGTCACGCTGCCCTGGGCCGCCCCGCTCAGAATGGCCGAGAAGATCTGGTGGGTCTTGCCCTCCCGGATCAGGTTGCGGATGGCCGGGTTCACCATCATCAGCTCGCAGGCCGCGGCCCGGCCGCCGCCCCGCCGGCGCACCAGCTGCTGGGCCAGTACCGCCCGCAGCGTCATGGACAGGCTCATGCGGATCTGGGGCTGGCGCTCGGCCGGGAAGCTGCCCACGATCCGGTCCACCGCGTCCGCGGCGGTGTTGGTGTGCAGCGTGGCAAAGACCAGATGACCGGTCTCGGCGGCGGTGATGGCCGCCTCAATGGTCTCCTGGTCCCGCATCTCGCCGATCAGCAGAATGTCCGGGTCCTCCCGCAGCGCGGCCCGCAGGCCGGTGGCGTAGCTCTCGGTGTCCTGGCCGATCTGCCGCTGGTTGATCACGCAGCGGTCCGGCCGGTACTGGTACTCCACCGGGTCCTCCAGGGTGATGATGTGGGCCGCCCGGGTCTGGTTGATCTGGTCCAGCACCGCGGCCAGGGTGGTGGATTTGCCGCTGCCGGTGGCGCCGGTCACCAGCACGATGCCCTGGCGCCAGCGGGCAAATTCCTGCACGCCGGCGGGCAGCTCCAGCTGCTCCAGCGCCGGAATGCGGCAGGGCAGCAGGCGCAGCGCCGCCGAGCAGCTGCCCTGCTGGCGGAACAGGTTCACACGGATGCGCCGCTCCCCGACGGTGAGCGCCAGGTCCAGCTCGCCCACCCGGTTCTCCTGTTCGGGCCAGCCGTCCCCGGCCAGCCGCTGGTAGCGGTTTCCCGCCAGCTGGCGGGCGTAGTCCTCGCACTGCTCCCGGGTCAGGGGCACGACGCCCAGGTCCCGCAGCTCGCCGTCCACCCGGTATTTCACCGGATGGCCGCAGACCAGGTGCAGATCGGACGCGCCCAGCTCCTGGCCCCGGCGGATCAGTTCTTCCATTGTCATAAGCGGTTCACTCCAGAATACAAATGGTCCGGCACAGCTCTTCCAGGCTGGTCACGCCCTGCTCGGCCAGCTCCAGGCCGCCGCGCATCATGGGAATGAAGCCGGACTCCGCCACCGCCCGCCGCAGCTCCGCCCGGGGGCGGCCCTCGGTGATGCAGTCGCGGATGCGCTGGTTCAGGTTCAGAATCTCGAACACGCCCACCCGGCCGTAGTAGCCGGACTGGAAGCAGAGCGGGCAGCCGGTGCCCTGATAAAAGGGGCGGGGGTCCCCCGGCGCCACGCCGGTCAGGTCCCGCTCGGTCTCGGTGGGGGTGTGGGGGGCCCGGCAGTTGGGGCAGATGCGCCGCACCAGTCGCTGGGACACCACGCCCCGCAGACCGCCGGCGATCAAGTAGGGCTCCACGCCCATGTCCCGCAGCCGGTCCAGCGCCGAGATGGCGTCCTCGGTGTGCAGGGTGGAGATCACCAGGTGGCCGGTCATGGCGGCGCGCATGGCAATCTCGGCGGTCTCGCCGTCGCGGATCTCGCCCACGCCGATGATGTCCGGGTCCTGCCGCAGCACCGAGCGCAGGGCGCTGGCAAAGGTCATGCCGGTCTTTTCGTTGATCTGCACCTGGGTCACGCCGTCCATCTGGTATTCCACGGGGTCCTCCAGCATGATCAGGTTGGTGGCCTCCGAGCGCATCTCCCGGATCATGGTGTACATGGTGGAGCTTTTGCCGCTGCCGGTGGGGCCCACGATCAGAATCACGCCGCTGTTGAATTTCAGCAGCCGCTCAAAGCGGGCCTCGTTGGCGCCGGTGATGCCGATGCCGTCCCGGGTGAGCATGGACTGGTTCTTCACCAGCAGTCGGATTACCACCTTTTCCCCGTGGATGGTGGGCAGGGTGGAAAGGCGCAGGTCCACCTCGTTGCCGCCGGCCCGGAACTGGGCGCGGCCGTCCTGGGGCACCCGCCGCTCGGCGATGTGCATGCCGCCCATGACCTTCAGGCGGGAGATGACCGCCTGCTGCAGTTCCTTGGGGATGGTCAGCGTCTTCATGAGCCGGCCGTCCACACGGATGCGCACCACCATCTGGTCCTGGCCCGGCTCCACGTGGATGTCGCTGGCCCGCTCGGTGATGGCCCGCTCGATGATGGAGTTGATCAGCCGGATGGTGGGCGCTTCCTCCTCGTCCTGGGGGCGCTCCTCCACCGCCTGCTTCTGGGGCAGGGCCTCCTGGCGCATCTGGGAGATGGCCTTCACCGCCCGTTCGTTCTCGTACAGGCTGTTGTAGGCCCGGCTCACGCCCGCCGCGGTGGCGATCATGGGCTGGATCTGGCGGCCGCTGGCCACCCGGGCCTCCTCCACCGCCATGAAGTTCAGCGGGTCGGCCATGGCCAGGCACAGCACGTCGCCCTCCAGCCGCACCGGAATCACATCGTATTTTTTCGCCAGGCTCTTGGGCAGCATGTCCACCATTTCCGGCGAGATGGTGTAGGTGGCCAGGTCCACGAAGTCGATGCCCAGCTGCTGGCTGAGCATGTTGATGAGCTGGCCCTCGGTGATGAAGCCCTCGTCGATCAGCACGGTGCCCAGCCGCTTGCCGGAGCCCTTTTGCAGCTGCAGCGCCTGCTGAATCTGCTCTTCGCTGAGAATGCCCGAATCCGTGGCAATCTCGCCCAAACGTTTGTATTTCATCTTCTACTTTCCCTCAGCTGTTTACCGGCAGCACCCAGAATTCCTGGGACTCCCAAACGCTATCGTCCACCGTCACGTCCACCCGGCAGGAAAAGCCCGCCCCGCTGCGCTCGCACAGCGCCAGCTGCACCTGCATGCCCTGGCCCAGGGTCTGGGCCGTCAGCAGCGGCGCGGCCTGGTCGCCCGCCACCAGCCAGATGGTGGGCGAGCGGTTCTCCAGCCGGACCTGGCCCTTCCAGCGGACGCTGTAAAAGCTGACGGCCTGCTGGTCCTGGCTGTCCGGCTGGGACTGGGGGGCATCGGCCGCCCAGCGCAGCTCTTCGGTGACGGCGGTCACCGCAGTGGACAGCACCAGCTGGGCGGTGGTGCGCAGGGTCATGCGCTCGTAGGCGTTCTTCACCACCATGGCCCCGCCGGCCATCAGCGAGGTGAGCATGCCCAGCACCAGCAGCGCCGCCATCAGCTCGGTGAGGCTGAAGCCCCGCCGGTCGGCCATGCGCCGGCGCAGCCGGGCCGGTTTAACCCACCGTTTCATACATCCAGATCCCCTGCTGCAGGCCCCGCACCTGCACCGGGATGCGCACCACCTGGCCCTGGGCGCCGGTGAGGTAAAGCCCCTCGTTGGCGCTCAGCAGCCCCGCGGTGCCCTCTTCCAGCCGGTTGGTCTGTTCGTACAGCGCCCGCAGCGCCTGGTCCGAGCGGGAGGCAATGTTCTGGGAGGTGGTGAGCATGGACGCCAGCATAGTCAGCGCCAGCGCAATGATCAGCAGTGCGGCCAGGGTCTCGGCCAGGGTTTCGCCCCGGCGTTTGGCCAGTCGTTTGATCAGGCGGTTCATTCCTTGGTAATCTCTCCTTCCAGCCATTGCAGGGTGCCGTCCTCCTGCTCCATAACGGGCAGCCGCAGGGTGTAGGCGCTGCTGCCGCAGCACACCTGCACCGTCAGCCGGTAGCCCGCGTCCATGGAAAATTCCACCCAGCCCAGGCTCTGGCGCACCCGGTCGGTCAGATCGCCGCCGTGGCTCAGGCCCCAGCGCTGCTGCGCCGGCTCGCCGGTGCTGCGCACCTGGCTGACCAGGCCGGCCAGCAGTCCCTGCAGGGTGTCCTGCTCCGCGTCGGGCTGGTCCGGGCCGTCCCCGTCCACGGTCAGCCCTTCCAGCTGGTCCCGCAGCACCCGCACCGTCGAAAAGGCGGCGTAATATTCGGTCTTGTCTTCTTTCAGTCCGTTCAGCCGGCCGGCCGAGGCGGTGGCCGCCGTGATCAGCACCGAGCCCGCCATGCTGCACAGCAGGATGACCAGCAGTGCGAACAGCAGCGAGGCCCCGGCCCGGCTTTTCAGCTTTTGGTTTATGTATCCCATGGTCTCTGTCTTTCCCCGCTGGCGGCTCACTGCAGATACTGGTCGGCAAAGTCCTGGCAGGACAGCGGCTTGGAGAAGTAGTAGCCCTGAATGGCATGGCAGCCCAGGCCGCGCAGGAATTCGTACTGGCTCTGATCCTCCACGCCCTCGGCCACCAGCTCCAGCTGCAGCGCGCGGGCCAGCTCGATGATGAACCGGATCATCTGGTCGCCCTGTTCGGAGCCGATGCGGTCCACAAAGGATTTGTCAATCTTGATGATGTCAAAGCGCAGATCGTGGATGGAGGACAGGGAGGAATATCCCTTGCCGAAGTCGTCCAGCACGATGGTAAAGCCCAGGGAGCGCATGCGCTCCACCACGTCGCGCAGGCCGTCCTCGTCCTTGACCAGGGCGCTCTCGGTGATCTCCAGCTGGATGGCCTGCCTCTCCAGCTTGTACCGGTTCAGCACCCGGTCGATCTTGTCCACAATGTCCAGGCTGCTCAGATAGACGCGGGACAGGTTCACCGACACCGGCGGGCACTGGATGCCCTGCTCCCGCCAGTCCCGGATCTGGCGGCACACGTCCTCCAGAACCATCTCGTCCACCTCGCCGATGATGCCCATCTCCTCGCAGTCGGCGATGAAGGCGCCGGGGGGCAGCACGCTGCCGTCCGGCCGGCACCAGCGGGCCAGGGCCTCGGCGCCCAGCAGGCTGCGGGTCTGGGCGCAGAACTTGGGCTGCAGCCAGGCCTTGAACTCCCGGTTGGCAATGGCCTGCCGGATGGTGTTCTGCTGCTCCTTTTTGCGCTCCATCTTCTGCTGCACCTGGGCGCAGTAGACGCCCACGCCGCTCTCGCGGGGGGCCTCAAAGCAGGCCATGCGGGCCCGGAACAGGGCCTCCTCGTCCGGCTGGACGCCGTCCGGCAGGCGGTAGATGCCGCAGCGCAGCTTCACGCCGATCTCGTTGTTGTTGGAGGGCAGCAGGGGCAGGTCGGCGCACAGCGTTTCGGCCTGCTCCAGCAGCTGGTTCCAGTCCTCATATGGGGACAGCACCACAAAGGAATCGGCGGTGTCCCGGGCCAGCGTCCGCCCCTCTCCAAAGACCGCGCTCAGGTGCTGCGCCACGTGCTTGAGCACCTGGTCGCCGGCCACCGAGCCGTACAGGTTGTTGATGTTCTTGAACTGCTGGATGTTGAACAGCAGCACGGCCACCCGCTTGCCCTTGCCGGGGCCCAGGGTGGTGAATTCGCCCATGGTCTCCCGCAGGTAGAAGTGGTTGTGGATGCCGGTGCGGGCGTCCACATAGGCCAGCTTGCGCAGGTGGCGGTCGTTCCGGTCCATGATCAGGTTGAGGAAGAACAGCCCCGCCAGGCCCGCCACGGCAAACACCACGGACAGCACCTGGATCACCTTGAACTGGGCCATGATGCCGCTGTCCAGCGCGTGCTCGGGCACGCCGGTGACCAGCCACAGATCGTCGTAGCCCAGCCGGCTCACGTTGATGTAATGCCGCTCGTCCTCGTTCACCAGCAGGTTCACGCTCTCGGTCTTGCCCGCCAGGCAGTCGCGCAGCTGGTTGAGCTGGTCCACATTGCCCGGGTTCTGGTACAGCAGGGTGCAGAAGTTGGTCACCTCCACTCCGTCGCTGCGGGTGGTCAGGACCACGTCGCCGTCCTGGTTTACCACATAGGCGTAGCCCTGCCCGTGAAAGCTGGGCACCTGCATGCTGGCAAAGAACTCGTCGGTCTCAATGGTGCCCAGCAGGGTGCCGATCACGGCGCCGGAGTCGCTGCGAACGGGCACGCTGCACACGTTCACCTTCTTGCCGTCCCGCATGTCGCACAGGGTCTTGCTCACCCAGTTGAAGCCCTGGATGCTCACCTGAAAGTATTCCCGGCCGGTGATGTCGTAGCTGGTGTCGGTGCTCATGCGGGCCATGCCGTCCAGGCCGGTCACGCCGATCTCCCGGAAGCCCAGCACGTTGGCCACCGTGGCCAGATCGTCGATCGCCACCCCCTGGGGGAAATCCTCCCGCTGGGCCAGGCCCTGGGCCACCCGCTCCAGCTCCTCCATCTTCTGGTTGATGGAGGAGCTGACCACGTAGCGGTTCTGCCGGGCCAGATCGGCCAGCGTGCTGAACAGCTGGCTGTGAATCTGGCGGCTGGCCGTGTTCCACAGCAGCCCGATGAACAGGATCATGGGCAGGTAACAGAGGAACAGGATCGTTTTTCGGTTTTTCTCAAATCGCTTCACTGACACTCTCCCATCTCGGGAAACTGCCGGAGTTATTGCTCGCCTTCATACAGAGCTGTGCGCCGGGCGCACACCGCGCGGCAGTGGATGCACTCCTTGCGCATGCAGCTGTTTCCCTCTTCGTTGATGTAAAAACTGTTTTTTCCCTTATGCTTGGCCACATACATGGCAGCATCGGCCAGCTGATACAGGGTGTCGTAATCCGCGTGCTCCTTGTTCAGGATCGCGGCGCCCACGCTGATGGACAGGCGGTAGGCCTGGTATTTGTCCGCCAGGCGGGATCGGCTGTTTTCGATCAGCCGGTTGATCTTGTCCCGCAGCACGTCCATGTCCACTGCGTTGGGCAAAAAGACGGCAAACTCATCGCCGCCCATGCGGGCCTTGATGTCCGAGGCGCGGAAGCTCTCGTTCAGCAGCTGGGCAAAGCGCACCAGCACCCGGTCGCCTTCCAGGTGGCCCTCGGAATCGTTGACCGACTTGAAGTTGTCCATGTCGATGCTCAGCAGAACGCCGTGGGGCTCCTCCTGCTCGTTGATGTGGCGCACCACCGTGTCCCGCAGGTACTTGCGGTTGTACAGGCCGGTCAGCGAGTCCCGCACGCTTTCGCCCTGGGCCATCTGCAGCTGCATGCGCAGCCGGGCCTCGGTCTGGCTCTCCTCGGTGATGTCGTACAGGAAGCCGTACATCACCCCGCCGCTGCGCACCCGGTAGCTGCGCACCACCCGGCCGTCCTTGCCGCGGAGCAGGCCCTCGGTCTCCATATCGTTCTGGTATACATTCTTAATAATGTCCACCGCTTCCTCTTCGGTCATGCCCATCATTTCCAGGGCATGCTCGGAGAAGAAGCACTGGTTCAGGTCGGCACAGTATTCGTAGGCCTCCATCTTCACGCCCAGCTGATCCACAATGCTGGACAGCCGGATGGCGCCGGAGCCGATGACCTTGACCAGCTTTTCCAGGTTCTTGCTCAGCTCGGCCACCTCCTGGGTGTAGCCCTTGGGGAACTGCACGTTGGCGTCGCCGTGGATGAACCGGTTCACGCTGTCGTTGATCTGCAGAAGGTGCCGGAGCACATAGCGGTTCAGGCTGTAGAACACCACAACGGACACGATCAGCAGCACCAGGAAGATCACCGCGGCTCTGCCCAGGGTGTATTCCATCACCCGCTTCTGGATGCTGGTCATGTCCGAGGCGAAGCAGATCAGGTAGGGCCCGTGGGCTTCGGCGCACAGCAGGTAATCGGTGCCGTCCAGCTTTTCGATGCCCGGGTCGCCCACCCGGCGCAGCAGGGTGTCCAGCCGGTTGTCCATCTCCACCGTCTGCTGGTTGTTGCGGGTGATGGCCAGCAGCTCGCCGCTGGTGGCGTCCAGCACAAACAGCCGCCGGTTGGCCTTGGTGGGAATGTTCTGCACGTAGGAGAACAGGCTCATCAGGCCCTGGTAGCTCTGCTGCACCTCTTCGTCCACCTTGATCTGGACCACATAGCCGTTGGGGCCGTTCATGCCCAGATACACGCCCCGCTCACCGGTGGTCACCGCCACGCTGTCCAGCACCACGTGGTAGCCTTCCTCCTCCCGGTTCTCGATCAGGGGCAGGAAATCGGCGGTCTCCTTGTGCTCGTAAAAATTCAGGCCCAGACTCTGCTTGTCGTTGGTCTGCGCGATGACGCCGCTGGAGTCGATCACATAGATGGCCCGCACCTCGGCGGTCGCCAGGATCTGCGTCCACTCCTGGTCGGGCACCCGGGAATCGGTGAGCAGGTAGTCCCGCAGCAGGTAGTTCACAAAGTTCAGCCGGTTCAGGTAGTCCTCCACAAAAAGCTCGGTGGCTTTCTGGTTGGCTTTATCCAGCTCGTTCAGGGTTTCGGACAGCTGGGCAATGGCCTCGTTGCCGGTCTGCTTTTCGGCGTTGAGCTCCTTGCGGTAAATTGTTGCATAAAATACGCTGGTCAAAATGGTAACCGAGATCAGAAACACTGAAATCAGCAGCACCAGGACTTTTCCACAAAGTTTTTTCATTGTACTTTTGTCCCACACTCCTCAATGCGTCCCGCGGGAAACACAGACGCTGCGCGTTGCTCGTGTAGCAATCTTGCGTTCTCCGGTTACCTTCTTCGGGCAAATATCTTTCCAAAACGAAATCTGCATTTTGACGTGCAGAACGGTCTGTCAGTGATACAAAATCTGCATTTCGACGCGCTTAAAAGCGCGAAAAAATCCTCTTCCCAGGAAGAGGCAATTAAATTCTATCATTCGTGAGGGGATTCGTCAACCTTTTATAACTTAACAATTTTGGTTTCTGTTCAAAACCGTGCAGAAAATAAAAGCCACAAACATCTTGTTTTTGTGACCTTTGTATATTTTTGTATTTTTTGCTTTTTGGTGTATACAATCGCCCACTGAAACATGGACAATTGTCTTGTCGCAAACGTCGTTTTGACGAAATGCAGATTTCGTCCTAAGTCATCAGCCCAAGCCGTTCCATCTGGCGCTGATGATCGGTCCCGGAGGTGACCAGATCGATCCGGGTGGTCTCAATGGACGAGTGGCCCATCACATCCGCCAGGCGGACGATGTCTCTGCAGTCCCGATAAAAGATCGTTGCAAACAATGGCCATAGGTAAGCCCTTGCGCCTGCCGCTCCGGCTTTTCCCCGGCCCCACACCGGACGTGCGGCTTTCACCGCATCCGGCGTTCCCCCGAACGCGCGCCGCTCGGGAATGCGCCCGCGCTTCCGGCTCGAGGCCATCCCTCCGTCCCCATTACAGGAACTTCCCCGGTGCGACCTCTGCTTTTCCGCAGCGGTTCAGCGGCTTATCGTTCTTTGTCCGCTTCGCCCCGCCGGGCGCCGCTGCCTTTCCCCGTTCCGGCGGTCCTATCTGTGCATATGCCCTTAGGTGCCGGCTTTGAGCCCCATGGCTGGATCGCGCCCGCAGCGCGATATGGCCCTTCATAGCCACCGGTTTTACTGAGCCACACCATGCCGGCGCATCGCTGCGCCGCCCACCGGGCCCGTGACTTCGCCGGTTCGTCAGCCCCCTCGGGGGCATGCTCACCATAGGCACTTTCTAGACCCCCGGCATATCCGCCCCGGCCTTGCCGGCCGGGCATTGTGCCGCCTTCACCGAGCTTCGGACCCGGGCGGGCCGCTGCCCGCCCCGCGCCCGTCGGAGTCTCAGGGTCGGCGTTTCCGGGCGTTGCCCCCTCATTCCGCCGATCGGGCCGCCGGTTCTTCCGGTCCGGCCGCAGCCGGCCCGGCGCTGTGCCTTTTATGCAGCAGAACGGGTCGCACGGTGACGCAGATTGTGTGGGAACACCTTGGCGGCCGATACCCCCGCCCGGCTGCACAGCCCCTTCATCTCGGCCCAGATCTGCTGGCGGGTGAGCTGGCGGCCCCGGCAGGTGCAGAAGATCGGCCCCTCGGTCCGGCCCGTCCGCCGGGCGTAGGCCAGCAGCTTGTCCTTCAGCCGGCTGGGAATCAGGATCTCCCGCACCTTGCCCTTCAGCAGCACCCGGGCGCGGCCCTGCCGGGCGCTCTCCACCGTGATGTAGCGCACCTCCGACACCCGGATGCCGGTGGAGCAGATGGTCTCCATCAGCAGGCCGATGCGCTCCCGGTGGGCCGCCTTGGCGGTTTTCACCAGCTGCAGATACTCGCTGCGGTTCAGCTCCCGGGCCGGGTCCCGGAACATCCGGCGCTGAATCTTGAGAAAGCGCACCCGGTAATGGTTCCAGCCCAGGTAGCGGAACAGCCCGTTCAGCGCCGCCAGCATGGAATTGATGGTGGTGGGCGCATACTGTGCCTGCAGCAGGTGCTCCTTCCAGCCCTTGGCCGACTCCGGCGTCACCGGCGCCCCCTGCTGCCAGCTGGCAAAGGCGCGCACATCCCGCAGATATTTGGCAATGGTGCCCGGGCTGCGCTCTTCCCGGTCCAGATACCGTCCATAGGCCTGGATCATTGCCTCGGTCACTGCACGTTCCCGCATTCTTCTCAGCCTCCTTTTTTGTGTGATCAATGCGGCAAAGGCCCTTCCCAGGGACCTTATCGCCCGGGAAAGGCCTCTCTCGGCTTCATTATAACACGGCGCAAGACCTACCGCTTCGGTATGGATTATCTTGGCAGCTGGGGCCGGCATCCCTTGCGGCGCCCGGAACGAAAAAAAAGCAGCATCGGCAAAACCGATGCTGCTTTCTTGTTGTGTCTTGGGGGCTCAGTTGTCGCCCCGGTGGTAGCGGATCTTCATGTGTTCGGAGGCGTTTTTCAGAATCAGGCCCAGCGCCTTGTCCGACTCCTCCTTCACCATCTCGGCGATCCTGCGGTTGGCTTCCTTCAGAATCTCCGCCGGCTCGCCCTGCCGGATCCTCTCGTCGTACTCGTACAGCAGCTGCTGGCCCCGGTTCATCACGGCGTTCAGATACCGCTCGTCAAAGATCAGGGCGCTGCCGAAGTGGGCGTCGGTCAGCGCGGCGATGATCCGGCTGTGCCAGTACATGCTGTCGGTGGAGACGGTTTCGGTGGTGCCGCTCAGGTATTTGGGGAACTCGGTCACATTGGCGTAGACCGGGAAGCAGGCCGTGAAGCCACTGCCGCCCATGGACAGCCACTCCACGCCCTGGACCGCCGCGGGCAGATCGCCGCGGATCTGCATAATGCCGCAGACGTCGCTGTTGGGCACGCCGATGGTGCGGTACCTGCCCTTGCAGGCGGCGGTCTTGTCGTAGGGGTTGTAGGGGGTTCCCTGGTAATAGGACCCCAGCAGATACCGCACATCCTCCACCGTCACCTTGTGCTCCGGCACGAACGACCAGGGAATGTCGTTGCTCTGGGGGGTGAAGTCCGCGTTTTCCCCGTCCCACTGGTGGGTCCGGGGCAGGAAATACCGGGCCATGAACCAGGCGCGGGGGGTGTTGTAGATATGGTCCGCGTCCGAATGGGAGCCGAAGGCCAGCCGCGGGTTGAACGCAGCGCCCGTATCCAGTGCCAGGCGGTACTTTTCCACGAACTCCCGCAGATCCTGGGAGCAAAGGTGCTCCTTTTTCTCCCCGTAGGCATCCGCAAAATCAAAATGGTCCAGGCCGAACTGGTTGGGCATGATCACCACCCGGTCATCCGGCACCCGCCGGGCGATCCAGTGGTGGCCGCCGATGGTCTCCAGCCACCAGATCTCGTCGGCGTCCGCAAAGGCCATGCCGTTGGGCTCGTAGGTGCCGTACTGCTCCAGCAGCGCGCCGGTGCGCAGCACGCCCTCCCGGGCGGAGCGGATGTAGGGCAGCACCAGGGTCACCAGGTCCTCCTCGCCGATACCGCCGGGAACCTCTTTGCTGCCGCGGCCCTTCTTTTCCTGGTAGCGGACATAGGGGTCCGCGCCCACAACCCGGGGATTGCTGGTGATCGTCTCGGTGGCGGTCATGGCCACGTTGGCCTCGTTGATGCCGCAGGCGGGCCAGACGCCGTTGGTCTTGGACACGTTGGGGCAGTCGGTGTAGCGCAGGGCCTTTTCCGGCAGCGCGACGGTCAGGTGCGAGAGGACCGTCCGATAGGTGGCCGCTCCCTCCCGGGCCGGGTGGACCAGAAGGCGCTTGGCTTCAAACCCGCCGTCGTCATTGCGGGCAATGATCGTGGAACCGTCGTGGCTGGCTTTTTTGCCAACCAGAATCGTGGTACAGGGCATATGGTTCTCCTTTATTCTGTAAATCCGTTTTCATGGGGTGCCGCTTCGCAGCAACGTTGCTTGCCATGGGGC
This sequence comes from Allofournierella sp. CML151, assembly GCF_027853465.1. Lineage (NCBI taxonomy): Bacteria > Bacillati > Bacillota > Clostridia > Eubacteriales > Oscillospiraceae > Allofournierella > Allofournierella sp. CML151. Next base: position 75,621 of record NZ_JAPNNW010000005.1, on the reverse strand, counting down.
ATCGACAAAAACCACCGGTTTTCGCCCGGATGCGACGCCTTTATCATAGCACGGATGCGTCAGGGTTTCCAGCCCCGGCACGCCGCCGGGTTTCCGGTTTCTCCGGCCCGATTCCCGGCCGGACCCGCACAGCGCCTTTTAACAAAAAATTGCCGCAAGCGAACGGACGCTTGCGGCAATCTGGCGGAGAGTTAGGGATTCGAACCCTAGGTCGGTTTTACCCGACACGAAATTTCGAGAAATGTGTCCCGTACAAATTCCCGTATAAGTCCGTGTAACACCGTGTATTTTCTCCACCAAATACAATGTTTTTCAAAACACTTCGTAAAACGTTTCATATCGCTTTACAGCGTCTTTTATCATCACAGGGCAACAATCCGGCAACAGGGCAACAATTTCTGCCCTTCTGCAACCGCAGCGCCGGAAACACTGCCATTATACCATATAACCGTACAGTCTGAAAGGATTTGGGTGGATTCGGCCCAAATCCTTTTTCTTTTCTCACTTTAACAAACGAGAGGACTGTATGATATGTCACTGAACAATAAAACGGCCGAAAACGGCACCTTCCGGAAGCGCCAGGGCTTCACCATGGCCAGCAATGCCGCCATCCGTGACCGCAAACTGTCACTGAAAGCCAAGGGGCTGTACACGTTTATTATGTCCTACGCCACCATGCCGGGCCTGACCCTCACCAAAAGTTTTCTGGCAACCCACTGTCTGGAGAAAGAGCGCGCCTTCAACAGCGCCTGGGATGAGCTGAAAACCCATGGCTTCCTGAAAGTGTACTTCACCCCGTCCGGCGAGAACAACCGCTGGTGCGTGGAGTATGAGCTTCTGGACGTGGCCGACCCTGCCGATGGGGTACATACCTACTATTACAATCTGGCCGGGGAAGTCACCGCAACCAACCTCACCCGGAAGGCCCAGCGGGACAACGCCGAACCCGCCCCGGAACAGCAGGCAGATTCCCGTACCCCACAAAATGTAGGGGACGCGCCCCGTACCCTACATTACCGTACCAACGGTAACCGTACGTACGGTGAACGTACCAACGGTAATGGGGGGAACAATATAATACTTCCTTGTAAGACTAAAAATAATACTCAGGATAATCACTCATTCATTCAGCAGGAGAGTGAAGGAATGAGTGAAGAAGAGATTCAGGATAAGGTTATGGAGGAGCTGGCTGTTCAGCAGGCCATTCCCTACCAGTATGCCAGTGATCCCAAGATGATGGAGTGCGCCATCCACTACCTCACCGAATGGGAGTTCCGTTGCAAGCATCCCTTCCTCACCACCAGAGGCTTTGTGGATGACCGCCGGATGAATGCCTTCAAGTTCTGCATTGAGTGTCTGATTGAAATGGCCTGTGCCCGCCAGCAGGCCAACTATCGGGGCGCTCTGATCTCCTATGCCAATGTGATCGACGCCATCAACCGCAACTCCGACCACTGCACCGAGGGCGGTCTGTCCGAGTTTCTGGAACAGACCATGGACGACTTTCTAAACGCCTGCGAGAACACCGAAATCACCGACATCCGCAAATACACCAAGTCTTTGATCTGGAGCAGCTTTTCTACCTACAAGGTGAAGCTGGACGCCGCCTGTCTTTCGTAAGCCGTCCGCAGACGGCCTCCCCCGTTCCCTGTAAGCTGCCAGTGTAGCTTACAACAGGCGCGTGTACTGGCCCTGTCTGAGTGGTGTCTTGTGGGTCGTACAAAGCCTGTGTACAGGGGTGCAGGGGTCTCCCTGCCGCAATCACTTTTGATAGGAACTGTCAAAAGTGAAATTGCGTTACTCTTGACAAGAGTAACAGAACCGTCCCTGCGGGGACAAGGAGAAGCGATAAAAGAGAAAGGAGGCGGGCATGGGTAAATCTGTATCGGTCACTCTGGGAAAAGGCTCTCTGGGGCATAACAACCGACGGTTCCACACCAAGAATGTAGACCCTTCCCTTACGCCCCAGAATGTGATCTTTGTACGCCAGGAGCTGAATGATGCCTACCGGGAAATCTTTGGGGAAGCTCTGGAACGCTACAACCAGAAGCAGAAGCGGAACGACCGAAAAATCCCCGACTATCTGGAACACATCCAGAAAAGCAAAAACGGCGAGAAAGCCTTTCACGAACTGGTGGTACAGGTGGGCGACCGGAACGATACCGGTATCCGCACCGCAGACGCCGCCAAGGCAAAGGATATTCTCACCGACTATTACCATGAATTTGTGTCTCGCAACCCCAACATGAGAGTATTCAATGCTGTGCTGCACATGGACGAACCGGACGGTACACCCCATCTGCATATCGACTTCATCCCCATTGCCACGGGACAGAAGCGGGGGCTGGAGATAAAAAACTCCATGCGGCAGGCATTGCAGCAGCAGGGATTTGACTTCATAACCACTCCACCGCCACCCAAGAATGGCCGTGTTCATTTTCTGTCCAACCAAACGACCTCCCGATTCGGGGGAGGGCAATGGCTGGAGGCGGAACGGGCCGCATTGGGGGCTGTTTTGGAACGCCACGGCATATCCTGGGAGAAGCAGGGGGTTCACCGCCAGCATCTGTCCATCCCGGAGTACAAAGCCTGCGCCGAGATCGTCAGCAGCACCATCCGCGAAACGCCGCCCGCCGAAGTAGCCATGCGGGAACCCAACAAAATGATGCAGCTCGCCGGTGCAAAAGCTGATGAGGTGCTGGTTTCCCGCGCCGATTTAGAGTCCATGCAGCAGGAATCCCAAACCCTGCGGGCACAGGCAAAGCTCAACCAGCAGACGTTGCAGCGCATGGATGAGGGCAAAAGCCGGAATGATCTTTATGTCCGGCAGTCCCTGAAAGCCGCCGCATGCCGGGAACAATCCGTCCGGGAGCAGTATTCGGCGGCAAAAATCGAAAAATATGACCAACTTTTTGAGCGCAGCCAAAAACTTGCTGAGAGTTCCAAAGCTGTTATCCAGAAGAACAAAGCGTTGCGTGAGCAATACATTCTTTTGAAACAGGCCCAGGATGCCCGGATTACCCAGGCAGTCCAGCAAGCCACCGCCCCGTTGCAGGCAGAAAATGAGCGTCTGCGCACGGAATTGAATGGCTGGAAGCAGCGGGTTGCCGCATTGCAGGAGACAGTGCGCAGTCTGTGCCAGTTCATCCACGATGCCATGCGGGCCGTCTTTACGCTGAAATACAACTACAAGGGCGGACACCCCAATCCCTGTAAAAGCACCCTCACTGCCCCGGCCAGCGAGTTGATCGACGTACTGGAGCGTCAGGCTCACCGGGCCTTGCAGCAGGCCGACCACACTGAACTGGAAAAGGGGCTGGATGGCATGGGGCTGACCCCGGAACTGTCCGCCGCACTACATATCGGAAAGGCTAAAAAGCGAAATCAGATGGAGATTGGCGGCTAGTTCGTCCTCACGGTGAGGACGGGCAAATTTGTCGTGATAAGGCTTTACTGCTCTTTACTTTTCTTTATCGCTTTCCGGCAGCAGGTCACTTTCAATGGCCCGAAGCGGCTTTACATCCTTATGTACCAGCCTGAACAGCTTTTGTGGCGGCGGAGCCTCACCGCCTGCCGCCTTCCACCCAGCTAAGAATGCAATGCGCACCATGGAAAACAGGGCGTTTTCCGCCTGGTCATACTCCCGCCGGTCTAAAAAATCGCTGAACGCCTGCTCAAATTGATTTGTCTGCATAATTCTCTTCCCTTTAGCTCATTCCTCACCGGTTTCCACATTCCAGACCAGCTTCTTCATGGCCTCGCACTCTCGGTTGAACCGTTCCTCACACTCCAGATCTTCCTCGTCCGGTTCTTCGTCCTCGCCTTCAATCGCAGGCCTATCCGTGGGGTTCCAGAGGATCAGGCCCATGCGTTCCAGGCAGATAATTGCGTCCATGAAGCCAATGAGGTGGAAGTTGCGCTCATTGGCGGTAAGATAGAAGTCACTCTCCCGTTCATAGACCTGTACCCGGTAGTTGCGCTCCATATACTTTTTGAACTGCGGGTCGCTCTCCAGTGCAATATCCAACCCGTGGTAGCAGTCCTCAAAGCTGCTTTTTGCAAGGGCGCGAAGCACCTTGTAATATTCCTGTTTCAATGTGATGCCCCTTTCATGGTGCCGTTTTCTATATCTTAGAACAATTTGTTCAAAAAGTAAATAGAACATTTTGTTCTTGGATATAGTGTACTTGGTGATGCCAAATGACTGCCAAGTACGAACGAATCCGCAATTTGCGCGAGGATGCCGACTTAACACAGGCCCAAATGGGCGAGAAAATCAATGTGCCGCAGAGGACCTACGCCTATTATGAAAGTGGTGAGCGCATGGTGCCGCCGCAGGTCCTTGCGGCGCTGGCCCAGTATCATCATGTCAGTGTAGACTATCTCCTGGGCCTGACCGATGAAAAAACACCCTATCCACGGGCAAAATAAATGCCGGTGCTGTCCTCGGGCAGCATCGGCATCTTTAATTGCTACATGTTTTCGCTTGTTCTGCTACAAATCAGAGAAATATGTAGCAGTATGTTGTTTTTCTCTTCGATAGATTAACGTTGAAAATCTTAGCCACACCATGTTATACTGAAATAAACTCAGCGATCGCTGATTTTATTTCTTAGTTCTATGCATTCAAAGTTGATTTTTGTTGAGGTATCTACTATGTCTGTTAGTTACAAGAAACTATGGAAACTTCTAATAGATCGAGACATGAAGAAAAAAGATTTATGTGCAGCGGCTGGAATTTCTCACGCCTCTATGGCGAAATTAGGAAAAAACGAGAACGTCACCACTGATGTACTGGTGAAAATATGTACTGCTCTTCAATGCGATATTAGCGATATTATGGAGCTGACAAAAGAAAATATACGCTGAGGAGGAGCATTTGTATTAATGGAACAGGCAGTTAAGAGAGACTCTCTCGTTCAGGTAAAACCTATTTTAAAGTGGGCCGGTGGTAAAACTCAAATGTTGAGTGATCTTTTGCCAAAGGTCCCAGTTTCTTATGGACGATATATTGAACCATTTATCGGTGGAGGTGCAATGTTTTTTGCATTGCAGCCAGAAAACGCTATTATAGCGGATAGCAATCCTGAACTCATCAATATGTATCGACAGATTGCACATAACGTCGAATCCGTCATAGACATTTTAAAAAGATACGAAAACTCATCAGATATGTTTTATTCCGTTAGAAGCCAAGACTGGACGAAGCTATCCGAAGAAGAGGCCGCAGCTCGGACAATTTTCTTAAACAAGACTTGCTTTAACGGCTTATATCGAGTCAATAAAAAAGGCCAATTTAATGTTCCTTATGGAAAATATAAAAACCCAAAAATCTGTGACGAGGACGCCTTACGGGCGGCCTCCAGCGTATTAAAGAAAGCTGAAATCATATGTGGCGATTATCTTTGGGTCTTAGATCATTATGCGCAGCCAGGAGATTTTATATTTTTAGACCCGCCGTATCTTCCCATTTCAGAATATTCTGATTTTAAGCGGTATACAAAAGAACAGTTTTATGAAGAAGATCATATAGAATTAGCAAAAACAGTTATGCGCTTACACGAACGCGGATGCTATATTCTTCTAACAAACTCAAACCATCCTCTAGTGCATGAATTGTATTCGCCATTCACTATCGACGTAATTCAAACGAAACGCCATATTTCCTGCAATGGTAGCGCACGAAAGGGAGAAGATGTTATTGTTACAATTCCACCTAAAACGAGAACTTTAACAAAACTCACTTCCGTATCCTTGCCTAACCAAGTATCCTCTTATCCTCCCACTCGCTTCATGGGTTCAAAAAGTAAACTTCTTAATGAAATTTGGGCGGTGGCATCACAGTTTGACGTCGATACTGTTGTAGATTTGTTCTCTGGTTCTGGAATTGTTGGCTATATGTTCAAGGCACAGGGCAAATCGGTTACTAGCAATGATTATATGGCCATGTCTGCAACATTTACCAAGGCAATGGTAGAAAACAGCACAGTAACTCTTCCCATGGAAGAGGCAAAAAAACTCCTTGTTTCACAAAAAGATTCCGATCACTTTGTTGCGACAACTTTTAAAGATTTATACTATACAGATGAAGAAAACGATTTAATTGATACATTGCGTACAAACATTGCTGATATGCACGATCAATATAAACGCGCAATTGCAATGAGCGCTCTTATCCGCGCTTGCATAAAAAAGCGTCCTCGCGGTATTTTCACCTACACAGGGCAGCGTTACAATGATGGCCGAAAAGATTTGCAGAAATCTTTATCGCAGCAATTTTTAGAAGCTGTCGATTCCGTAAACAATGCTGTGTTTGATAACGGAAAAATCAATCGTTCCAAGCATGGAGACGCAATGGATTTAAGAATTGAAACACCAGATTTAGTGTATATTGATCCGCCTTATTATTCCCCTCTATCAGACAATGAGTATGTTAGGCGATACCATTTTGTCGAAGGATTAGCGCGAGATTGGAAAGGCGTGGAAATTCAGGAACACACTCAAACTAAAAAGTTCAAATCATATCCTACTCCATTTTCTACACGAAAAGGCGCTGCTGATGCATTTGATCGTTTATTCAAGAAATTTTCAGACAGCATTCTTATGGTATCTTATTCCTCCAATAGTCTCCCAACCCAAGATGAGATGGTTGCGCTTCTTGCTAAGTATAAAGAACATGTCGAAGTAATACCTGTTGACTATAAATATTCTTTCGGTAATCAGAATAACGCAAAAACGCATCGAAATTCTGTACAAGAATACCTTTTTGTTGGATATTAAGGCGGTGAATTATATGGGATTCTGGCAGCTCGGCAATACGTCCGTCCGAAGTGCAATGCGTATTCGAGACGGTCTAATTGCATTATCTACTTCTACAATTCAAGGCAACATTCGAAAAGGAGAAGGCGATGCAGCTTTTCGACGGTTACTTGGAGAATGTGGTGTCGTTTCTCTTGGCGAGGACTCGACAAACAGTGTCGGTCGTAAGTGGCGTTCTGCTATGGGAAAACTCGGCTTTATCTATCCAGAAATTAAAGGTCACGTAGGATTTACTCAAAAGGATTTAGGCCCTTTGGATGTGATCACTCCCGCTGGATGGAACCTCATTCGTGCCGAAACAGTAGCCGCAATGCAAGAATGTTATTTGCGGGCGCTGGTAACCCCTTTGTCACCAACCGGTGATGGGAGGACATTTTCTCCTCTCTGTTGGACTTTAGCGCTGCTTCTAGCGCTGGAAAAACGTGTAGGAGAGCCAGCAATCAGCTTCATTGAAATGGCGCGAATTGTTCAAACTACAACCCCAACGGTTGACGTGGACAAAGTTGCTGATCACATATTAGAGTTGCGTAGCCAAAGAAATGCCGCTGAGAGAAAACGCATCTTCGATCGCGCTGTTTACGAGAGCGGCGCAGATGAAGTGGGTTGTAAGCCTCATACATTCATAGACTATGCTGATATGAATATTCGGTATTTAAAAGCTACTGGTATGGTACAGGCAAAAGGAAAGGGCATTGCATTAATTCCAGAAAAGCACGCTCTTGCTGTAGCACTTTCAAAACAAATTCTTTCCGATCAACCGTTACTCGATTTGTACCGCTCGTTGTGTAACGGTACACCACTGCCTACAGATAATGCAATTATCGCACACCAAGTGTTGGAAGATTTGATGGAAAAGCTTCAGATGTATGGAATTAGCTATTCCATAGTCGGAAGGCCGCTGGACACACCGGCCCACATTAATCAGGTGCGCTACGAAATAGAGGAGTTAATTTCTGAAAAGAAAGAAGAGCTTTACGCGCAAGAGCAAGCACACCAATGGCAAGAAATTGCTGCATACATGGAGCTGATTGCTTCGCGAAAAGATCGGCTGCGCTTGGGTCCCGATACAGAAATTCGTATTCCTAAAGCCGAAGCTCCTGCGTATTTAGAATGGATATTGTGGCGTGCCTTTCTCGCCATTGATACCCTGTCAAACAAGCCCTATGAAATGCGGAGATTCAAAATAGATCAAGATTTTTTGCCCGTCAGCACCGCTCCAGGAAATGGTCCTGATTTAGTGGCTGAATTTCAAGATTGCGTCGTTGTAATTGAAGTTACCCTTTCTGAAAGCTCTAGACAGGAAGCAATGGAAGGTGAACCTGTACGACGGCATGTGGCAGATTTGATGATGCAGTATAATAAACCTGTATATGGTCTGTTTATTGCAAATCGCATTGATTCCAACACCGCTGAGACCTTTCGAATTGGAGTTTGGTATACCAAAGATGATGAGCGTCTTGAACTGCACATCGTTCCCTTCACCCTATTGCAGTTTAGTTCCTTTTTTAAATCTCTTTTTATTAAGAATACCGCTTCACCAGCCGCAGTCATTGATTTGATGTCTAAATGTGAAGTTTATCGCAGTCAGTGTGAAGCTCCACAATGGAAGGCAAAAATCAACGATGTCGTCCAATGTTTAATTTGATTAACGTATTTTCCTTTTGGCGGAGGTGTTATGTATGAAGTTTGATACATTAATTCTTCGTTTTCGTGATCTGGTTACTGCGGATGGAGAAACCATAGCGAAACATAAAGAGATCATTGAGCACCATGAGGGAGAGCAACCGTATGTTTGGTGGGCTTGGTGGAGTAAAGGGCATGAAAAACTTCCCTTTGATGAATTAAGCCCATTTAAAATATTGGCAAACTCCACCCCACAGACTTTATTACTTGTAGATTCTGGACAGAAGTTAGTATATACGGCCGTATGCACTGATATTAAATTTAATGTGGGAGATAAGAAATTAACGTCTCCTGAGGAAAGTGCTACTCCGGAATATTACCGAACCCGGGACTATTATGCATGGTTCAAATTTACAAAAATCGAGCAAACAACTCCCGAGGTATTACATGGTTACTCATATGTTAACTGTAAAAATCTTTTTCGTGATGACAACGAGGACTACAGCAATTTTGATGATAAGAGGATTTTTTCAGTTAAAGAACTTATCCAACAAAACCGCACAATGTGGTTTGTCAGAAACGCGAAAGAAACCGATCGAGATAACGAAATTGTTCTGCTGAATTCAGAAATGATACAGCCCGCTCATTTTAGCAAACGCTACTATCAGTCCACGGGCGATACATTAATGTGGCTTTCTGACCTTCATCTTGCCGACCATGTTTTTCCTAACGATAATCAGCCAAGTCGTTCTACGCTAGCAGAACATTTACGTGAATGCACACAAGATAAAAATATTGCTGCGTTACTCATTTCTGGAGATATAACTTCCAGGGGAAGTGAAGATGGATTTCGGGATGCACAGAATCTTTTGCAAGATTTAAACTCTTCCATCACATTAAACTCAGAAAACATTCTTATCTGCCCGGGAAATCATGATTTTGCGTTTAAGGAACGGTTGGAAGATGGCCTACCCGAATTTATTTCTAACACGTCCGAAGAAGCAAAGCTGTATTCTAATTTTTATCGTTCTGTCTACCATTTACCACCCAATGAATATTTTGCTTGTGGCAAGAAACTATTGCTTTCTTCCGGGCACACTTTGGAAATAGCATGTTTAAACAGCCTTCGACTTCAGCAATATCGAAACTTCGAAGGCCATGGTTATTTATCACAAGAACAACTTGATTTTGTGGCAAACGGAATGGGCTGGAAAGATGACTGTAATAATAACAAGGCAATCCGTATAGTAATGATGCATCATCATTATTTGCCTACATGCTATGAAGAGATTGTTGACGTTAAGAGAGCAAGCAGCGCAGTATATGACGCTAATCGGTTAATGACATGGCTTGCTAAAATGGGAGTCAAATTGCTATTACACGGTCATAAACACACGTCGTTTATCTCCAGTATATCCTGCCCTTCCGATTCTTCTGCACCTTCTCTTGAATGCCAAAATATGAAAAATATCGTTGTGATTGGAATGGGCGGAACAGGTGCGCCTAATGCAGAAAACAAATTTGCAACGATGCAATTCACCAATAACAAATTAGTCATAGAATTCCATAAACTCTACAGTGATAAATCTTCTCGTGACTTTGTATGCCAAACCATCGAAATTCCTTTATAAGTGAGCGATTAAGTTATGATTAAAGTATTGATAACCGATCTTGATGATACGTTGTATTCATGGATAGGATTTTTTATCCCTGCGTTTTATGAACTAGTAGATGAACTATCAATCATACTAGCTGAAAGCCCTGCTGAGTTGTTAAACGAGTACAAAAAAGTCCACCAAGAAAAAGGAAGCGTTGAATATCCATATGCAACGCTTTATTTGCCTGCGGTTAAAAAAGCTTATCCGGATTGTTCTCAAAAAGAGTTGCTCGACATACTGAACCCCGCGTTTCATAAATTTAATTCTGTACGTAAGAAGCGGTTACAGCTTTATCCAAAAGTAGAAGAAACCCTTACTTTCTTGAAGCAACAAGGAATCACAATTGTTGGGTATACGGAATCAGCGGAAGAAAATGGATTCTACAGACTGAGAAAGCTTGGAATCGATCACCTTTTCCATAAAGTTTATGTTTCGGATAGCCAATATGTTTCTTCAAAAGGTTTTCCTACCTCTACTAAAACACAAATTGTCCATGGAAAAAAGCCTAATCCAGAGTTGTTAAAAGAAATTTGCAACTATGAATCCGTTCTTCCAAATGAGGCCATCTATATTGGTGATAGTTTAACAAAAGATATATATATGGCTCGCATGGCAGGTGTAACATCCGTGCTATGCAAATACCCCTGTAATACTGCTGAAATGGCAGATTGGTATAAAAAGCTTGTCGCCATCTCTCATTGGACAAAAGAAGATTTTGATCGCGAAAACCAAATCAAGCAAGAGTGTGTCACAAAGAACATTCGCCCAGATTATGTAATTGAATCTTTCGATGAAATTATTTCAATTATTGATTCTATTGGCTAAAGTTGTCCTTACTATACACGGCAAGTCTTAGCTCTCTTGTAACTCTAACGTTTTTAGTTCCATCGTCAGCGTAAAAACAGCGAGCGGCTTGCAAGGTAAAGTGGCTCTACCAAACTATAGGAGTCTGAGATAGCACAAGGTAGTACCACAGAGTATCCAAGACTCTAAGATAGTAGGGTGCAGAGCATAGAGAGTTTACAAAGAGCCACTTAGCAACTCCGGTTGGGAGAGCGGCTCCGGCGAGTGGAGGCGTACCGGAGCAGTGGGCTACCGGTACGCCGATGGTGCCAGGAAATGGTGCTGCATGGGGATGAAATCACACTACAGGTGCTGAAGGAGCCGCGCAGGACTTCTACGAGCAAGTCCTACATGTGGGTCTACCGAACCAGTGTCTACACTGAGTATCCATTAACCCGCCAAGGCCTTCCTCAAGGGCTTTTTCGGCTGGCTGCATACGGACGGCTACCAGGGGTCACAAACTGTCCGAGAATATCCGGGTAGTGAGCTGCTGGACTCATGCCAGTCCAAAATTTGACGAAGCGCTGCAAACGCTGCCCAAAGAGAAACGGCAGGATTCTCTGGCGGCCACCGGCGAGTGTTACTGCACCTGACTGTTTCAGCTGGAGCAGTCTCTCGTGGAGCTGACACCGAAAGAACGTTATACCAAGCGGCTGGAACTGGAGAAACCGGTTCTGGACGCTCTGTTGGCATGAGCAAATGAGTCCAGCGCCAAGGCCGCCCCAAAGTCTGCCCTGGGCAAGGCACTGCACTATCTGAAGGACGACAGACTGGAACTCTCCAACAGCCGCGCCGAGCGTAGCATAAAGTCCTTTGTGATGGGCCGGAAAAACTGAATCTTTTCCACCACCCTGCCGGGACTCAGTCTAGCGCCGTGATCTACAGCCTGCTTGAAACCGCAAAAGAGAATGACCTGGAGCCCTACCGCTACCTAGTTTGGCCCCTGAACAACGCACCGGGGCTGAGCCAGACGGATGAAGCCTGGACGGAATCCTTCCTCCCGGTGAACGCCCCCCGGGAATGTAAAGCTCCAAAACCATAATGGAAAACCGTCCACCATCTTTGACGGTTACCTAATATTGAAGCTGAAGGGGCTACGAGGGATTCTACAGGGTTCTGGTGGCGTAAGCCTGATGTAATGCGATTTATTTTTTCAAGGGGGGTGTGGTGTCTACGACACCCCCCTTGAAAAAATATTGTCTGGTGCTATTGAGCCTGACTGTATTCCTCTATCTGCACTACTTCTTGTATGTACACTTTAAAATTGGAGAGTAAAGATTTATACTACTTATAAGAGGTGATAACTATATGAATGATTGTTTAATTGTTGTTGGTAATGGGTTTGACCGTTTTCATGGCATACCTTCTTCATATTGGGATTTTAAAAAATATTTAGAAAGCCGTTATAACACCGATGATTTCCTTGAAAAAATCGAACGTTTTATAGCTGAAGATGAGTTATGGTGCAATTTTGAAACAGCCTTAGGCAATTTGGAAGAAGATGAATTAAGAGAATATTTTAGTGATGAAATTAAAAGTTATGGAGACGATGATTGGAGTGATAGTTACCATCATGCATATCAATTTGCAATTGAAGAAGGATTGAGTTTTGCAAGTCAGATACCAGAATACTTAAAAGATTGGATTCGTGCCTTGGACATAGACGATATTGCCCCTCAATTATCTACAAATATTATTTCTCCATACGCTTTTTACATAACATTCAACTACACAAGAACCTTAGAAGATGTATATGATATTCCTGACAGGCAGATTTGTCATATACATGGTTCTGTTGATGATTTTAAAGAGTTGATTGTAGGGCATGGAGATAAAAGTTCATTTACAAGACCACCACTGTACAGTTATGAAGAGGACGACGATATCCGTTTGGTTGAAGGAGAAGAACTTATTGCAGAGTATTTCAAAAAGACTTACAAAAATGTAGAAAAAATAATTAAGCAGAATAAAGACATTTGGAACGGATTAAAGAAAGTAAAGAAGGTCTATATACTCGGTCACTCTCTTTCAGATATTGATATGCCGTACTTTGAAAAGATTTATCAATCTGTTCATCCTAAATGTAAATGGTTTGTATCCTATTATGAACCAGAAGATAAACACTATTTTAAAAATGTGCTAAATAATATCGGGATAAGTAAGGATAATATTTTTTTAATTAGGTTAGATGAATTAGCCCTTTACTCTAGGTAAAAGTACCACTACCTGGTTTGGCTCCTGCATAACGCGCCGGGGCTCAGCCAGATAGATGACGCCTGGGCCGAATCCTTCCTCCCGGTGAACACATTCCCTGAATGTAAAGCGCCAAAAATGCCGACCACCATCTCATTGCCTGTGCGCTGAGATGGCAGTCTTATTATGCACCCGGAGGCTTGTTGGTTACGTCTCATCTATCAAAAAAGCCCTTATCTGGAATTCTTTCTCATTTCCAGATAAGGGCCTTTTCACTCTAATTCTTCTTTTACAGTCAAATCAACTGTGCGTTTCAACGCTTCCAAATGATAATCAGCAGTTCTCAAATCTTTTCGATCAATGCATTGTTCGATTAAATCAAGTTTATCCTTAACAACCAATCGTATTGTTTGAAGAGCACGTGCATATCGGATAGCTAATTCTCTATCTGTATACTCTTTTTCCTTTGGGTGCATTGATTCAGACGTCAGTGCCGAAATACGCTTCACACGCGCCTCTTTAATATTATCCGCTGGTTGATCTTCATCCGTCTCAGATACCAAACTCAATCGATCCAATTTGATATGAACACTTTGTCCATCATCTTCTATTAATACAACCCCAAAGCGGTCTGAAATTTCGCGCAAGGCATAGAGCAATTCAGCTGTGTTTTCAATTTTAGGCGGACGCAAAGAAACCGGCTCCACCCCAAGTGCTTCAGCAATTTTTTTCAACTGATCGTCTTTGGGATTGCGTATGCCATATTCATATTTTTGTAAAAGGGCAACGTTGATTCCAGATGCTTTAGCTACGTACTTCTGTGTAAGGCCCTTTTGTTCACGTATTGCTTTTATGCGTTGTCCCACTGTCAACATCAACATTCCCCCCTTTATGTATAATACCATCTACTCGCTTGAAAATAAACCTTGCGAATAAATAAATCAAAACATAAACAGATATAAGGATTGACACCCATTTTGGGTGTTGCTATAATATAGCTACAGAACACCCTTTTTGGGAGTCTTGAACCTTGAAAACCGAATCAGCCCAAATCCCTTTCAAACTGTACGCCATAACCAACCACACGAACAGGAGGAATCCATTATGGCGAGACAAACCAAACGCAAACAGGCAGAACCCACCACTTTTCCCATTCTCAAAACAGTGGAACAGATGAGCAAGATCAGCGGCATCGGTGAAAACCGGCTGCGTCAGTTGATGGACAACGGTGAACTGGAGTACATTCAGAACGGCAACCGCCGTCTGCTCACCGACGAGGCCATCTGGGACTGGTATGACCGGATGAAGTGCCCCGCAGTTGCCAACAAGTAATTGGCAGGGAGGCACACAAACCTATGGCAATTCGTGAACGACAGGTCAAAAACAAGCGAAACAGCAACGGCGTCCTCACCGGGAAGCCGGGCACTGTTTACGACGTGAACCTGAAATACTATCAAAATGGCGTACAGAAATCCTACGGCAAGCGCGGCTTTGTCACCAAGAAAGATGCCTTGCAGCACGAAGCGGAGATGCGCCTGAAACTGCAAGCCCCTTCTTTCAGCAGCGTATCTCAGGCGGAGAGCAGACAAAAGCTACGGGACTATCTCAATACCTGGGTCGAGAACTACAAGCCTAACCTGCGCCCCAGTACATACCACGGCTATTGCAGCCACATCCGCAATCAAATCATTCCCATTCTGGGGGAGGTACGGCTGAACGCTCTTACCCCGGCCATGATCGACGACATGATCCGGCAGCTGTTCGACCGTGACCTCTCCCAAAGCACCGTCCGCTACTGCCAACGGATTCTCAGTGTGTCGCTGGGCTGCGCCGTCAAATACGGGTACATCGACACCAACCCTGCCAAGAACATCATCACCAAGTTCAGCAAGACGTCCAATGTTCCAGACCCCTACACCATCCCCCAGCTGCAACAGTTCTTTGCTATTGTAGCTGGAACCAAATGGGAGTTTCCGGTGGTCATTGCCGCCCTGTATGGCCTGCGTATCAGCGAGATACTGGGCCTGCGCTGGCGCAATGTGGACTTGGACGCACGGGAGCTGCGGGTAGTGGAACAGCTTCCCTACGGACTGGAGAAGGGTGTACACGAGGTTTCGGAGATGGCCCCGGTAAAATCCAAGGAAGCGGGCCAAGGCCGCACACTGCCCATTACAGAGGTTTCTCTGCGGTTCTTCCTGCGCCAGAAGGAGATACAGGAGCAGCAGAAGGCCCTGTGCCGCAGCAGCGGCACTCCCTACTATGACAATGATCTGGTGTATGCCAAGCCGGACGGAAGCCCCTACCGGCGGGACAAGCTGTCCAATGAGTTCGGACAGGTGGTGCGCCGTTCCGGGCTGCCCCACAACCGTTTCCACGATCTCAGACACGCAGCGGCAACCAATATGCACCAGCTTACCGGCGATTACTATACCGTCAGTGAGATTCTGGGCCACACGCTGGAGGGCACCGCAAAAAGTCTGGGCTTTACCACACAGGTCAACACCGTCACCGCCCGTTATGTGGAAGTGCGCCGGGAACGCAAGCAGGCGGTACTGAAATTGTACCACGAAGCAGCGCTGTTGCCTGCCGAGGTCTCAGAAAATCCCGGCCAGAATTCCCCATAACTTTTTATAAGTTCCCATTCGTTTCTACCCGGTTTTAGCACAACCGGGCAACAATTCAGGCAACAAACAGCGTTTTCAGGGCCAGAAACCAGACGCGATCTGGAGCACAAATTCCTGCACCGGGCAACAAAGCAGCCGGGCAACACACCGGCAGCGCCCCGTGAAAAGAATAGAAAAAAGCCCCAAAAACAACCGTTTCTGGGGCTTTTCTGGCGGAAGCGGTGGGATTCGAACCCACGTGCCCTTGCGGACAACCGCATTTCGAGTGCGGCTCGTTACGACCACTTCGATACGCTTCCATATAAAATTGTTGGGGTGATTGGGGAGAATGTCACACGATTTCGAGTTTCGCACCTTCGACCACTCGGACAACTCTCCAGATTGGATTTGCATCGTCTATTATAGCAAAATCCCGGCGACGCGTCAATTTGAAATTTGCGCGCCGCCGGGATTTTTTCGCTTTTTGCTTTAGCCGATCAGACTCCAGTGCTTGTCCACCTGATTCAGCACCTCGCAGCCGTTGGCGGTCACCAGCACCAGGTCCTCCACCCGCACGCCGAATTCGCCCGGCAGGTAAACGCCCGGCTCGATGGAGAAGATCATGCCCTCCTCGGCCACCAGCGGGCTTGTGCTGCTCACATCGCCCTGCTCGTGGTCGGTCTGGCCGATGAAATGCCCCAGCCGGTGGGTGAAGTATTCCCCGTAGCCCTCGGCGGCGATCAGATCCCGGGCGGCGGCATCCAGCTCGCTCAGCTTCACGCCCGGCTTCACCAGCACCTCGGCGGCCTCGTTGGCCCGGCGCACCAGATCATGGATGGCGGCATACTTCGGGTTCGCCTCTTTGCAGAAGTAGGTGCGGGTCATGTCCGAGCAGTAGCGCTGCTTTTTGCCGCCGATGTCGATCACAATGCAGTCCCCGGCCTTCAGACGGGTCTCATCCGGCATGTGGTGGGGATCTGCCGCGTTGGCCCCGAAAGAGACGATGGGCGCAAAGGACACATCCTCGCAGCCCAGCGCCTTATACTGGGCCAGAACGAAGGCCTCGCCCTCCTTCTCGGTCATACCCTCCTTCAAAAAAGCCACGGTGCGGCGCATCACCTCGTCGTTCAGACGGGAGTTCATGCGCATCAGCTCCCGCTCGGCCTCGTCCTTGCGGGCGCGGGCGTCGTCCACGCAATCCGAGGCCAGGCGGCACTCCATGCCCGGGCAGGCGGCCATCAAGGGCAGCAGGAACCGGGCGGGCCATTCCTTGTCGATGCCCAGGGGTTTTGTCTTATCCACCCGGGCGGCGATCATGCCCACGCCGTCGTCGGTGTCGGTCATCCACACCGCCTCACAGGGAGGATTCGGCACATGGAACAGCCGGTTCAAAAACAGCACGCTGCCCTCTTTGCGCAGATACAGCGCGAACAGCCGCTCGTAGGGCTCCACGTCCACCCCGGTCAGGTACCAGACGCTCTTGGGATCGCTCACGATCATCTGCTCCAGCCCCTGGGCCTTCATCGCGCCCAGCACCCGCTCCCGGCGGGCCTTCCAAACCTCTTCCATGGTTTTCATTGCCTCCTTGCATTTGCGGCCCTCCGGGCCGCTTTCCAAATCATTATCTCCATCATAATCACCGGGCGGGCCGCTGTCAACGCCCGCGCTTTGCCCCGCCGGGCAGAGCGTGTTATAATAGATCATAAGCCAACACCGCACGATTCACGGCAAACGCCTCAGACGGAGCATCCCGCCGGAATGCTGCGGCATTGCTCAAAAGGAGGCGCTGTGTTATGCCTTATTATCAACTGTCCGCCCCGCTGCAGCCCCTGACCGCGCCGCCTGCTGTGTGGGACCGGGTTCTGGCGGTGCTCACGCCGGAGGCGGCTGCTTGCGCACCTCTGCCCGAGCAGCTGAAGCCCCCCGCCCATTTTGCCCAACCGGACCAGCTGCGCTACTACCGGGTGGACTTCGACGCCGGGCGCATTCTGGGCGCACTGCACATTCCCGCCCGGGCCAAACAGCCCGCCAAAAGTCTTGCCTTCGTGTGGGAGGGCTCCAACGTCCTTCTGCTGGCCTCGGAGGAAACCGGCACGGCGCTTTTGTCCCAGGTGCTGGCCATGCGCCCCCACGACCAGGGCGGCGCGGGGGATTTTCTGGTGGACCTGCTCACCGCCCTGATTCAGGACGGCCTGCCCTACATCCAGCAGCTGGAGGAGCGGGCCGCCCAGCTGGAGCAGGAGATTCTGGCCGGTCGTACCGACCGGTTCATCCACCGGATGAGCGCGCTGCGCAAGGAGCTGAACCGGTGCAACCGGTTTTACGCCCAGTTGAACGACCTGGCGGACACCCTTCTGGAAAACGCCGAGGACCTGCTGGGGCCGGAGAGCGCCCAGCGCATGGGCCACTTTGGCCGCCGGGTGGAGAGCCTGCGGGCGGAAAGCCAGATGCTGCGGGAATACGCCAGCCAGATCGCCAGCGAATACCAGGCCCAGATCGACATCGGGCAGAACCGGATCATGAAGGTGCTCACGGTGGTGACCACCCTCTGCCTGCCCCTTTCGCTGATTGCCGGATGGTACGGCATGAACTTTGCCCATATGCCCGAGCTGCAATGGGCCTATGGCTATCCGGCGGTGATTCTGGTCAGCGCCGGAATTCTGCTGGGCAGCCTGTGGTATTTCCGCAAAAAGAATTTCTGGTAATTCCGGAAAACGCGCAAGAGGTGCCGGCCCCTTCGGGCCCGCACCCCTGTTTTTTGTGGTTTATTCCTGCCCCTTGGCCCACAGCGTTTCCAGCCGGGCCATCAGGGTTTTCTTTTCCGCCTCGCTCACAAAGGCGCTTTCCAAAGCGGTTCGGTCCATGCGGTAAAACTCCTCATCGGTAAAACCGAACCGCTCCGCCAGCACCCGGTGCTCGTTGGCCAGGGTGGTGGCCGAGACGGTGGGGTTATCCGTATTCACGGTCACCCGCAGCCCTGCCTGCTGGAATTTGCGGATGGGATGCTCCGCCGGGTCCGCCACCGCACGGGTCTGCACGTTGCTGGTGAAGCAGCATTCCAGCGCCGCGCCGCTCTCCCGCAGCCGGTCCATGCACTCCCGGGAGCGGATGGCCGCGGTGCCGTGGCCGATGCGTCTTGCCCCGAAGGAGAGGGCGGTGAGGATGTTCTCCCAGCTGCCGCACTCCCCCGCATGGATGGTGAAGGGGATGCCCTCCGCCTTTGCCCGGGCAAACAGAGGCCGGTACTGCTCCATGGGCACCATGCCCTCGGCCCCGGCAATGTCCACCCCCACAACGCCCTGGCCCAGATACCGCCGGGCGGCCTCCAGGGTGGCTGCGTGGTCCTTGTCGCCGCCCACCATGAAACAGAGCAGCAGGCCGATGCCGATCTCCGGGTGCTCCTTGCGAGCGGCCCGGATGCCCCGCAGCACCGCCTCCACCGCCTGCTGCTGGGTCAGGCCTTTCGTGCAATGGCTGGCGGGCGCAAAGCGCAACTCGGCATATACCAGACCCTGCCGCGCCAGGCGGCAGACCAGATCAAAGGCGCAGCGCTCCAGCGCATCGGCGTACTGCAGAACCCGCAGCGGGATATCGAAGCATTTCAAATAGTCCACCAGATTTTCACACCGCGGCTTTGCGGCCAGCGCCCCGGCCAGGTCCTCCGGCACTTTTTGTCCCTGTTTTATCAGGCACTCCCGTGCAAAGGCCTCGGTCAGCGCCCCGTCCAGATGCAGATGCAGCTCCACTCGTCCCGGATACATTCGTTCTCCCGTCCCTTCTCGTTTTGTTTCTGCCCGCCCGGTGCCGGCACAGGCCTGTTTTTTTGCCTATTATACCACAGGGATATTCCCCGCTGCCAGCGCCCGGACTTTTATTTTATTGCACATTCCCTCACCCCATCCGTGCAGCTTTGGCCGCTTTGCGTGCCCCGGCCGTACGGCTGATCCATTGCCCGCCGCACCCCAGCTTTTGCCGGGGTGCTTTTCCACTTTCTGATACCAAACAATAAGGAGGACCCCCATTATGGCCATTCATGTGGTAAACGAAGCCCGGCGCTGCCTGAACTGCAAGGTGCCCCAGTGCCGCACCGGCTGCCCCATCAACACCCCCATCCCGGACATGATCCAGCTGTTTCTGAACAGCCAGCTGGACACCGCCGGCAAAATGCTGTTTGAGAATAACCCCTTAAGCGTTGTCTGCTCGCTGGTGTGCGACCACGAAAAGCAGTGCGAGGGCCACTGCGTGCTGGGCCGCAAAAGCGCCCCGGTGCACATCTCCAGCATCGAGAACTACATCTCGGACAGCTACCTGGACCGGATGAAGATCCAGCGCGAGGCAAACAAGGGCAAGCGGGCGGCCATCATCGGTAGCGGCCCCGCGGGCATCACCATCTCGGTGCTGCTGGCCCAGAAGGGCTACGACGTGACCCTGTTTGAAAGCCGGGAGAAGATCGGCGGCGTGCTGCGCTACGGCATCCCCGCCTTCCGGCTGCCCAAGTCGGTGCTGGACCGCTACAAGGACCAGCTGATTAAGCTTGGGGTAAAGATCCGGCCCAACACCGCCATCGGCGGTGCCCTCACGGTGGACGACCTGCAGCGGGACGGCTACCAGGCCATCTTCATCGGCACCGGTGTATGGCGGCCCAAAAAGCTGGGCATCCCTGGCGAGAGCCTGGGCCATGTGCACTTCGCCATCGACTATCTGGTGAACCCGGATGTATACGAGCTGGGCAGCGAGGTGGCGGTGATCGGCGCGGGCAACTCGGCCATGGATGTGGCCCGCACCGCCCTGCGCAAGGGAGCAAAGCATGTGACCATCCTCTGCCGGGCCGACAAGCCCGCCGCCAGTGTGCGTGAGGTGGACTACGCCCTGGCCGACGGGGTGGAATTTGTCTACGGCATCCACAGTGAGCTCATCACCGATCAGGGCGTGGAATACCGGCAGGCCACCTTCGATGAAAACGGCCAGGTCATCGAGATGAGCGAGCCCGCGCTCTTTTCTGCCGACAGCGTGATCATCGCGGTAAGCCAGGGCCCCAAGGACAAGATCGTGAACACCACCACCGGCCTGAACACCACCAATCACGGTCTTCTGGCCACCGACGAGACCGGCCACACCAGCCGCCCGGGCATCTTCGCCAGCGGCGACGTGGTGCTGGGCGCCCGCACCGTGGTGGAAGCGGTGAAGTATTCCAAGACCGTAGCTGCCGCCATGGACGAATACCTGCAGAGTCTGGGCTGAGTCCCGTGCCGCACACAGCGGCCCTTCCGCAGCTTTGCAAAACACAATCATAACCCCACGTTGAACGTGGGGTTTGCGGAACGGCCCTATAAGGGCCATTATTCCAGCAGCACCTAAAGGTGCGTAATGAGCAACGCCAACCGCACTTGGCGTTGCTTTTTTACTTCTTTATTCTACTGTCGGTCGGGATATCCGGTGAATCATCATCAAGATCCGCTATATTTTTGAACGGGTCTTCATATTCTCTGAAACTCAGCTGATCGCTCATCTGATCTTGCATTTCCTGTTCTTGGATGTACTTGCGGATCTTTGCCTCATTTCCTCCAACCGTATTTACATAGTACCCTTTTGCCCAAAACACTCTCCTTCCATATTTGTACTTTAGATTCGCATGCCTCTCAAAAATCATCAACGTACTCTTGCCTTTCAAGTATCCCATAAAATCTGCTACCGCCAATTTCGGCGGAATCGATACGAGCATATGAATGTGGTCTGGCATTGCATGCCCCTCAATGATTTCCACATGCTTGTAATCACAAAGCATCCTCAGGATTTTTCCAATATCTTTTCTTAATTTCCCGTAAATCACCTTTCTGCGATACTTTGGCACCAGCACAATGTGATATTTGCAATTCCAACTCGTATGTGATAAACTTTTTTCGTCCATATGGATGAACCTCCTTTTGCTTTAGTGCGGTTGGCGTTACCCGCTTCTATTGTAGCAAAAGGAGGTTCTTTTTTACCGTTTCAACGCTCGTGCTCTTCTCGTCCACAAGCATAGCTTGTGGTTTTCTAGTTAAAACAAAGAACGCCCCGGCCTGAGCCGGGGCGTTCTTTGTTGAAAAGATAAAAGGAAGGGACAAGACCCTTTGCCCGCCTGTACGCCCGGTTCAGCGCACCAGCACCAGAGCCACATCGTTCACATTGGTGCCGGTGGGCCCGGTCACGATCAGCCCGCCGGTTTTTTGCAGGGCATGATAGGCGTCGTTGTTTTCCAGCACCTGGTGAATGGTCAGTCCCTCGGCCAGCAGCGCGGCCCGGGTGCTTCCGTCCACATAGCCGCCCGCGGCATCGGTGGGACCGTCGGTGCCGTCGCTGCCCACGCTGAACACCGCCGCATTCTCCATGCCCGCGATGCCCTCGGCAGCGGCCAGGGCAAGCTCCTGGTTGCGGCCGCCTTTGCCCTTACCAGTCAGCTTCACCACCGTTTCGCCCCCGGCGATAAAGGCCATGGGATGCTCGGGGTGGGCGTGGGTCCTGGCGATGGAGGCCAGAAAGTTCCCGGCTTCCCTGGCCTGACAGCATAACCGGTCGGTGAGGAGCACCGGCTCATACCCCAGCTCACGGCAGACCCGGGCAGCGGCGGCGCACAGCTGACGCACACTGCCGGTGATCTGTGTCTCCACATTATCCAGCTGCTTGGGAGTTTCCTGTTTGAGGCATTCCAGAGCCGCGCCGCTCAGGGTCAAACGGTACTTCTCCACCACCGCCAGCGCCTGGGCGCAGGTGGAGGAATCCGGGCAGGCGGGGCCGGAGGCGATCATATCCAGCGGGTCACCCAGAATGTCGCTGAGCACCACCGCGAATACCCTGGCCGGTGCGCACAGTCGGGCAAAGCGCCCGCCCTTCACCGCGCTCAGCCGCTTGCGCAGGGTGTTCATCTCCACGATGTCCGCCCCGCAGGCCAGCAGCTGACCGGTGATGTCCTGCAGCTCTTCGCCGCTCACCAGCGGCTTTTCAAACAGGGCGCTGCCGCCGCCGGAAAGCAGAAACAGCACGGTGTCACCCTCGCCCGCGTCCTTCACCAGGTCCAGCGCGGCCTGGGTGGCGGCAAAGGAGTTCTCATCCGGCACCGGGTGGCCTGCCTCGTAGCAGGTGCAGCGGGGAATGGGGCCTTTCACGTGGCCGTATTTGGTCACCACCACACCGGCACAAAGCCTGTCGCCCAGCCGGGCCGCGGCGGCACCGGCCATCTGCCAGGCCGCCTTTCCCGCCGCCACCAGCAGCACCCGGCCGGAAAACACCCGGCCGCTCAACGCGCGGTGTACCGCCTCGTCCGGTAGAACCGCCTGGATGGACCGCTCGATGATGGTATTCGCATCGCTGCGCAAGCTGCTGTTCATAACACATTCCTCGCTTTTCGATCGTATCAATGCCCACCGTCTGTGGTGCTGCAGGAAAAACTTGAATCCGGCAAAGCAAAAAGCCTTGCAGAATTGCTTCTGCAAGGCTTTTTGTTGGTGGGAGCGGGTGGATTCGAACGGCCGGAGACCTCCCGTTTCTTCTTTCCCCCGCTTCCTGCCTTGGTTTTTTCCTTAAATTCTGCGGATTCTGTTTTCCATAATACCATTGATTTCGCCCCGTTTCAATGCAGTGTGGTCCAAAAAACGGGGTCCGAAATCATTGCACAAAACCGAAAGGAGCTTACCCATGCCTGTTTTCCGCGTCCCGAAACGGAACAACTACACCGTTATGAGCAATGTCCATCTGCGGGATCCCAATCTTTCACTGAAAGCCAAAGGACTGCTCTCCTATATGCTCTCCAATCCAGATGACTGGGACTACAGCATTCGCGGTCTTGCCAGCCAGAATCGGGACGGTCTGGACAGCGTCCGCACCGGGCTGAAGGAACTGGAAGCTCACCATTACTTAAAGCGCGAAAAGGTACGCGATGCACAGGGCCATATCATCGACTACGATTATCAAATTTTTGAACAGCCCTTTTCCTGATTCGCCCGTCCTGGTCTGAAATCGGCTTTCCCATGATTGGATTTTCCAAATACGGAGATTCCGATGCAACCAAGTATAGAAGAGAGTAAATATAGAAAGAACCAAATATGGAACCTACTATCTGAAAAGAGGAAAGCGCCTTCTTTTCATTTTAAAATCCCAGGCTCGAAAGCTCGGCGCTTCTTCCCGCAGCCCATTGCGCTGCCTTCTTCGGCACACCGCTCTATTCAGCCGGTAAACTTCCAGCAAGCACGGCATTTGTCCACACAAACGCCACTTGTCAGGGGAAAATCCCTGATACCCCATTCCATCTGAAAGGATTCTGCACCATGCGAAATAGATCAATCCGCTTTGAAACGTTTCTATCGAAAGAAGAGGCGCAGCACCTGGAACATCTGCAAACCGTGAGCGGCCTGTCCAAGAGTGCCATTGTACGCCAGTTGATTTCCGGCTGTTCCATCAAGCCGCGCCCCGCGGAAAGCTACCGGGAGCTTTCCAGAGAGCTGTCCGCCATCGGGAACAATCTGAACCAGATCACCCGTCTGGCCAATGCAACCGGTCGACTGGATGATCCGCAAATTCGGCAGGTTTCCGCGATCATGCAGCAGGTTTGGACTGTGGTGCATAATACTCTATAACCCCTCTTATCTGCTATGAGCATTCACTATATTCTGCTGCATTGATTCCTATTTATCTTCCCTGACTCAACCGCTGGGACAGCTCAATCAAACGGCCTGCACAAGCACGCACCTCTTCCTCTTTCAGGACGCCTTCCCTCAAAGCTTTCCGGATATCTGCATCATCCTGCGGGTTTCCTGGCATGATCACATCGTTTCCTGCTGCCGCACACTGCCAGGGAATACTGCCATCTGCGGGAACGGTGGTGTTCCAATCAGACATAATCAGTCCGTCGAATCCCCATTCCTTACGAGCTACCACCGTACACAGATCTCTGCTGTTCGCCGCCTGCACACCATTGATACGATTATACGAAGTCATGATCGCTGCCGGAGCTGCCGCCTTGACCACAATTTCAAATCCTCGCAGATAAATCTCTCGCAACGCTCGTTCCGAAACACGCACATCCACGCCCATTCGGTGATCCTCCTGGTTGTTGCACGCAAAATGCTTGATGGTCACCCCTCGGCTGCCGTCATGCTGCACGCCGCGGGTCACCGCCGCCGCAATCATGCCGGACAGCAGCGGGTCCTCCGCATAATATTCAAAATTACGTCCGCAGAGTGGATTCCGGTGAATATTCAGTCCCGGGGCCAACCACAGATCGATATGGAATTCCTCCATTTCCGCGGCAATCGCCCGCCCGAATTCATCCATAAGTTCAAGATCCCAGCTTTGAGCCAGCGCCGTGCCCACCGGAAATGCCGTACAGAATTGATAGTAGGTGTCCGCATTGTCATGATGCTTCGGCTCATCCAAGAATCCGTTGTCCAAGGACCCCAATACTCCGGTGGGAATCACCTCACCCGTATCCCGATCAACCTGATAGCTCTGGCGCAGCCGGAGACCGGCAGGGCCATCCGCCATAATCAGCGACCGAACCCCACGGGATGTCTCCAGCGCCTCGGACGTCTCGCCCGCAGAACCAGGCACGCGGATTCCCGCGGAACCCAAGGTGCTGGCGCCTTTTGTGATATTGCCGTAAAGCAGAGGGATCAACTCCTCCACCGGGCCGTCTGCCAGCGGGACTATTGCGGCCTGCGCCTTCTCCTCCGGCTCAGGGTTGAACCGAACGCACGGCAGTTTCATCTGTGTGGCCAGCGCCGCCTTCTCCATTGCAGGCGCAGCACATTTCAGTTCTTCAAAGGGATGCTGCACCGGGCAGATCGGATGTGTGCGCTCCAGCACCTTTTCTGTCTCCACCTTCAGGTGGGCGCAGGGCTTACAGTTCACACTACTATTGCCTACAAAAAGAGTATACACGCCTTGTTCCAGGATCCACGCTTGCTTTTCCTGAGAAAAGGCAGCCAGCTGCTTCGCATCCACCGCAATCGTTACACACTGAGTCTCCCCCGGTCCAAGTTGCTGCGTCTTTGCAAAGCCCACCAAACGCCGGTATTCCTTTGCGCCCCCGTTCTGCGGGCAAGCTGCATAAACCTGAACCACTTCACGGCCCGCATAAAGTTTGCCGGTATTGCTCACCTTAACTGCCACCCGAACAGCATGCGCATCAGCCTCCACCCCTTCAAACTCTACCGAAAACTCGGTGTAGGACAGTCCGTAGCCAAACGGGAATAAGGGCTGTATATCAAAACTATCAAAGTAGCGATAGCCCACATAGATTCCCTCTGTGTAAATTTCTTTCTCCAAATCGCCATTGCACGCCCCGAATGTATCTGCACTGGGGTAATCCGTATAACGACGTGCCCAGGTGGCAGTAAGTTTCCCCTCCGGGACCACTTTCCCAAGCAGAACATCTGCAACGGCAGCTCCTCCCTGCTGACCCAGCTGAGAAATCTGCAGAATCGCCGCCAGATGGTGCATCTGCTCCATCAGGTCGGTCAGCTCCACCGGACCTCCCGCATTGATCAGCAGGATCACCGGAAGTTCTGCCGCATCTAACCTGCGAAGATCTTCCCGCTCCTGTTCGCTCAGCCGATAATCGCCTTCCTGTGCGGTTCGATCCTTTCCTTCTCCCGAAATGCGACTGATCACATACACCGCAGCAGCGGCCCCCCGCCAGTCTTCCGGTTCAATGTCTCGCCCCTGCGGAAACACAAAAGGGTTGTCTGCATAGGCATCGAAGGGATTTTCCACCTTTTTTGCATCTTCCAGAATTTTGTCTCTCCACTGAAAGCGCGCCGTCATATACCGTTTCTCATAGTCTTCTATCCATGATTCACTGGTCAGAGGCACTCCAACCGCCTTAAGGCCCTCATAAATCGAGATATTCTCCCGATTGTTCACATCTCCGGAGCCGATTCCGCCCTTTACCGTATGCCCTGCACCGTTTCCGAACAGCGCAATTGGCGCCGTTGCCGCCAGTGGCAAGATCCCATTATTTTTCAGCAGTACGATCCCAGATGCTGCTGCTTTTCTCGCCAGTGCGGCGTGACAAATTTCTCGCGCAGCAGGAGCCGCATCCCGGCTGCCGCTAAAATTATGCGTTATTACCATAAAACAAACTTCCTCTCAAATATGAATACACAAAAGGCCGCCATAGTGTTGTATACTATGACGGTCTTTTTGCCGGGGATTATTCTTTCACGCCGCCCAGCGTGATGCCGGCGATAATGTATTTGGACAGCAGCAGATAAACCACAATGATCGGAACGATCGCCACCATAATCATCATATAAATCTTGCCCATATCAAAATTCATATAGTCAGCGCCGCGCAATGTGGCAATTAGGATGGGAACCGTCATCTTGTCCTTCGACTGAATAATCAGGGCAGGAACAAAGTAGTTATTCCAAGAGCCCACAAAGGTAAAGATAGCCTGCACCGCTACCGCAGGTTTCATAATCGGCAGCACAATGCGGTTGAAGGTCATAAATTCGCCAGAACCATCGATCCGCGCCGCTTCCACCAGCGAAAGCGGCAGCGAGGACTCCAGGTAGCTGTACATAAAATAGAACACAGCCGGAGACGCCACCGAAGGCAGGATGAGCGGCAGCAGCGAATCATACAGCCCAATGTTTGTCATCAAGCGCAAGAAACCCATGGCTGTGACCTGTGTGGGCATGACCAGAATCGCCATAATAAATGTAAACGCAACTTTTTTCAGCTTAAACTGATAGGCATACAGTCCATAAGCAGTAAGCGCCGAAAAATAAGTACACAATGCCGCCGTGCAGGTGGAGACGATCAGGCTGTTCAGGATTCCCCGGAACATGGGGAAGCTGCCGTCATTCGCCACACTTTTCAGATTTTCCAGAAAATAGTTGCCGGGCAGCCAGCTGAACCCTTTCTGCAGATCCGCATGAGAGCGAGTGGCGTTGACGATTAAGATGTAAAAGAAGAACAGGCACAGAAAGGACAGCACGATCAAAATAAAGTAAGCGAGGATCGTTTCGCCCAAATTACCTTTTTTATGTTTCATGCTTTGCTGCCTCCTTTTGCTTTCTTGGCGGCCCGCGCCGTGCCTGTTTTATCCTTACCGTTCGTCATGCGATAGACAAAGAAGCACAGAACGCCGCTGACGATAAACAGATAGACCGAAAGCGCACCAGCCATACCATAGTTACGGCTCTTCAAATGGCTGTTCAGGAACATGATCAGCGTCATGGAGGTGCGGTTCGGATTGCCCTGTCCGTTGGTCAGGATCTGCGGCACATCGAACATCTGCAATCCACCGATGATGGAGGTAATCAGTGTGTACGCCAGAATCGGGCGGATCAGCGGCAAGGTAATATAGAAAAAGCGCTTTACACTGCCGCAGCCATCCAACTCGCAAGCCTCAAAAATGTCCGGGCTGATGCTCATTATGGCAGCCATCAGCATAATGGTCGTGTTGCCAAACCACATGAGGAAGTTCATCAAGCCGATCAGCGAACGGGTACCGAACGCAGTGCCCATAAAATCGATCGGTTCAGAAACCATTCCCACAGACAGCAAAATCGAATTGATGGGGCCATTGGTGGAAAACAGCGCAAAGAAAAGCATGGCAAATGCCGACGCCATAATCAGATTCGGCAGATAAATAATAATTTGAATATCAGTAAATTATGACCTCTCAACAGAGGTTACAGTGTTTTAATAAAATCCTCCAAAAGCCTTGAAAATAAAGGATTTATCGCAATGTGTCTGCCTTATCTCTTTATACGGTTACACACAAGTTTACTCTTTCCCTCATTGCTCATAAGGGCAAATACAAGGGCAAGAAAATCTCATAACAAGATATAACAAAGTGTGGCAATCGGAGAACTGTGATGTATGTGCGAATATATTATAACGGAGGATTTTTCAATGGACAAGTACATTTACGATGATAAAAATGGTCTGTGGTATGAACTGCAAGGAGATTATTATATCCCATGTCTTATCTTACCAGCCGAAAAAGAACAGCCTATTGGTTTGTGGGGACAGCGGCACTTGCGGTATCTGAAAGAATACCGCCGAGCCACCTACATAACCTTGTTCACAAGCGGCAGGCTGAACAATTACCTTGCTGACATCGACAGGCAGGCGCAGGAGTGCATGGAAAGGCTCACAGAGCAGATGAAACGGGCGCAGGGTATTACGGAGCAGTTAAAGGCGGAAAACGCTTTGGAATGGACACAGAGAATGAATAACATACGGGCGTGTGCAAAGGAGATTGTGGAAAAAGAAATCATCTTTGCATAAGAAGACAGCGGTAGGACTTAGTTTTCCTACCGCTGTATCACTTAAATCAAAAAATATATTGACATTTTTCTATGTGTTGCATATAATAACACATAGACATTTATCTATGGGAGGTGATTGAGAGAGATGGATGAAAAAAGAATTGCGGCAATTTTCAAAGCGTTTTGTGATGAAAACCGCATTAGGATTATAAAACTGCTGCGTTCAGGTGAAAAATGCGCCTGTAAGCTACTGGAAGAAATCAATGTCACGCAGCCCACACTTTCCCACCATATGAAAATTCTTTGTGACGCTGAAATAGTTGTCGGGCGCAAAGAGGGAAAATGGACACACTATTCTATTTCAGAAAAAGGTGCGGAGCAGGCAAAAGAATGTTTGCGGCAGTTGACAACACTTGATGTTGAAAGCGAAAACAAGTCGTGCTGTGAAAACTGAGGAAGTTTATTGATTGCTTTTCCGCACGGCTTATATTCGGGACAATAAATCGACATATTTCAATATAACTATATGAAAGGGGCTTTTTATGGAGACACTAAAAACAATTTGGGACTTTTTTCAAAATGAAGTCCTCGGTATGAACTGGCTGAATCGCCTCATTGAAACATTTTTGAACGCTTGCGGTTTAGATACCACGGGCAAAATAGGAGGAAGTATTCAGTTTTTCATCTATGATACCATAAAAATTATGGTACTGATTGGCGTTTTGATTTTGATTATCTCGTATATTCAAAGTTATTTCCCGCCCGAAAGAGCAAAAAAGATACTCGGCAGATTTCACGGCATATGGGCGAATATCATCGCAGCTCTGCTCGGTACGGTAACACCGTTTTGCTCGTGTTCCTCTATTCCGCTGTTTATCGGATTTACAAGCGCAGGCTTACCACTTGGAGTTACATTCTCCTTTTTGATTTCTTCGCCGATGGTTGACCTCGGAAGCCTTGTCTTACTGATGAGTATTTTCGGCTGGAAAGTTGCTGTTTTATATGTAATATTCGGTTTAGTAATCGCTGTGGCTGGCGGAACGATAATTGAAAAGCTGCACCTCGATAATCAAGTGGAAGAATATATCCGAAACGGTCACTCAATTGATGTTCCGCAGGAGGAGCTGCATTTCAAAGACCGTATGAAATTTGCGTGGGAACAGGTTGTTGAAACCGCTAAAAAGGTTGCTCCTTATGTTCTGATCGGCGTGGGCATTGGTGCTTTCATTCACAACTGGATTCCTGAAGAATTTATTGTCAAAGCACTTGGCGAAAATAATCCGTTTGGCGTAATTCTTGCTACGATAGTAGGTATTCCGATATATGCGGATATTTTCGGTACAATCCCGATTGCAGAAGCCCTGCTTGCAAAAGGTGCTTTGCTCGGCGTTGTGCTTTCCTTTATGATGGGCGTTACAACGCTCTCGCTCCCTTCAATAATTATGCTTCGCGAAGCAGTTAAGCCGAAACTGCTCGGTATTTTCATTGGAATATGTGCCGCTGGTATTATTATTGTAGGCTATCTTTTCAACGCAATACAATATTTAATTGTTTAATTTTAGGAGGTTATTATTATGGCATTATTTAATTTTGGAAAGAAAAAGGAAGAAGAAAAGAAAACACCTGCTTGCGCTTGTAGCTGTGGTTGTGCTGCCAGCGAAGCAGAAAGCATTACAAACGATTGCTGTCCTGATTTGAAAGAGGGAGAAATCTGCTGTATCAAGGTATTAGGTTCAGGGTGTTGTCATGCTCTTTATGAGAACACACAATCCGCCGTTAAAGCAATGGGGATTTCCGTAGAAGTAGAATATATTACGGACTTGAAAAAGGTTATGGAATATGGCGTTATGAGTGTACCTGCTCTTGTTGTCAATGAAAAGGTTGTTGCTATGGGCAAGGTTTTGAAAGCCGCTGATGTAGTTGCTCTGTTGCATAAGTTGGGATTTTGATTATGAGTAAGAAGAAAATCGCTTTTATCTGTGTTCACAACTCCTGCCGCAGTCAGATTGCAGAAGCACTTGGAAAACATTTGGCGGGAGATAAGTTTGATTTCTATTCTGCTGGAACAGAAACAAAACCACAAATCAATCAGGATGCTGTGCGGCTTATGAAACAGCTTTATGGGATAGATATGGAGAAAAGCCAGTATAGCAAGACGATTGATAAAATCCCCACGCCTGATATTGCGATTTCAATGGGGTGTGATGTCGGCTGTCCCTATATCGGTAGAGCATTTGATGATAATTGGGGTCTTCCCGATCCGACGGGCAAAAGTGATGAATGTTTTATACAGGTCATTGAGAGAATATCTCAAAAAATAAAAGACTTGAAATTAGAAAAGTAACATGAAAGCCACAGAATGGATATATTGCCCTATCTGCGGCAATAAAACTCGCACAATGATACGGGAAGATACAGAATTAAGAAACTTCCCTCTCTACTGTCCGAAGTGCAAAAAGGAAACAAGCATCAATGCTCAGGATATGAAAGTCACGCTTGCAGAACACAAATAAGATTTTTATGTATGCCGCCGCATGGGTGATACCATAGCGGCGGTTTTTCGTGCCTATCGGCTGTCTCTGTCAAAGGATTTCTTTCTCTGTCTCGGCTGGTTTCTCTGCTTACCCTCCGCCTGAAGCTGACGCAGGCGTTTCAGCACGCTCTCTCGTTCAGGCGGCTTTGCCTGCTCTTTTTTGGCGGGTTTCTGTTTTTCCCTGACCTGTTGCTCCCATGCGGCAAGGTCACGATTGAACTGCTCCACAACAGCCTCCGCCTTACGGTAGGTTGCCATGTACGCCTGCACATCGGGATAACCGTCCTCTTTCAGAACATCGGGCAGTTTATCCAGCTTTTCAGCGATTTCCTTTTCTGTCCGCTGTATCTGCTCTGTGAGCGCCTTGCGCTCCTTACCCTTGAAAATCCCTTTTGTATCGGCAAGCTGTTGTTTCAGCTTCGGAAGTACCGTATCCTGCAAATGCCGGATTTCTTTCGCCTTATCCTGCGCCTTTATCATCAGCTTTTGCATGGTACGGAACTCTGCCATATCTATTTCAAGGACAGGCTTCGGCGGCATATCGTGTTCACGGATTAAGTTTTGCAGGAAGTCCTTAGCCTTGTTTACGATACTGCGGAACAGACCCGGCAGCCAGCCCTTGCTTTTGATAGACTGGCTCGCCTTTTCGTGTATCTCTGTCTGCTTGACTTCTAAAATCTTTGCTTCGGAGATACCTGATAATAACGCCATATCCGCTGTCCTGTTCCATTCCTGCCTTGCGGCATTATCGGCTTTGATTTCGTCCTCTTTGGGATTATTTTTGCCGATTTTCTTGGCCGGAAGATAGACGCTGTTTTTATCAAATACCTTTAAGTGCTGCTCAGGATCGGAGATATGGCAGTTAATAAGTTCTGTATACACTTCCTTTATCTCTCGGAGAAAAGGCTCTCCCTTAAAGCGTGTATCTTTGGTAGTAAACAGATGGCTTTCGTATACCTCGCCTTTTTTGATGACGGTACAGCCTTTCCGTATCTGCCCGTCCTCCCCCGTGATTTCCTTTTTGGTGCGGACACGCTTTCCAGTCTCGTCAAAGAACACGCTGCGGGAAGCAACCTTTACATCAGGTTCGGGGAGCAACCTCCTCTCGCTGAAAATCAGATGGATATGATAATTTGTCTTGCGCTTGTTGTGGTGGAGGGCGGACACGCACTCCACACCGTACCGCCTGCGGAACTCCTCTGTAAAGTCCGTGAGTACCTGCTGCGGCTCGTATTGCGTATAGATTTCGGGCAAGGCGATAATCAGTTCCCTTGCTTCGATACATTTGCCCTCTGTGCCGCTGCGCTGAAACTCCTGCTGGCTTTCCCTTGCAAGGTTGCTCCAAAAGGTGCTGTCGGCGGTGCGGTAGGTGGCATAGAGATTTTCCTGCCTTGCATGGCTTGTAATATACGATATTCGCCCTTTGACATTGGGCAGTTTTGACATCTGGATAAAACTGTGTCTCGGCATACATCATCTCCGTTTTCTGTTGTCAAGGTGCGTCCTTTTTTTGCAACCGTTTACGGTTGTGGCTGTCGCTGCGGCAGCGGTGACAGCCCCGTATCATACGCCGCAGGCGGTTGATACGGAAGCCCCCTGCAAGGGCGAAATACCCGGAGTACAAATCGAAGATTTGTGCGAGGGGTGTATTTCGCTCTCAAACGCCGAGGGCTTAGGGTTACTTTCCGAAAAGAGAATGGATGGTCATTCCACTCTGCGGACATCATCGGGCTTCAGAAGATTTCTTCCCTGATTGACCGTCAGAAACCGTTCCAGCGTGTCCCTGCGGATAATGGTCTTGCGCCCCACTTTGAGGACGGGCAGCTTTCCCCATTCCACCAGCTTCCGCATGGTGTTCCTGCCGATACCCGTACATTCTGCGGCTTCCTCTATGGTAAGTCCCATTTTGACTGCGCTCATTCTATCAACCTCCTTTTAGAATACTCATTTTGCAACTACTGTTTTATCATTATACTTATTCTGCCATCTCTTGTCAACCTATTTTGCAACCATTCATAGTTTATTTACAACTTTCATTGAGATAAAGGTTGCAAAATAAGCATCGGCGTGTTATACTGATACCAGTCAGGAGGTGAACACCTTGAAAAAAGAAACCACATTCACCGCAAAACAGGTCGGTAGGAGGATTAAGGAACGCCGCACAGAGTTAAACATTACCATGCCGGAACTTGGCAGGCGTGTAGGCGTGAACAAATCCACCATTCAGCGGTATGAAGCGGACGGAGTTGATCCGAAGCGCACAATGGTTATCAACGGTCTTGCGGAAGCGTTGCTCACAACTCCCGAATGGCTGACAGGTCTTTCCGATGATAAGGAATATGACACCTATACTCTTTGCCAGCGGGATATTGAGGAACACATCAGGAAATATCTGGACACAGTTTCCTATACAGTAAAGGGCGAGCCGCACCAGCAGCTTCTCACGACATTTCTCGGCAAGATGGTTGACCTGTATACGGTTATGACCTGCTACTTTGCTGATGCTATGGAGGAAGTTGACCGTGTGGCGGAGGACAAAGGGCTGAAAGAGTCTCTTGGACGGTACGCCATAGAGTCCGGGGCAATCATGGAACAGGTATACCGCAAGAAGATGGAAGTACCGATTGAGGATATGAAACGGTTTTTAGACGGGATTTTACATATCCACGATGAGGGGCGCACAAGAATGTCGATGGGCGCACTTTTCGGGATAGTGGAGGAAGCCGAAGAAAGGCTTTCCGAAAAAGAAAATTCCGTGGCACCTTGACAAGTAAAGACGCCAGTTGACTTTCACTGGCGGAAGTGACACAATTACTTTACGCACACCATATGTCACAGTCCCGATTGCCACGGATAGAAAGGAGTTTTTTATCTATGGCAAAAGGTTCTGTAAGAAAGAAAGGCAAAAAGTGGTACGGACGCTTTTATATTGAAGATGAAAGCGGCAGAAAAGTGCAGAAAGAGTTTGCAGGCACAGAGAGCAAGGCGGAAACAGAAGCCATGCTCCGCAAAGCGATAGCGGACTATGAGGAAAAGCAGTTTGTCGGGAAAGCGGAAAACATCACGGTAGGCGATATGCTGGATATGTGGGTAGAGGAAGAACTGAAACCCGGCAACTTAAGCAACGGGACGGTCATGTCCTATCAGGGAACGGTCAACCGTATCAAGCAATATCCCATTGGCAAACGCAAGCTGAAAACCGTGACCGCCGACCATTTGCAGGCGTTCATTGATTTTCTGAGCTACGGTGGGACAAACCCGGACGGGACAACTTCAAAGCCCATGAGCAAAGGATATATGCTCCTGTTCTCGGCGGTGTTGCAAAATTCCTTCCGCTTTGCGGTTTTCCCGAAAAAACTGATTACCTTTAACCCTATGCAGTATGTGAAGCTGAGGGGCAGGAAGCAGGAAACGGATATTTTCTCGGACAGTGAGGAAGATACTTCCAGTATTCCTACTATCACCCATGAACAGTTCCAAAAGCTGGAGGAATTTCTCAAGGCAAAAGATAATCCCGCCTTGCTGCCTGTGCAGATAGCGTACTACACGGGGCTTCGTATCGGGGAAGTATGCGGCTTGACTTGGCAGGATATTAACCTTGAGGAACAATATCTCACGGTACGCCGAAGCATGCGCTATAACGGAACAAGGCACACAACCGAAGTGGGAACGACAAAACGGAGCAAAGTCCGCACCGTTGATTTCTGCGACACGCTGGCGGCAATCCTGCGGGCGGCGAGAACAGAACAGCGCAAAAACCGTTTCCGCTACGGGGAGTTTTATCACCTGAACTACTACAAAGAAGTAAAGGAAAAAGGGCGCACCTATTATGAGGTTTACAGCCTGCAAAGGACAGAGGAAGTCCCGGAGGATTACAAGGAAATCTCCTTTGTCTGCCTGAGAGCAGACGGGGCGTATGAAGCGCCGAGTACGGTAGGGATTATGTGCAGGGCGGCAAAGAAGAAAGTGAAAGGGCTTGAAGATTTCCATTTCCACACGCTCCGTCACACCTACACAAGCAATCTGCTTTCCGGCGGCGCAAAGCCGAAAGATGTGCAGGAACTTCTCGGACACTCCGATGTCAGTACCACAATGAACATCTACGCTCACTCTACAAGGGAAGCGAAGCGCACTTCCGCAAGGCTGCTGGATAAGGTGGTCGGCGGGGAATAAAAAGTTGCCCTTGTTTCGGCTCGTAAGGGCAAAAACAAGGGCAAACAGATAAGGTTTGAATGAAAAACAGGCGTGAAGCCTTGAAAAATCAATGGTTTTTGAGGATTAGATAGTTAAATTTTAATTTTAAACACCTGCATTCCGCGAATCTTAATGCGGATATCTGTAAACCAATTGGCCAGCAACAACGCAATGACAATCTGAGGCACAAAACCAATGAGCCACAGAATCAGGGTATTTCCAGCATAGCCGATCATATCGGAGCGAAGCAACTCAGCATAATTCTCCAAACCAATAAAGGATAAACAAATAGCCCCATTTGGCATAGCTGAGATGATTATTTTTCTTTTTCATAGTTCACCGTTCCTTTTCGGGAAAATGCTGCCGCACTGTATTATCAGTGCGGCAGCCATTTTCAATTTGGGGTTACCAGTAGCTATATTACTCCGCCCACTGGATCTCGGTAACGTCAGGATAACGCTCCCGGATCGCAGTCTCAAAGTTTGCTTTTGCCTGGTCGTAGTCCACATTATCCTGGAAGTAATCGCTGAACGCATTCTGGATCAGCTCAACGCAGCCCTGATCGTAGGAAGAGAGCGGCGCGATCTTGATGTTCTCCGCCACAGGAGCGAAGTACTCATAGGGGTTCTGGCCACCCAGGAACTCAGAAGCAAAGGATGCGTCCGTGGCAGCTTCCTGCATGCCGCTGACCGTGTTGGTGAAATCCATGTAATCACGAGAGATCTTAAGCAGGTTATCCTTATCGGCAGTCAGCGCCAAAATGATGTCCTTTACATGCTCCGGGTTGTCAGTGCCGGTGGCTGCGTGGATGTAGGAACCGCCCCAGTTATATTCCTGCGGGGGATTGGTCACGCCCCACATTCCGCTTTCGCCATCCCAGTTGGGATTCAGAGTAAAGTCGATGCCCCATGCAGGCAGCAGGAAAGCAAATACCTTCGAGGAGGAGCTCATGGACTTATTCCAGTCATCATTCCACTGCCCTTTAACCGTCTTATCGAAATATCCCGCATCCAGCCATTCCTTGGAATCATTGATCCAGTTCATGATCTGCGGATCTACCTTAACCGTAGTCTCACCGGCAGCCACCCAGGGAGCGGAGATGCTGTTGCCATACAGTCGGAAGGTGTCTGCATAGGAGGCAAACGTAAAGTAACCCTTCGCCTTCAGTTCTTCTGCAGTTCCCTTCAAAGTATCCCAGTCCTTAACCTTTTCGCCTACTGCTACGGGATCATCAGTACCGAAAACATCCTTGGCAATATCGCGGCGATACACCAACAGGCCTGGGCAACACTGCCAGGTAGAACCGCGCTGTACGCCATTCTGGTCCGAAGCAGTGGTCTTGGTAAACTCATACTGGTCAGCCAAATCAGTTGCAGGATCAATGCCCAGATCCTCCAGAGGCATAGCTACATCTGCATCCGCATCGGTGTATTTGAACACATAATCGGTTTCAGAAAGGAAAATATCCACCTTATCATCGTTTGCAGCCGATGCCTGATTCAGCAGTGCCTCGTCCAGCTTCTGCTGATATACGCCATCCTGATTGGGGTTGATGATCCAGTGGATCTCGGTGCCATCCTTGAGCTTGGTAACAGTACCATCAGAAGAAGTACTTTCTACTTCCGGGTAGATGGCCTCCAAACGGGTACGGAATTCATCGTTCCAGCTATAGATATTGATGACCGCACCTTCCGCCGAAGTACCGTCGCTTACAGTACTGCCGGATGCACCTGCTCCGGCGCCGCAACCGGTCAGCACACTGGCACCAACTACAGTTGCTGCCAGCAGAGAAACTACTCTTTTGTTCATGCTAAAAACCTCCTATTTTTTTGATACCCCTGCGTGGAGTACCGAATCCGTTATCGTACTATTATTATACCGTCCTGCTCTTATCCAATATATTATAATCAAACAAATAATATCAAATTCATGACTAGATTTTGTCCATTATGCATTCCCAAATCTTATCTCCCACTTTTCTTTCTCAGCTTCAGCCACTCTGATTTCATTGCTACCACTCTAGTTTCATAGTATAATAAAATAAAATATTCTATATTAACTTCCGACCTAGTTTTCTGCACCGGACAGATTTAACCATCCTCCCAGCACAAAAAGGGGGCAATTATGAGCTATCAGAAGGAGTGGCTTCTTTTGGAAGCCAATGACGAGATCGATGAAATGGAACACCGAAACCCCAGTGAGGAATATCAGTTTTATCATGCAGTAGCCAGTGGAAATGTGGATTATGTGCGCCGCAACTGCGAATCGGGCCGTTTCAGCCAGGAGGAAGGGGTAGGGCAGCTGTCTCGCGACCCCGTACTCAACCTGAAATATCACCTCGTCATAACCACCGCTATGATCACCCGGCTTTGTGTTCAAAGCGGCATGGAGCTGGAGCAGGCTTTTCGACTCAGCGATTTCTATATTCAAAAGCTGGACGATCTTCACTCCGTGAATGCGGTTTGTCAGCTGCACGATGATATGGTGATGGATTTCACCAAAAAGATGCGCAAGCATCTGCGCAACGACACCAATTCCAAGCATATCAACGCGGGCAAAGAATACATTTACGCTCACATCAAAGAGCGCATCACCATTGAAGACCTGGCCGACGAACTGGGGGTTTCTCCCAGCTATCTTTCCCGCCTTTTTAAAAAAGAAACCGGAACTTCCGTCAGCGGATATATTCGCCAACAGAAAATCAACATGGCCAAAAATCTGCTGCGCTTCAGCGACAGCTCCATGATCGACATTGCCAACCAGCTGGCGTTTTCCTCCCAAAGCCATTTTATCCAGCAATTCCGCGAAGTTACCGGAATGACTCCCAAAAAATATCGGGATGTAAGCCGCTTGAACCCCTGGGAGGATTAATGCTTTTGATAACTGCAAAAATCCCGCCGGGCTGACCGCCCGGCGGGATTTTTTATCCTATCCGCTTAAAGAACCAGCAGGATCTCATTCTCTGCAGTCAGCAGCTTCTCCGGAATGTAATTGGAATCAAGCTCCTGCCCGTTGACACGCAAAGAGGCAAAGCCGGATTCTTTCCCATTCGGATTTTCCACACGGATATGCAGCTTCCGACCGCGGAAGTCCTTCTCCATTGTAAACGACTTCCACTGCTTCGGCACCGCAGGTGCCAGGCGCAGGCCATTCAGATCCGGCCGAAGGCCCAGAATTCCTTCCACACAGCCAACCATCACCGTGGAAGCGGTACCCGTCAGCCAATGCACTTGCGAACGTCCGAAATGCTTGCTGGCAGGCCCTTCCGTAAACTGACCATAGCAATAAGGCTCCAAGCGACGGATCTCTGCCCGGTCATTTTGCGCCGCCGGCGCATTTTCCGTGAAATAACGGAACGCACGTTCTCCGTGCCCGAGCAGAGCCTCCGCCAAGATCAGCCAGCCCTGCGACTGCGAGAAGATGCCCGCGTTCTCTTTTGTTCCAGGGTTATAAATGACCGCCAACGCACCATCAAAAGCATGTGCATGATAAGGCGGATCCATCAGAACCGCTCCGTATGGAGTATTCAGTCGATCGAACACCTTACGCATTGCTTCATCCGCCTGTTCCTCACTAGCCAGCCCACTGATTACCGCCCAGCTCTGGGGGTTCAGCCACAGGTTCGCCTCCGGGTCCTGAGCAGCACCGATGCGTTCACCTTCTTCTGTAAAGCCACGAATGAAGCGGTCACCATCCCAGCACAGCGCCTGAATTTTTTTGCCCGCTTCCTCCAGTTCATTTTCCAGCCAACGGCAATCCTCTTGCTGCCCACGATCCTCCGCAAAGTATTTCAGGATGCGCAGTGCGTAGTAAAACTGCAGCGCCACAAAGGTGGATTCACCGTTTGCTCCCAATCGCAAGCAATCGTTCCAGTCCGCATACAATCCGGCCGGCAGACCGTGAGGCCCCAGATGAGCCAGAGAAAACTGAACCGCACGCTTCAGATGTTCGTACACGGTGCCCTCATCTCGATTTGCAAAAGGGATCACCTGATCCAGAAATTCCTTGTCGCCAGTTTCCGCCACATACTTGTATACCGTGGGGAACAGCCACAGCGCGTCGTCCGCACGATAGGCAGGATGCCCGGTCTCTGCCACATACGAAGCATCGTCCGGGGTATCTTCATGGCCAGGATTATGGGTAAACTTCACCAGCGGCAGCCCGCCGCCGTTATCCACCTGGGCAGACAGCATGAAGCGGATCTTCTCGCGTGCCATCTCCGGTTCCAGATGAATAATCCCCTGAATATCCTGCACGGTGTCCCGATATCCGTAACCATTGCGCAGGCCGCAGTAAATGAAGGAAGCCGCGCGGGACCACACAAATGTAATAAAGCAGTTATAGGCATTCCATGTGTTGATCATCGTGTTGAAGGCCGGGTCCGGTGTATCGACCCGAAGATGGTCCAGGCGTCCATACCATTCTTCCTTCAGCTCCTTCAGCTCTTTCTCGCAGCGCTCCGCGGCATTCCGGTAGCCCTGCAGCAGCTCTGCCGCCTTTGCAGAGGTCTTCATCCCCAACAGGAAGGCGATCGTGCGGCTTTCACCAGGTTCCAGTTCCACAACGCAGGAAAGCGCCCCACAGGAATTTTCATTGTAGCTGAGCACATTTCCAAGGTCTCCGGATGCAACCCCCTTCGGGTTTCCATATGTGTGATAACGCCCAAGGAACGCATCCTTATCTCCACAGTAGGAAGCAACCTGATCGCCCGCCAAGCCAAAAAAGCGTTCGGTAACGGTCTTTCCGTCCACCATCTCATCGGCCGCCTGTGCATCCAAATTGCCATGAATCTGCTGCATGATCCGATTGGTGTCAAACAAGGTCCGGCTGATGAACAGCGAGTACTGCAGGTTAACCTGATCCTGCTCATAATTGCTATGGTTGGTGAACTCCGCATAGCCGGTCAGCGTCAGCTCCCGCCGTTCCGTCGAACGGTTGGTCACCGTCAGCTCCCACACCTCATGAGCACTGTCCTTCGGCACATAGTACACTGCCTCTGACTGAATCCCGCTGTATTCGGCCAGCATCCGAGTGTAGCCCATGCCATGGCGGCACTCGCAGTGGTACTTCTCCAGGTCTTTCCCCACAGGCTGCCACGAAGCAGACCAGAAATCTCCGCTGGCATTATCTCGCAGATAGAGATAACGGCCCGGCTGATCAAACTGGTTGAATACATACCGCAGGATTCGCCCGTTTGCGCCGGATTTTGCAAAGCTGTAGCCACCCGCATTATTGGAAACGATCGCGCCGTATTCCGGAGACCCAAGGTAGTTTACCCAGGGTGCAGGCGTATCCGGCCGCTGCACTACATATTCCCGCTGCAAATCATCAAAATATCCATACTTCATCTGAAATCCCATCCTTCGTTTTTAAACAAGTTTCACATCGATCACGCCGCCTGCTGCTCCAAGCCGTTCGATCTGTTCCCGGGGCACCACGATCCTTCCCTGCATATCCTGCGTCAACATCTGTTCGCCGCAGCACGCCGAAGCGATCCCATACTCGCCGTATTCCTTGCCCTCCGCATTGTGATAACGAATCGTCAAGGGGCATCCTGCGAACTGCAGGCTCACCTGCGCAGTTCCGTTCTGGTCAAACTGCTCGGCGGTCAGTCTCGGCTCCAGAAGCAGATTGCCTTCCTGGCCTCTTACGCCAAACACCTGGGTGATCATCGTCAGCATGAACCAGCTGGCCGCACCGGTCAGATAGTTGTACATTCCTCGGCCATCTGCAGAAAAATATTCGGGAATGCCCGGGTAAATCCGGCTGCTTTCAAAGTGAAGTGCTGCATCCGCCAGAGCTTTGAGAACCTTCCAGCCCTCTTTTGCAAAACCGCGGCGATAAAGCGCATTCGCATACATAACTGCCATATGAGAAAAAACAGCCCCGTTCTCCTTCTCGCCATACGCAAATCCGAACATGCGCCCCAAATTGAATTTCAACTCGTTAAAATCTGTGTTCAGCCGGTATCCGCCGATCTCGGGACGATAGAGGTAATGGTCCGCACTCCGGGTGATCTGCTTGATCTGCCCGTCGTCTGCAACCTTTCCCATGATCGCAAACACCTGACCAGTGAGCATCATGCGGACCCCCGAGGGGAAGATCCCCTCCACAGCCTGTCCGTCGTTGTCGTAGTAGCTGTTAAACCAGCCCTCTTCTCCATGATCGATCCATTCCTGCCGGCGCAAATGCTCCGTCAGCCAATCTGCGCGCCGCTGCAGATCTTCCGCCAGATCGGATAGCTTGACCCGCATTCTCTGTCCGCTCACTGTGAAACGGCAGCGATCCAGATAGTTTTTCAGCCGCTCCTGCTTGCTCTGAATATCGTCATAATCCTGCTTCTCTCCGCCCAGCAGGATCGCCAGCTCCTCCAGCAATTCAATCTCACGCCCAGGGCATGCTTTATCCATTGTCTGAATCATTTCCGCCAGCTCGCGCAGATTCCCCGCATACGCACAGGTAAACGCAACGCTCTCGCCCCGTTCCGCTGCCATATCCAGTGCGTCGTTCCAGTCCGCACCGCGCAAACGATACAGATTATGCTCGCCCACATCATAAAATGCAGTCAGTTGCTCCACCAGCAGATGCTCCAGAATTGTCCCTTGGTAGATCTCGCCCGCTGCTGTACGTTGCCAATTGCCCTCATCCGGGGTCCATGTATCATCGATTCCATTCCCGCGCATTGCCTGAGGGTCCTTGAAATAGGGGGCCACACGTTCCAGTATTCCGCTGTCGCCGGTTTGGTCAATATACAACTTTGTGGTCATCTGAGGCCACAGCGCATGGTCCATCCATACTCGGGCAATACCGTTGCGGTCTGCAATAAAATTACCATCGCCCGCACCGATGATCGTAGCATTCGTACCATCCACGCGAACACCACCGTAATTGGCTTCGATCATCTGCCCTACCTGACCGGGTTCCATCAGCAAAAGTGACAAACAGTCCTGCCACAGGTCGCGCCAGCCCCGGCCGCCGCGGCCATAATCGTGATGCGGCAAAAACGAACAGCCAAATAGCCGCCGCAGATAGGGCTGGAAACAGATCCACTTCATCAGCCGGTCTCTGTCAGCATTATTGGTAGAAAAGGCCACATTAACCTTTTGCTTCCAGTAGCGCTTCGTCTGCTCAAGCACTTGATCGATTTTTGCAACGGAATTATACCGGGTGAAAATCGCATCAACATCTGCACTACTATCTTCTACCCCAAGAAGCAGCACAAACCGGCAGCTTTCCCCAGGAGCCAGCTCGATTGCAGGGAAGCGGAAAGCGCCCATCGCCTCGCGTCCTGCACGGGAAGTGCCCGCGGGAACGCCCAGATAGGCCTCGCATACAGCACGGGGACGGGTAAAAGTTCCACCTTCTCCGATGAATTCCTCAACCGTGGGATAGAACGCTTCCGGCTTCTGACCATTCTCCTGATATCCCAACACATAATAGACCTTATGATTCGGTCTGTGGCCCCGTTCATCAAACGACATCGTCGGGCAAACCAGAACACCATGCTCTGTTGTGTGGATTCGATGAAGCATCGACGTCACATTCCTGTGGTCCCGAAGATTGTCCGCACTGCGCCCATACAATGGGATCGCAGCATACGGAACATACCGGCGAGTCTTCTCCGTATAGTTCTTTACCGTCACCGACAGGATCTCCACATTATCCTGTACCGGCACAAAGCTGGTCATCTTTGCATGAACGCCTATACTACATACCGTACGCTCCAGCGTATGCCACATCAGACCTGCCGTCAGTCGGCTGCTATCCTGATTCGGCGTAAACCGAGTTGCCTGCTGCATTGCTGAAGCTCCTGTCAGAGAAACCGCAACACCGTCGGAATCAACCATCCAAAAATTCCGTGTGGAACGGTTATTATGCAGATTTTCGACGCTAACCGGTTCCAGTAAAAAAGTTTCCTGGCACAGCTTTGCATCACCGCCCAAATCTGGCGACACACAACTTTTCAGACCGGTCTCCGATGCCAACGGAAAATATAGCTGACTGATTTCCTCCGGGCACTCCATTACAAAGCTGGCATCTTCATCAATAAAACATGGACGTTGCAAAGCCATTCCTCCTTGTTTGTTTATTGTTTTTCGTTTGGCTGCTGCGACAATACCGGGCTTTCTTCTTTAACCTTTTTCATCGCACCTTATGTGCATATCATCATAACCAAATTTTTAAACAGAATAAACAACAAAAAGGTCAAAAATGTCAAATCCGTGACATTCAGAAGGTTACTTTTTGAAACAACTCATCACTTTAATTTTCGCTAAAATAAAAATCCGAACTGATTTCTGTAAAGAAACAGTTCGGATTTTTCCTAGAAAGCAGCATACACAACTCTGATCATCCCATGCTATTATCCACATATAGCGAACTATAGCTAGTAGCTGTGCCAGCTAAAATATATTAACTTTATATGTTCATCTCATCGAATCACTATTTCTCCACAACCGACCCGTTGTTCCTCTCCACTTCTTCACCGGCTCCACGCGGCCGCAGTCATCGCAGGAATAGGGCCACTGGAGCTTCCATTCAAAATACTCGTCCCGCGTAATGATCTTATCCCGCAATTCCTGCTGACGGATCGCCCACTCCCTGAGCGCATCATTCACAATGATATGATTGAACCACAGCATGGTGGGTTCTCGGGGCATCCAGTCATCATTATCTGTGTATTCAATCTCATATCCCATCACGGAATTATATTTTTTGTCATTCCGCTTGGCCGTTGCCAGCGTTAAGATCGACGGCGACTCCACGTCTGCCCAGAAAAGCATTTCAATCATCACCGTCGAACTGCCTTCGTTCTCTGAATCCAGGGCACACACGCAAACATCCAGCACCTCTGCCATCCGGAGAATCAGATCCCGCTTGGGAACCCGATAACCCGTCTCATATTGCGCAATTCGCGTCTGAGGATCGCCTTTTAGCC
Organism: Allofournierella sp. CML151; assembly: GCF_027853465.1. Classification (NCBI taxonomy): domain Bacteria; kingdom Bacillati; phylum Bacillota; class Clostridia; order Eubacteriales; family Oscillospiraceae; genus Allofournierella; species Allofournierella sp. CML151. The sequence goes on along the minus strand of NZ_JAPNNW010000005.1, from coordinate 30,961 downwards.
CCAGGGCAATACCCAATTCTTTTTGTGTCATTCCGCGAAAAGAGCGAATCCTGCGTATTTTTTCTCCAATGTTCACGTCTTATCCCCCTTCTCTCGTTGTCTCTCTTCTATTCTATTGCATATTGCCCAATTCCGCAACAGAAAATTAACATTTAAGTGAATTTCTCCCTATTGACATTATCTTTTTCGTTAATTATACTCTACATTGTAATTAACTTTTTTGATAATGAAAGGAGATTCAATCATGCGTACGCAGAAAACTTTTGCCGAATTGCGGTGCCGGATGATCCGGGAAAACATCAACCAGAAGGAGCTGGCTGAAATTGCCGGTATTGCGGATGCCACCATGACAGATCGAATGGCCGGGCGCAGCTTCTTCCGTGTGAATGAAATCAATCGAATGGCCGCTCGCCTGAGCATTCAGGAATCGGACTACTACCGGTACTTCTTTGCCCAGGAGAACTATCCCAGCCGCACTCCTGGCCGTGCCTGTTCCAAATGAGGAGTACTGCAATGCAAACGAAAAAAGTAGAGGCCCGGTGGGAACCGGGCCGAAAGCGCTGGCGGGTAAACGCACAGCGGAATGGGGAACGAAAAACCTTCTACAGCACCGTTCCCGGCTTGCGAGGGAAAAAGGAAGCCGAACGGAAAGCTGACAGCTGGAAACGAAGCGCCGGCCTTTCCTATGAAAATTGTGATCCTCTGGTATCGGAATTGTGGGACAGTTTCCTTTTGTACCTGCAGGAAGAAAAACGTGTTGGCACCAGTACACTGGAGCAAACCCGAAAGTTCGGCAGAAACTATATCCTTCCTGTCTGCGGGAACCTGAAAATTTCCCGTCTGAACGAAGGACATCTGCAGCGGGTCCTGAATCTCTCCGCACAAAAAGGATGTTTACAGCCACATCCCACACGCCCGCCCAAGGGTCCACTCAGTCTGAAAACGCTCCGAGGCCTTCGCAACACCGAGCAACAATTCGTCAAGTGGTGCCGCATCAACGACTTTACCGATCTGGTTCTGGAAGGTCCGGAGGTGCGTACCTGCGCTGAGAAGCAGAAAAAGGAAATTCTTCAACCGGAAGAGCTTCAAACCCTTTTTCGTGTGGATACACGTCTTGTGCGTGGTGAGCGTGTTTTTGATGACCAGATTTATGCCTATCGGTTTGCAGTGGTCACCGGGCTGCGCCCCGGCGAACTGATGGGCCTTCATATCGGCGATATCGACGGCGATAAGCTTCATATTCAGCGGGCCATCAATCGCTACGGAGAAAAGACAAAGGGCAAAAATCAGAATGCGCGCCGCACCTTTGGTCTCAATACATTCGCCCGAATCCTCATCGATCAGCAGCTGTCCCTGCTCCATTCCCTGGGCATGCCCACAACGCCTGACAGCCCTCTATTTCCCGCTTTGAATCAACAGAGCCGCTATCATCAATGGAAGTCCTACGCACGTTCAAACGGCATTACAGCCATCAGCTGCTATGAAATGCGCCACACCTTCATTTCCCTGGCGCAAAACCTTCGTGAGGGTGATCTGCGCCGATTGTGCGGTCAATCCGCCAGCATGGACACGCGCGGCGTATACGCGCACAAACTCACCGATGACGACTCCCGTATTGCAAATGAAGTTGATCAGATTCTGGGGCGCTATCTGACGCCATGAAGGATTCTACCGGAAGTGTGGTCCAAAACGTGGTCCAGAAAGCAAAAAGCCTTGCAGAATCGAGATTCTGCAAGGCTTTTTGTTGGTGGGAGCGGGTGGATTCGAACCACCGAAGCAAAAATGCAACAGATTTACAGTCTGCCCCCATTGGCCGCTCGGGAACACTCCCACATATCAGTTATTCAGTTGCGCCTCATCGCTGAGTGCTTGATTATTATACCAAGCGTTTTCGGAAAAATCAACCCCTTTTTGAAAAAAATTTTTTCTTTTTTTCGCCCCCCTTTTTCGAGGCTTTTTTCTTTGGTCTGTTCAGCACGCTACTTTTATGCTATACTAAATAAATAGGGTTTTGCCCCGCCCCGGCGGCGGCCCCTCCACCCCACGCAAAGGAGGCATACTGCCATGGCTGAAATTTCCGAATACTCCCGCGTCACCCCCGCTATTGAGCGGCTGGCACAGGTCTGCCTGGCCAACAGCCAGATCAACCGGGACGATTACGTCCGCTACAACGTCAAGCGCGGCCTGCGCGATCTGGACGGCACCGGCGTGCTGGCCGGCCTCACCGAGATCAGCGAGATCATCAGCAGCAAGACGGTGAACGGCGAGCAGCAGCCCTGTCCGGGCGAGCTGTATTACCGGGGCTACTCCATCCAGCAGCTGACCAGCGGCTTTCTGAACGACGGCCGCTTCGGCTTTGAGGAGACGGCCTATCTGCTCATGTTCGGCCAGCTGCCGGACGCGGCCCAGCTGGAGCAGTTCAACCGCCAGCTTGCCTTTTACCGCAGCCTGCCCACCAACTTTGTGCGGGATGTGATTCTGAAAGCCCCCAGTCCGGACATGATGAACACTCTGGCCCGGTGCGTACTCACCATGGCCAGCTACGACGAACGGCCGGACGACATCAGCCTGCCCAACGTGATCCGCCAGTGCATCGACATGATCGCCATCTTCCCGCTGATCGCGGTTTACGGCTACCAGGCCTATAATTACTATTTAAATGGAAAAAGCCTTTACATCCACACGCCCCGGCCCGAGCTTTCCACCGCAGAGAACATTCTCACCCTGCTCCGGCCGGACGGTCAGTACACCCCGCTGGAGGCCCGCATTCTGGATCTGTGCCTGGTGCTGCACGCCGAGCACGGCGGCGGCAACAACTCCACCTTCACCACCCACGTGGTCACCAGCTCCGGCACCGACACCTACAGCTGCATGGCCGCGGCGCTGGCCAGCCTGAAGGGTCCCCGTCACGGCGGCGCAAACATCAAGGTGGTGCGCATGTTCGAGGACATGGAGGCCACCCTCACCGACTGGGAGGACGAGGACGCCATCAAGGATTATCTGGCGGGTCTTCTGGCGGGCGAGCGGTTCGACAAGAGCGGCCTGATTTACGGCATGGGCCACGCGGTCTACTCGGTCAGCGACCCCCGCGCCCAGATTCTGCGCAGCTTTGTGGAGCGGCTGAGCGACGAAAAAGGCCTGCACAAGGAATACGCCCTGTATGCGGCGGTGGAGCGGCTGGCTCCCCAGGTCATCGCGGAAAAGCGCCGCATCTACAAGGGTGTTTCCGCCAATGTGGACTTCTACAGCGGTTTTGTGTACCGGATGCTGGGCCTGCCCACCGAGCTGTTCACCCCGCTGTTCGCCATGGGCCGTGTGGCGGGCTGGAGCGCCCACCGCATGGAGGAGCTGATCAACATGGGCAAGATCATCCGCCCGGCCTACATGGCGGTGCAGCCCCGCCGGGAATACGTTCCTCTGGAAAAGCGTACCTGAGCATCTCTTTCAAACAATCCGCAAAAGACCCGGTTCCGCTCGGAACCGGGTCTTTTCGTTTACACTGTTTTCAATCAGGCGAAGGGATTCTCGGTGAGATAGGGCAGCGCCTTGGGCTGGTTGTAGGCGATGTCCTGAACACCCAGATACTTGAACACCTCGAACAGGGCCTTGCCGCAGTGGGCGAAGGCCACGGCTCCGTGGTGGGGGTAGCGCTTCTGGATCAGCACATGGCGGTAGAAGCGGCCCATCTCGGGGATAGCGAACACGCCGATGCCACCGAAGCTGCGGGTGGCCACCGGCAGCACCTCGCCCTGGGCGATGTAGGCCCGCAGCACGCCCTCGCTGTCGCACTGGAGGCGGTAGAAGGTGATGTCGGAGGGTGCGATGTCGCCCTCCAGGGTGCCGCGGGTGAAGTCCGGCTCGCTGCCTTCCGGCTCCAGCAGGCGGTGCTGGATCAGCTGGTACTTCACCGCACGGTCGGCGCACATCTTGCAGGAGGGAGTGTTGCCGCAGTGGAAGCCCATGAAGGTATCGGTGAGGCTGTAATCGAACTTGCCGGCGATGTCTTCCTTATAAATATAGCCGGGCACGCTGTTATTGATATCCAGCAGGGTGACCGCGTCGCCGCTGACGCACAGGCCGATATACTCGCTCAGCGCACCGTAGATGTCCACCTCGCAGGCCACCGGGATGCCCCGGGCGGCCAGACGGGAATTCACATAGCAGGGCTCGAAGCCGAACTCCTCGGGGAAGGCAGGCCAGCACTTGTCCGCAAAGGCCACATATTTGCGGCTGCCCTTGTGCTCCTCAGCCCAGTCCAGCAGGGTCAGCTCGAACTGTGCCATCCGGGCCAGCAGATCGGGATAGTATTTGCCCTCGCCCATCTCGGCAGCCATGTCGGCGCAAACCTCCGGGATGCGGGGGTCGTTGGCGTGCTTGCGGTAGGCCACCAACAGATCCAGCTCGGAGTTCTCCTCCACTTCCACGCCCAGCTCATACAGGCCCTTGATGGGAGCGTTGCAGGCAAAGAAATCCTGCGGGCGGGGACCAAAGGTGATGATCTTCAGCCCGCGCACGCCCAGAATGGCCCGGGCCACGGGCACGAACTCGGCCATCTTGTCCGCCAGCTCCTCGGCGGTGCCCACCGGGTACTCGGGGATGTAGGCCTTCAGGTGGCGCATGCCCAGATTGTAGGAGCAGTTCAGCATGCCGCAGTAGGCGTCGCCGCGGCCGTTGATCAGGTCGCCGTCGCCCTCAGCGGCCGCCACGAACATGCAGGGGCCATGGAAGTATTTGGCCAGCAGCGTCTCGGGGGTCTCGGGGCCGAAGTTGCCCAGGAACACGGTGAGCGCGTTGCAGCCGGCGGCCCGCAGATCGGCCACCGCCTTCTTCATGTCGTTCTCGTTCTCCACAGTAACGGGGCACTCGTAGAGGTCCAGGCCCTTGGCCTTGCAGGCGGCGGCGATGTTCTGACGGCGCTGGGTGGACAGCGCGATCGGGAAGCAGTCGCGGCTGACCGCCACGATGCCCAGGCGCACCTCGGGAATGTTTGCAGACTGCATGACAGATTCCTCCTCTTTTCTTATTACCAATTACAATGCAGCGGCAATGTCGATATTTTCTCCCACCAGGGCGGCGGCTGCCCCCTGACGGGCTTCGTCCGAATCGGGATGGGCCAGCAGCCACTTGTTGCAGGCCCACAGCCAGGCGTCGTCGCCGCCCTGAACCGGCAGCTCCGGCTTATCGGTGTTGGTGCCCTTGGGCAGGGCCACCATCACCCGGAAGCCCTTGGCCGGGTCGGTGTGACAGGGGGCGTAATGCAGGGTGGTGGCGTAGACCTCCACCAGCACACCCGCCGGGACCCGGAAGGCCTTGACCCTGGCGGTATCCAGCTGGTCGTTTTCAATCTCCTCCTGCTTTGCCAGCAGCAGGATAAAGTCCTCGGTGCCCAGGTTGAACTCACTGTCCCGGTGGTATTCCAGGCAGTTGAGCCGGGTGTTGTGGCCGTTGCACCAGCCGAACTGCACCGGCATGCCGCCGTAGAGCGAGCCGCCCAGCACCTGGGCCTGGGGCAACTGCTGCAGGGCCGGCTCCTCCGGCACGTAGCCGGTGGCTTCGGGCAGCGGGGTGTGGGCGTTCAGCGCACCGGTGATGGCGGCGCACTCGCCCTCGTAACCGGAAATCACCCGGCCGTACCGGGCAAATTCCGGCGAAGTGACCGGATAAATCGTCATACTTGCTTCCTTCCTTTCTCAATCCGCCAGCGCGCCGAACAGCTCTTTGCAGGCCGGGTAAATCCGGCGGAACTTCTGATAACGCTCCTCGTACCGGGCGGTCAGCTCCGGGTCCGGCTGGATGGTCCGGCTCACATGGACCAGTGTGTCTGCGGCCTCGCGCACCGAGGCGAAACGGCCGCAGCAGACCATCGCCAGCAGCGCGCCGCCGTAACCGGGGCCCTGCTCGGTGACCGGGAGGTCCAGCGGGATGCCCAGCACGTTGGCCAGAATGGTACCCCACAGGGGGCTCTTGGCGCCGCCGCCGCACAAGCCGGACCGGGGAATCACCGCACCCGCCGAGCGGGCAGCCTCGAAGGAATCCCGGATGGCGAAGGCCACGCCCTCCAGCACCGCCTGGGTGATGTCGGCCCGGGTGGTGTTCATGCTCATGCCGATCAGGGTGCCCCGGGCGTTGGTGTCGTTGATGGGGCTGCGCTCGCCCATCAGATAGGGCAAAAAGTATACCGAATTGCGGCCCAGGTTTTCCCGGGCAATGGGGGCCTGCTCGGCGGGATAATCCGCCGAGCTCACCTTCAGAATCTCATCCATCCACCACTTGTTGCAGGATGCGGCGGACAGCATGCAGCCCATCAGATGCCAGCCGCCGTCCGCATGGGCAAAGGCGTGCAGGCCGTTGGCCTCATCCACGCCGAAGCGCTCCCGGCTGATGAAGATGGTGCCGGAGGTGCCCAGGCTGATGTTGCACCGTCCCTCGCCCACCGTACCGGTGCCGATGGCGGCGGCCGCGTTGTCGCCCGCACCGGCGCAGACCTTCACCCCTTCGGGCAGGCCCAGCGCCCGGGCGGCCTGGGGCTGCAGGCAGCCCACCTCCTGCCAGCTTTCGTGCAGCTCGGCCAGCCATTCCGGCTTCACGCCGCAGATGCGGCACATCTCCTCGCTCCAGCACTTGTGCTCCACGTCCAGCAGCAGCATACCGGAGGCGTCCGAATAATCGGTGGAGAAGCAGCCGGTCAGTTTCCAGACCAGATAATCCTTGGGCAGCAGAATTTTGGCGATACGCCCGAACAGCTCCGGCTCCTGCTCGCGCATCCAGAGCAGCTTGGGGGCCGTGAATCCGGCAAAGGCGATGTTGCCGGTGAGGCGGCTCAGCTCCTTTTTGCCGATTACAGTATTCAGATATTCGGTCTGCTCCGCCGTGCGGCCGTCGTTCCAGAGGATGGCCGGGCGCAGCACCTGGCCCTCACTGTCCAGTGCCACCAGGCCGTGCATCTGGCCGCCGATGCCCATGCCCTGTACCTGGGCCGCGTCGAAGCCCTCCAGCAGGGCGGGGATGCCGCTCAGGCAGGCCTGCCACCAGAGCGCCGGGTCCTGTTCGCTCCAGCCGGTCTTGGGCATGGAGAGAGGATATTCGCGGGTGAGCTCCCGGCAAACCTGGCCCGCCTCATCCACGAGCAGGAATTTGCAGGCCGAGGTGCCCAGGTCCACGCCGATATAATACATTGCAATGCGCCGCCTTTCCGTTCAAATCCGAAAATTGTCTCGTTTACAGGGTGCACAGGCCCGCCATGGCCAGCTCGGAGGTGTCCGCCGCCACGAAGAGCTTGGTCCCCAATTCCAGGCAGAGGTCCTGCAGCGGGCCGCCGAACATGGAGAAACTGCGGGTGATCTGACCGCCCACGCAGAGGCATTCCGGCCGGAACTGGCGCAGGAAGGGCTCCAGCGCGTCGTGCAGGCGGCCGCCGAATTCCAGAAAGCAGGCGGCTGCCTGCTCGTCGCCCGCCGCAACCCGGGCCGCCAGCGCCGCGCCCTCCATCGGCTCGCCCAGCCGCTGGCCGGTCAGCTCCACCAGACCACGCTTGGAGACGATATCGTCGATGCATTTGCCCAGAAACGGCGTGGGGTAAATCTCGCCGCCCCTGGGCACACCGGGGATGCCATCCGGCGCCAGGCCCTCGCCCACGCAGAAGGCGCTGCCGCAGCCGGTTCCGATGCACACCGACATGGACCGGGCGCTGCCCCGCGCATCGCCGTAATGGGTCTCGCCCAGGGCAAAGGCCGCCACATCATTGATAAAGCGGATGTCCTCCGGGCTTTTCAGCAGACCGGGCAGCCGGTCGAACAGCTCCTTGCGCAGGCTCACGCCGTACAGCGCGTCGTACTTGTCCAGCCCCTGTACCAGGCAGATGCCGTTCGGGTAATCAAAGGGGCCGGGGAATGCCAGCCGCAGCCCGCCCACCGCTTTCGGGGCGCCGGGCTCGTTCAGCAGTGCCCGGATGATGGAGGTAAAATTCTGCAGCAGGGTTTCCCGGTCCTCGTGGGAGCGGGAGGGGAAATGCCGCAGCGGGGTCAGCAGCCGCCCGTCGCAGACCACTGCGCCCTTGATCTCGGTTCCGCCCACGTCCAGGCAAAGCAACGGAGTATTCATACACTATCGTCCTTCCTTATGTGATGCTTCTTGCTTCAGTATACGCATCTGCCGAATATTTGTAAATACAAATCGACCACTTTTTCTTCAAAATAGTCAAAATGTATTGACATGCTCAAAAAAAACGCCTATGCTGTAAGCACAGCAAAAGCGAGGAGGCGTTTCCAATGGAAAAAGTACGATCCGGTAATTATGTATTGTACCCCCACGTGGAGGTCAACTGCCCCGAGGCGCGGCTGGCCGAGGGCTTTGCGCAGATCATGCCCATGCTGCGCGCCGCCGCCGAAGGCAAGCGGGTGCTCACTGTGGAGTGCTACCCCGGCGTGGACCAGCAGGAGCTGCTGGAGGGACTGACCGGCCTGGAGCCGGTGCTGGTGATCCACAGCGATGACCTGGCCTTTGAGCCGGAAAAGCTGGATGCCGCCCTGGAGCAGGACCTGCTGCCCAATGACCCGGTATTCGGCATCATGACGACCCGCCGGCTGAAGGATTTCTTCTATGAAGACAAGCTGGCTGAGGTTCGCCGTCACATTCAGGAAGCGCCCGCCGGGCTGGTGCTGGTTTATGGCGTGGGCGCCACACTGGTGCATCCCGGTGATGTGCAGGTGGTGGCGGACATCACCCGCTGGGAAATCCAGCTGCGGTACCGCCGGGGCATGAGCAACTGGCGCACCGCCCAGACCGACCTGCCCAAGCTGAAAAAGTACAAGCGCGGCTTCTTTGCCGAGTGGCGCTGGGCGGACCGGGAAAAGGATCACCTGCTGAACACCATGGATTTCTATCTGGACATGACCACCGAGGGCAGCCCTGCCATGGTGGACGGTGCCTCCTACCGGGAAGCGCTGCGTCAGACCGCCCGCCGTCCCTTCCGGATGGTACCCTACTTTGACCCGGGTGTCTGGGGCGGTCACTGGATGAAGGACCACTTTGCCCTGCCGGAGAACGGCAGCAACTACGCCTGGAGCTTCGACGGCGTGCCCGAGGAAAACAGCCTGCTGCTGGATTTCGGCGGCCATCTGATCCAGACTCCCGCGCTGAACCTGGTGCTGCAGCAGCCCCGCGCCTTGCTGGGCGAGCGGGTACACGCACGGTTCGGCAAGGAATTCCCCATCCGGTTTGATATGCTGGATACAGTGGGCGGGCAGAACCTGTCGCTGCAGGTACATCCCCTGACCGAGTACATCCAGCAGAACTTCCATATGAACTACACCCAGGACGAGAGCTACTACATCCTGGACGCCGACGAGAACGCCTCGGTCTGGCTGGGCGTCAAGGAGGGTGTGGACCCGGCCGCCATGGAGGCCGACCTGCGCCGCGCCCAGGCGGGCGAAGCGCCCTTCCCGGCCGAAAAATACATCAACAATTTCCCGGTGAAAAAGCACGACCATGTGCTGATTCCCGCGGGCACCATCCACTGCTCCGGCGCGGGCACCATGGTGCTGGAGATCAGCTCCACTCCCTACATCTTCACCTTCAAGATGTGGGACTGGGGCCGCCTGGATCTGGACGGCAAGCCCCGGCCCATCCATCTGGACCACGGCATGGCCAACATCCAGTGGGACCGGGACACCAAATGGGTGAGCGAAAATCTGATTCATCAGGCCCGGGTGCTGAAGCAGGACGAGCACACCACCCTGGAGCGCACCGGCCTGCACGAGCGGGAGTTCATCGACACCTTCCGCATCACCACCGACCGAACCGCCGACATGCCGCGCAACGGCAGCGTCCACGTGCTGAACCTGGTGGACGGCGAGCGGGCATTGCTGACCAGCCCCAGCGGAGCCTTTGCTCCCATGGAGCTGCACTACGGCGAGACCTGCATCCTGCCCCAGGCCGCGGGCGACTATCGCATCGAGGCCCCGGACGGCGCACCGGTCAAGGTCATTGCCGCCTGCGTGCGCGGCTGACCCACGCAAAAGGAGACATCAATTATGGCACAAGCGCTGCACGAGCAGGCCGCGGAGTACATCCGCGGCCGCATCCAGTCCGGTGAATACCCGGTGGGGAGCCAGATCCCCACAGAAAATGAGCTGTGCGCCCTGCTGGGCGTCAGCCGCCCCACCCTGCGCCAGGCGCTGGACACGCTGGCCCGGGAGGGCTGGCTGATGCGCGTCAAGGGCCGGGGCACCTTTGTGACCGAGCCCAAGGTGGCCCACGAGTCCACCCGGTTCGTCACCGGCTACCGGGCCGAGAGCGAAAAAAACCACCGCACCCTGCGCACCCGTGTGCTGGATCTGGCGGTGGAGCGGGCGCCCGAGGCGGCAGCCCGGGAACTGCAGCTGCCAGCCGGGGCAAAGGTGACCCGGCTGGTCCGGCTGCGTCACCTGGAGGGCTACCGGAACAACGCGCCCGTGGTTTACACCACGCTGTACGTGCCCCACAAGCTCTTTCCGGACATGGCCCAGCTGGACTTCACCGACCTTTCCTTCTATGAAGTGATGGCCGGCCGCGGGCTGGAGGTACGCCACGCCAGCCGCCGGCTGGAGGTGGTACCGCCGCCCGCCGAGGTGGCGGCACAGCTGGAGATCAGCCCCTTTGAACCGACCATTCTGATCACCTCCACCGGCCTGACCGGCGACGGAAAGCGGGTGGAATATACCGAGAGCTACTACCCCGCAGGCAGCAGCAGTTTTTTGATCGAGGTGGACCGCTGACCGGGCTTACTCCCCGGCCAGCGCACCCCGATACAACACGTCCGAGAACACATAGCTGACCTCCTGGGCCAGGCCCGGGTGCTCCAGCAGGAACAAAATCTTGCTGGCCAGCCGGGCCCCCAGGGTCTTGGGGCGCACCTCCACCGTGGTGATGCGCTCGGCCACGTTCAGATACTCGGCGTTGTTGTCAAAGCCTGTCAGCGCCGGAACGCGGCCCGCTTCCACGCCGTGCTCCTCGTAGTAGCGCTGAATAAAATGGGCGATGTAGTCGCTCACACATACAAACCCGTCCGGCTGAACCGGCAGCTTGTCCAGGAAATGGCTGAGCTCCTCGTAGTGGGTGCGCAGCCCCAGAGCACCTGTCATGGAAAGGGCCGGGTCGGGGGTAATGCCACGCTCAGCAAATGCATCCAGAAAACCGCGGTAGCGGTCGGTGTTGGTCTGGGCGTAGTTAACGTCGCCCAAAAATCCCAGCCGGGTGTATCCCTTGTCCAGCAAACGGCTGGTAATGCGGCGGATGGGCTCCCGGCCTTCGATGAGCAGAAGGTCCCCGTTCAGCCGGTCAAAGGGCATGGACGGGATGGTATCCAGGTAGACCTTGGGCAGCGGAAGGTCCGCCAGCATCTGGAAGATGGGCGGAGAGTAAACATTGAGCACGATGATTCCCTCCACCGAGCCGTCGGTCAGGCTGGAGGGCAGGGTGTATCCTTCCCTGTACCCGGTGGGCAGGTAGGTATACATCAGATTAACATCTTTCCTCGACAGATCCTTTGCGATCTGGTGGATGATCTGCATCCAGAACAGTGACGATTCCGGCCGGCACACCGCCACCGCCACCGTACGGCCGTGACTGGGCTCCTGCACCGCCGCAGGGGCCGCCGCAGGCTGCCAGTAGCCCATTTCCCGTGCCTTTTCCTGAATCTGCTGGCGCAGCGCATCCGATACGCCGGGCCGGTTGTTCAGCGCCTTCCACACCGAAACGCGGGAAGTTGACAATGCGTCCGCAATGTCCTGCATGGTTGGTTTACACATGATGCTACACTCCCGTTTTTTTCGCATTCAGTTTTGCTTTTTATAATTATACCTTATCTAAACTCGAAACACAATACATTTATTAACACGTGTTAACCAGATTCCTTTTTCTGCTCAAAAACTTCATTTAATTTTTATGGATTATTCACAAAATTGAAGTAATGTCAACAAAAAGTCTTGAAACTTGTGCAGTTTGCCGGTTGACAACCCTCTGGAGACAGGTTAATATTAAGCTAACAAATGAAAACATGCGTGATTAACATGTTAACTATCGTTAATGGTTGTCAACCGTTTTTCCGCATGATCGATCAACTGAAAGGAGTGCCCACATGAAAAAGGAGAAGACCGCTGCCTCCGCCCAGGCACGACCCAAACACAGGCGCTGGACCCGCGACGACACGGAGCTCACCCTGCTCGGTCTGCCCGCAACCATCTGGTTCGCCGTGTTCTGCTACCTGCCGATGTTCGGCCTGATCATTTCCTTCAAGGATTTCAGACTGGCCCCCGGCAAAGGCTTCTTAGCCAGCCTGTTCCAGAGTGACTGGTGCGGGTTCCAAAACTTCAATTTCTTCCTGAGCAGCAACACCTTCGGCATGCTGCTGCGCAACACTCTGCTGTACAACCTGGTGTTCATCGTCATCAACCTGGTGATTCCGGTCACCCTGGCGATCATCATCAACCAGCTGTACTCCAAGTTCGCCTCGAAGTGCTACCAGACCATGATGTTCTTCCCCTACTTCATGTCCTGGGTCGTGGTCAGCTACTTCGTATACGCCTTCCTGAATCCCGACAAGGGCCTGGCCAACAACATCATCACCGCTCTGGGCGGCGAAAAGGTCATGTGGTACTCGGCCCCCATCTACTGGCCCTTCATTCTGGCCTTCATGTCCACCTGGAAGTCTCTGGGCTACAACATGGTGGTTTACCTGGCCAGCATCACCGGCATCGACGGCACCCTGTATGAGGCCGCCCTGCTGGACGGCGCCACCAAGTGGCAGCAGGCCAAGTACATCACCATCCCCTCCATCAAGCCCATGATCATCATCATGTTCATCCTGAACATCGGTAAGATCTTCTACTCCGACTTCGGCCTGTTCTACCAGGTCACCCAGGGCGTGCCCAACTCCCTGTACAACGTGGCCAGCACCTTCGATACCTTCATCTTCCAGAACCTGCGCACCAACGGCATGTCCATCGGCCAGATCGCGGCCGCCGGCCTGTTCCAGGCGGTATGCTGCTGCGCAACCATCCTGCTGGCCAACTTCATCGTTTCCAAGCTGGATTCCGACAGCGCCATCATCTAAGAGAAAGGAGGAGCATCATGACCGTTTCTGAAAAGCGCAAGCTCCGCAAGGAGCAAAAATCCATCGAGCGCGAGGAAGCCCGCGCCACGGCCAAGCTGGACCGGATCAAACCGGCCACCAACGCTGCGTTCAACGCCCTGTTTGCCCTGCTTTCCTTCGTGTGCCTGTTCCCTGTTTTCTACGTCATCATGATCTCGGTCAGCTCGGAGGAATCCATTCGCACCCACGGCTACGCTCTGTGGCCTGAGACCTTCTCCTCCGCCGCTTACCAGTTTTTGTGGAACGAGCGGGGCACCATCTCCCACGCGCTGCTGATCTCCGTCATCGTTACCGTGGTGGGTACCATCATCGGCGTGCTGCTGACCACCAGCATGGGCTACGTGCTCTCCCGCCCCCAGTACCGCCTGCGCGGCTTCTTCAACTGGGTGGTCTTCATCCCCATGATCTTCAACGGCGGCATGGTTGCCAACTACGTGGTTGTGGCCAACATGCTGCACCTGAACGACACCATCTGGTGCTTGATCCTGCCGCTGGCGGTCTCAAGCTTCAACGTGATCATCTGTAAGACCTTCTTCCGCACCACCATACCGGATTCCATCATCGAATCCGCCAAGATCGACGGCGCTTCCCAGCTGACCATCTTCGGCCGGATCGTGATTCCCATCTCCAAGCCTGTATTCGCCACCATCGGTCTGTTCCTGACCTTCGGCTACTGGAACGACTGGTTCCAGTCCAGCTTGTACATCTCCAAGAACAACCTGGTCAGCCTGCAGGCTCTTCTGAACAACATGATGAAGAACCTGGACTACATCGCCAACAACCCCTCTGCCGGCCTGAGCCTGCAGCAGTACCGCAACTCCATGCCCTCCGAATCCGTGCGCATGGCCATCGCGGTTATCATCGTTATCCCCATCGCCTGCGCCTACCCCTTCTTCCAGAAATACTTCATTTCCGGTCTGACCATCGGCGCGGTCAAGGGCTAAGGGATCGTTTTTCTTAAGGTTTTCCAATTCGGAATCACTTTATAAAACAGAAAAGGAGAAACAACATGAAAAAGCTCAACAAAGCACTTGCTCTGGGCATGGCCGGCGCTATGGCGCTGAGCATGGCCGCATGCGGCGGCAGTGGCACCACCTCCGGTACCGCCAGCACCGCCAGCACCGCTGGCACCACCTCCGGTGCTGCCGACGGCGAAGTGGTCAACCTGACCTGGGTTACCGTTGGTAACGGCCAGCCCACCAACTACGACGCCTGGCTGGAGCAGATCAACCCCTACCTGGAAGAGAAGATCGGCGTCAATCTGGACGTTCAGGTCGTTTCCTGGGGCGACTGGGACAACCGCCGCAACGTGATCGTGAACACCGGTGGTGAGTACGACATCCTGTTCACCAACATGAACACCTACGTGAACGACGTGCACATCGGCGCTTTCGCCGACATCAGCGAGCTGGTCAAAACCTCCAGCCCCGAGCTGTATGCCTCCATCCCCGAGGATTACTGGGATGCCTGTGAGATCGACGGCAAGCTGTACGGCGTGCCCACCTACAAGGACTCCTCCATCTCCGAGTACCTGGTTTGGGACAAGGAGCTGGCCGAAGGCACCGGCTTCACCATTCCCGAGGCTATGCCCATGTCTGACCTGGGCACCCTGACCGACACCCTGACCGCCATGAAGGACACCAAGGGTGAGGCTTCCTTCCCCATGAACAAGAACGGCGCCACCTGGGTTGCCTTTGAGTACGACAACATGGGCACCGGCCTGCTGCCCATCGGCGTTCGCTACAACGACGAGACCGCTACCGTTGTTCCCGTTCTGGAGCAGCCGGACATCCAGGCTTCCCTGAACACCTTCCACGAGTGGTACCAGGCTGGCATCATCAACTCTGACGCTGCCACCAAGCCCGAAGAGAACGCTTACAAGCCCTGCAGCGTAGCACAGGGCTGGTCCGGCGCCGCCATCACCAGCTGGGGTCCCCAGATGGGTGTTGACGCTCAGGCCACCAAGCTTGGCCCCACGGTTATCTCCAACGACACCGTTCGCGGCTCCATCAACTGCATCTCCGCCAACTGCGCTTACCCCGAGAAGGCTCTGGAGCTGCTGCAGCTGGTAAACACCGATTCCTACGTACGTGACCTGCTGTACTACGGCGTACAGGGCGACAACTGGGATTACACCGACGACACCAAGCAGTGGGTTCACAAGAACAATGCTGACTGGACCATGGCCGGTTACACCCAGGGCAGCTTCTTCGCCGTTACTCCCAGCGACGAGTTCGATTTCAACCAGTACGACGAGGTGAAGGAGCTGAACGAGAACGCCGAGGCTTCCGTGCTGCTGGGCTTCACCCTGGACACCTCCGCCTTCAAGGATCAGCTGGCCAACTGCGTTGCCATCTACGAGCGCTACAAGGGCGAGCTGCTGTCCGGCACCCGTCCCACCGATGAGATCGTTCCCGAGATCATGGACGAGATGCGCAAGGCCGGCTTCGACGAAATCGTTGCTCAGTGCCAGGAGCAGGTAGACGCCTTCATGGCCACCAAGGGCACCACCACTGAGAGCGCTCCCGCCGAGAGCACTTCCGCTGCTGAAAGCACCGCTGCCGAGAGCACTTCTGCCAGCAGCGCCGCATAATTCCATCGGAATTTTTACCGCAATTCAATCCACCACATAAGGCCGCCGCACCGCGCGGGCAGGAGAAAACACAGAAAGCGGCATTCCGTTTCACCGCCGCCTTTGATCGAACAGATTATTGTCAAGATCAACGTTTTCACCGGCCCGGCCGTGCGGCGGCCCTTTTTGATAAACACACACAGGACAAAAATGCATGAAGTGAGGACTCTCTCCATGAAACAGCATGGCATCCGCACGGTGTATGCCGTGCATCATTCCCACACCGATATCGGTTACACCGACCTGCAGGAGCACGTGATCGAGCTGCAGGTGGATTACATCCGCACTGCCCTGCGCATGATGCAGGACGAAGCCAACCGGGATTTCCGCTGGAACTGCGAGACTCTGTATTGTGTGGAGGAGTTCTTCAAATCCGCCACCGAAGAGGAACGCAAGCAGTTCCTTGAGCTGGCTGCCGACGGCCGTCTGGGCCTTTCCGCCAACTACCTGAATTTCACCGACCTGCTGGACTGCGGCATCTACTCCCGCCGCCTGGGTCAGTGGCACAAGCGCTTCGCCGAAGCAGGCGTAACCCTGAACACCGCCATGTGCGCCGACATCAACGGCATCTCCATGGGCCAGCGGGACGCCATGCTGGACAACGGCGTGGAATTCCTCTACACCAACATCCACTGCCACCACGGCATGTACCCGCTGTACCAGAACCAGAACGCCTACTTCTGGGAGAACGCCGAGGGCAAGCGGCTGCTGGTATGGAACGGCGAGCACTACAACCTGGGCAACGTGCTGGGCCTGCGCCCCAACCACACCCCCAACTTCATGACCATGGACCGGCTGGGCACCGGCCCCCGCCCCGCGGACGACGTGGAGGCCCTGGCCCAGAACCTGGACAACTACCTGACCGAGTGTGAGGAAAACGGCTATCCCTACGACTTCATCCTGGCCTCGGTATCCGGCGTGTTCAGCGACAACGCGCCCCCCGAACCCCTGATTCTCCAGACCATTCAGGGCTACAACGAGAAATACGGCGACACCGTGCAGGTAAAGATGGTCAGCCTGCAGGAGCTGTACGCCGCCATCGCTCCCAAGCTGCAGGATGCGCCGGTGCTGCGGGGCGATCTGAACGACTGGTGGGCCAACGGCGTGGGCTCCACTCCCTACGCGGTGAAGCATTACCTGGGCGCCCGCCGCAGCTACGACCTGGCCCGCCGCCTGGACCCCGAGCTGGACACCAAGGCTCCCGAGCTGGTGCGCCAGGCCGAGGACAACCTGCTGCTCTACGCCGAGCACACCTGGGGCCATTCCGCCAGCATCACCAACCCCTACGTATCCATGGTGCTGGACCTGGACAGCCGCAAGAACGGCTACGCCAGCCAGGCCCATGAGGCCGCGGCCCGTCTGCTGGGCCGCATCGCCCGTGAACAGGGCGACATCCTGCGCTACTACGCCACCAGCGGCACCATCCGGGTGCAGAACCCCACCGGTCAGGCCGGTGTGATGCCGGTGGAATTCTATGTGGAGACCCTGCCCGCCGGGCTGCCGGAGGCAGTGATCCGCACCGAGGACGGCCGCCAGCTGCCCTGTCAGGTCAGTCCCCATCCCCGCGGACGTCTGATCTCCTTCACCGACACCTTTGCCCCCCACGAGGTGAAGCAGTATACTTATGACAAAGCCCCCGCCGTGGAGCAGAAGCTGAACACTCGCCGCTGCTATGTGGGCGCCGAGCGCATCCGG
The DNA here is from genome assembly GCF_027853465.1 of Allofournierella sp. CML151. Classification (NCBI taxonomy): domain Bacteria; kingdom Bacillati; phylum Bacillota; class Clostridia; order Eubacteriales; family Oscillospiraceae; genus Allofournierella; species Allofournierella sp. CML151. The sequence continues at coordinate 13,505 of NZ_JAPNNW010000005.1, read as the reverse complement.
GACATCGTGAACGATTTCGACCCGTTCACCTACCGCCTGCCCTACAGCTTCGAGAACCGCTGGTTCCGGCTGGAGTACAAGGTGGGCCAGGGCCTGTGCAGCCTGTTCGACAAGCGTGCCGGCCGCGAGCTGATGCCCAAAAATGGCCTGCCCTTCTTCACCCCGGTGTACGAGTGCACTCCCGTTCGCCCCGGCCAGACCGACGTTTACGAGGAACGCCGCCTGCTGGGCCGCAACGTCCGCGGCAAGCACGCCAAGCAGTACCCCGCTGTGCTGGAGGAAGTGATCTGCGAAGAGCACGGCCCCGTGTTCACCATCCTGCGCCTGCGCGGCAGCATGACCGGCAGCATCCACTGCGACGTGGTGCTCAAGCTGTACGAGGATATGCCCCGCATCGACTTGAGCCTGGAGCTGGGCAAGACCCTTTCCACCGACGTGGAGAGCGTCTACCTGCCTCTGACTCTGGACGTTCCCGGCAGCCAGCTGTGGCTGCGCAAGGGCGGCCGCGAGGCCATGCGCCCTGGCGTGGACCAGCTGCCCGGCACCAACATGGAATACAGCATGAGCGATGACGGTCTGGCCTTTGTGGGCGAGGACGGCGGCGTTCTGCTGGCCGCCTTCGACACCCCGCTGTATTACTTCGGCGAGCTAGCGCACCACCCCATCCGCCTGTGCGAGCGCCTGCCCGAAGACAACCGCCGCCCGGTGTACAGCTGGCTGATGAACAACACCTGGGAGACCAACTTCAAGCTGGATCTCTCCGGCTTTACCGAGTACCGCTACACCCTGTGGCTCACCGACGAAACCGACCCCGAACGTGCCCTGGACGCTCTGCACGAGCAGATGTTCGCCCCCATCGTGCGCATCGTGGGATAATCTTTGAACCCCATATTCAGGAGGAAATCATATGGCTAAGATCATTGGCAACGCATTGCCCAACATCCCCTGGCAGGACCCTCCTGCCGAATCCCGCCTGCCCCTGTGGCGCTATGATGCCAACCCCATCATCGGCCGCGACGGCAACAAGCGCTCCAACAGCGTGTTCAACAGCGCCGTGGTTCCCTTCGGCGACGGCTTTGCCGGTGTGTTCCGCTGCGACAGCATGTCCATCAGCATGGACATCTTCGCCGGCTTCAGCAAGGACGGCATCCACTGGACCATCGACGACGAGCCCATCCATCTGGTGGGCGAGGACCCGGAGATCACCAAGCGGGAATACCGCTATGACCCCCGCGTCTGCTACATGGACGGCAAGTACTACGTGACCTGGTGCAACGGCTACCACGGCCCCACCATCGGCATCGCCTGGACCGAGGACTTCAAGACCTTCCACCAGCTGGAGAATGCCTTCCTGCCCTACAACCGCAACGGCGTGCTGTTCCCCCGCAAGATTCAGGGCCGCTACATGATGATGAGCCGCCCCAGCGACACCGGCCACACCCCCTTCGGCGATATCTTTGTCAGCCAGAGTGAGGATCTGGTCTACTGGGGTCGTCACCGCTACATGATGGGCGCTGTGAAGGGCGACGAGTCCGCCTGGCAGAGCCTGAAGATCGGCCCCGGCCCGGTGCCCATCGAGACCGATGAGGGCTGGCTGCTGATCTACCACGGCGTTATCAACACCTGCAACGGCTACGTCTACCGCATGGGCGCCGCTCTGCTGGATCTGGACGAGCCCTGGAAGGTCAAGGCCCGCGGCAAGGATTACATCCTGGCTCCCCATATGCCCTATGAGTGCATGGGCGACGTGCCCAACGTCACCTTCCCCTGCGCCGCCCTGGCGGACGCAGAGACCGGCCGCATCGCCGTTTACTACGGCTGCGCCGACACCGTGACCGGCCTGGCCTTCACCACCGTGGATCGCCTGCTGGACTACATCAAGTCCAATTCCTTCGACTGCACCTCCGGCGGGGAGATGGTCTGATTGTCTCAGGATAACATCCTGCTCATCACCACAGACCAACAGCGGTTCGATACCATCCAGGCGCTGGGAAACTCCAGCATCTACACGCCGCATCTAAACTATTTGTATACATAAGGCACCGCTTATACTCGCTGTTATGCCGATTGTCCCATCTGTGTGCCTTCCCGCACCACTCTGATGACCGGCCTGCGCGGGTATGAGAGCGGCGTGGTCACCAACGAGACCCACGCTCAGGTCATGAGGCAGGCCACCGCCCGCCGGGCCACCCTGCCCGCCCTGCTCACCGATGCCGGGTACCAGACCCGCGCCATGGGCAAGATGCACTTCGACCTCGTGCGCGCCTGCTACGGCTTCGAGAGCATGACGCTCCCCATCGACTATCTGCGGAGCTGCGAAAAGCAGGGCCAGCGTCCCAAGACCCACGGTGCTATGGAGTGCGAGCTGGTGCCCGCACTCTCCACCGTGGATACCAGGGACAGCATCAACACCTGGATCGTGGACGGCTCCATCGACTTTCTGGAAACGAGGGCCCCCTTGCGGCCCTTCTTCCTCTGGACCAGCTTCACCAAGCCGCATCCTCCCTTTGATCCCTGCAGGGATTTCTGGGAGATCTACGACGGCATCCCCATGCCCGAGGCGGTATACGGCGACTGGTCCCGTGACCTGGACGCCGCGCCCCAGGGCTTTCTGGCCGGAAGCTACGAGAACACCGACGTGCATCTCTACAGCCCCCAGCAGCTGGCAAACACCCGCCGCGCCTACTATGCAATGATCTCGCAAGTGGATTATGCGCTGGGCCGGCTGTTTGCCTGCCTGCGGGAAAACGGCCTGGACAAGAACACCTGGGTCATCTTCACCTCCGACCACGGCGAGATGCTGGGCGACCACCACATGTCTCAGAAGAACCTCTTCTTTGAGGGGTCTGCCCACGTCCCCTGCCTGATCATGCCGCCCCGGGGCCGCGAGCTGTTCCGGATGCTGCTGGAGCACACTGCCAAAACCCGTCCGCAAGCCCTGGAAAACGGATATTTCCGCACGTCTCCCGCACCTTCCCGGCCGGGAGACGTGGGGTTCCGCTGGCTGGGCTTCCACTATCACGATTTCAATTACGACGTATTTCATTAACCCGAGCCCGCCTGCGCGGGCTTCCAAGCGCAAAAGGAAAAAACTATGGAAACTATGAGCTTTTTGGACAAGCGGATCAACGGCATCTGCACCGAGCTGCAGAAGCTGTCTGTGAAGCAGAAATTCCCCACCGACAACTGGCTGTACAAGCCGGGCAACTTCCTGCGCCCCGAGGACGCGGACGCTGATCCCGCTCCCTTCGAGGCCTTCGACTGCCGCACCATGCACTGGTACGGCCCCGACAAGCACTACTGGTTCCGCGCCGACGTGACCGTTCCCGAAGAGATGGACGGCAAGCCCCTGTGGATGCACGTGTGCACCCAGATCGACGAGTGGGACGACGCCAAGAACCCCCAGTTCCTGCTGTTTGTGAACGGTGTGGTCACCCAGGGCATCGACATGAACCACCGGGACGTGCTCCTGGACCGCTGCGCCAAGGCCGGTACCCAGTACCGCCTGGAGCTGCAGGCCTACACCGGCATCCTGCACACCGAGTTCAACCTGATCGTGGACCTGCGCGAGGTAGACCCGGAGATCGAGGGCCTGTACTATGACCTGGCAGTGCCCCTGCAGGCCTTCCCCCGCCTGGATGCGGACAGCAAGGCCCGCCGGGACCTGGAGCGTGTGCTGAACGACGCCATCAACCTGCTGGACCTGCGCACCCCCTACAACGAGAGCTTCTACGCCACCGTGGCCCAGGCCCGGGAATTCCTGGCCAAGGACCTTTACACCGACCTGGCCGGTCACGACGAAGTGATCGCCAGCTGCATCGGCCACACCCACATCGACGTGGCCTGGTGGTGGACCGTTGCCCAGACCCGCGAAAAGGTCTGCCGCAGCTTTGCCACCGTGCTGAAGCTGATGGAGGAGTACCCCAACTACAAGTTCATGTCCAGCCAGCCCCAGCTGTACTACTTCCTCAAGCAGCGCTATCCTGAGCTGTTTGAGCAGATCAAAGCCCGCGTGGCCGAGGGCCGCTGGGAGCCCGAAGGCGGCATGTGGGTAGAGGCCGACTGCAACCTGACCAGCGGCGAGAGCCTGGTGCGTCAGTTCCTGTACGGCAAGCGCTTCTTCCAGGAGGAGTTCGGCCTGGACAACCGCATCCTGTGGCTGCCCGACGTGTTCGGCTATTCCGGCGCTCTGCCCCAGATCATGAAGAAGTGCGGCATCGACTACTTCATGACCACCAAGCTGGCCTGGAACCAGTTCAACAAAATGCCCTACGACACCTTCATGTGGCGCGGCATCGACGGCACCGAGATCCTGACCCATCTGGTCACCACCCTGGGCGTTGGCCAGGATAAGAAGGACTTCTTCACCACCTACAACGGCATCCTGCATCCGGACGCCATCATCGGCGGCTGGCACCGTTACCAGCAGAAGAACATCAACAACGATATTCTGGTCTGCTACGGCTACGGCGACGGCGGCGGCGGCCCGACCCGTTCCATGCTGGAGACCTCTGCCCGTATGGAAAAGGGCGTGGAGGGTCTGCCCAAGGTACGCCAGGCCTTCGCCCGCACCTACTTCGACGAGCTGAAGGAGCGCGTCTCCGGCAACCGCCGTCTGCCCACCTGGGAGGGCGAGCTCTACTTCGAGTATCACCGCGGCACCCTGACCTCCATGGCCCGCAACAAGCGCTCCAACCGCAAGGCCGAGCTGCACATGATGGACCTGGAGCTGCTGAGCGTTCTGGCTGCTGCTCAGGTCGCCTACCCCACCGAGGCCATCGACCGTCTGTGGCACGGCATCCTGATCAACCAGTTCCACGACATCCTGCCCGGTTCCTCCATCCATGAGGTATACGAGGTCACCAAGGAAGAGTACGCTCAGATGGAGGCCGAGATCGGCACCCTGTGCGCCGAGCGCCTGACCGCTCTGACCCCCGCCGGCAGCGGCATGACCGTTTACAACACCACCGGCTTCGGCCGCAACGACGTGGTCGAGCTGGGCGAGTGCAGCGCTGCTGCCCTGACCGACGAGACCGGCCGCGTTTACCCCGTACAGCAGACCGAGAACGGCGCGGTTGCCTTCCTGGCCGATCTGCCCTCCAAGGGCCGCAAGACCTTTGCGGTTGCCGACAAGGCCGAGCAGGCCAGCCGTTTCGCCCTGAGCGAGGATGGCCACACCCTGGAGACCCCCTTCTACACCGTGCGCTTCGACGAGCAGGGCGGCATCGCCGGTCTGTTCGACAAGGAGAACCGCCGCGAGGTGCTGCAGGCCGGCAAGACCGCCAACCTGCTGCGTGTCTTCGAGGATAAGCCCATCTACTACGACAACTGGGATATCGACATCTACTACACCGAGAAGTTCTGGGATGTGACCGATCTGCGCTCCTTCACCTGGACCGAGCAGGGCCCGGTGCGCGCTACCCTGCACATCGAGCGCGAGTTCAGCAACTCCACCATCTCTCAGGACATCCACTTCTACGCGGACATCCGCCGCATCGACTTCGTGACCACTGTGGATTGGCATGAGCATCAGCATCTGCTGAAGGTGCAGTTCCCCGTGAACGTACACACCGACGAGGCCACCTTCGAGGTCCAGTACGGCAACCTGACCCGCAAGACCCACACCAACACCAGCTGGGACAAGGCTCGCTTCGAGAGCTGCGGCCAGAAGTGGGCCGACCTGTCCGAGGGCCACTACGGCGTCAGCCTGCTGAACGACTGCAAGTACGGTCATTCCGTGAAGGACAGCTGCATCTCCCTGACTCTGATCAAGTCCGGCATCGAGCCCAACCCCACCACCGACCAGGAAGTACATCACTTCACCTACGCTCTGTACCCCCACGTCGAGACCTGGCGTGCTGCCGGCACTGTGCGTGAAGCCTTCTTCCTCAACCAGCCCGCTCTGGCTGTGGCTGGCGGTGAGCCCGGCGAGGCCTTCAGCCTGGCCGTGTGCGACGCTCCCAACGTGGTTGTGGAGACCATCAAGCAGGCCGAGGACGGCGACGGCGTGATCGTGCGTATGTACGAGAGCGAGAATGCCCTCACCGACACCGTGCTGCACTGGGGCCGCCCCGTGGCCGAGGCGGTAAGCTGCGACTGCATGGAGCAGCCCGACGGCGAGCCCGTTTCCCTGGAGGACGGCGGCATCCGCTTCACCATCAAGCCCTACGAGATCAAGACGCTGCGCATCCGCTGAGCCGCGCCTTCCCACACATTCACAACAGGCCGCAAGGCCGCGAGGATCATTCCTATGGCTATGGAATTTTTACCGCAGCCCAAACGGGTGGAGTCCCGTTCGGGCGCAATGACCCTGACTCCGCACACCCGCATCGTGCTCTGCCCCGGCACCGCGCCGGAGGCTCTGCTCTATGCGCAGATGCTGCAAAACGCCATTCGTGACCAGGCCGGGCTCTGCCCGGCCCTTGGTCGGGGCGAAGCCTTTTCCGGCGACATCGCCCTGCGCGTGGACAGCACGCTGGCCGACCGCTACACGCTGACCGTGGGCAGCGAGGGCGCCACCCTCTGCGCTGGCACCGACGAAGGCCTGTGCAACGGCGTGCAGACCCTGATCCAGTACCTGGAGCGCCACGGCGCGGTACTGCCCTCGGTATTCATCGAGGACTGGCCCGACCTGGCCAACCGCGGTTACTACCTGGACTGCTCTCGCGGCCGGGTACCCACCCTGGATTACTTAAAGCGGGTGGCGGATCTGCTCTGCCGCTACAAGGTCAACCAGTGGCAGCTGTACATCGAGCACACCTATCTGTTCCGGGATCTGTCCGAGGCCTGGCGGGACGACACCCCCCTCACCGCCGACGACATCCTGGAGCTGGACGCCTACTGCGCCGCCCGTCACATCGAGCTGGTGCCCTCCCTGTCCAGCTTCGGCCACATGTACAAGATCCTGTCCACCAAGACCTGCTGCGACCTGTGCGAGCTGCCGGATTCTGAAAAGATCCCCTTCAGCTACACCTACGCCGGTGCGCACCACACCCTGAACGTCTCCAACCCGGACGTGCTGGACTTTGTGAAGAAGCTGATCGACGAGTACCGTCCGCTGTTCCGCACCAACAAGTTCAACATCTGCGCCGACGAAACCTTCGACCTGGGCAAGGGCCGCAGCAAACACCTGGCCGACGAGCTGGGCGAAAAGGCCCTCTACGTGAGCCACGTGAAGGCCCTGTGCGAGTACCTGGTATCCCAGGGCTGCATCCCCATGTTCTGGGGCGATATCATGTGGCGTTTCCCCCAGAGTTGCGCTGAACTGCCCAAGGAGACCATCTGTCTGAACTGGGGCTATCTGCCCAACCAGCGGGAAAACGAGATCCGCGACATCGCGGCCAGCGGCATCACCCAGTATGCCTGCCCGGGCGTATGCGCCTGGAACCAGTGGGTTCCCCTGTACCGGTATGCCTATTCCAACATCCGGCTCATGTGCCACCACGCCCACAAATACAAGGCCATCGGCCTGCTGAACACCGACTGGGGCGACTACGCTCACATCAACGACCCCCGTCTCACCATCCCCGGCATCCTGTACGGCGCAGCCTTCAGCTGGAACGCCGAGCCGGTGGAGGCCGACGAGCTGAATGAGGCGGTATCCCGCATTGGCTACGGCGATACCTCCGGCAAGCTGATGGCTGCTCTGACCGAAATGTCCGACCATGAGGTCTTCGACTGGCGGCACGTGGTCAACTGGATGGACGGCGACGAGGCCCGCCGGGCCGAGCTGCTGGCGGAAGTGAACATGACCAAGGTTCCCGAGGCCAACGCCGCCGTAAAGGAAGCCCTTTCCCAGGTGCTGGCCTGCGCCCCCTTCCTGCCCGCGGGCAAGAAGGAGATCATCAGCCTGGCCAGCGTCACCGCCGAGAGCGTGCTGCTCTGGAACGAGATCGGCGTCTGGCTGACCGGTCCCCGCACCGAGGACCCGGACCTGGCCGCCCGTCTGGAGCACTGGTATGCGCTGTACCTGAACCAGTGGCGTCAAATCAGCCGTGAAAGCGGCCTGCCCAACCTGACCCGGCTGATCGTGCGTTACGCCGACCTGCTGCGCGGGCGGCAGATGCAGGCGGAGTAAAACGCCGGGAGGCAGATCATGGGCTGGTTTCGTCAACTGTTTTTTCCGTCTGAACCGCCCACCGAATCGCAATTGGAGGCCGGCCGCCACGCTCTCATCACCGAGGGCGCCGTGGCGGCCGTCCTTTATTCGGTGGGAACCGGCAACTTCCTAGCCGGGTATCTGAGTCAGCTGGGCGCATCCATTTCCTTCTGCGCCTTTGTGGCCATGATTCCGCAGCTGGGCTGTGTACTGCAATTTTTCTCCCCGTTTCTGTTTGAACGCATCCACCACCGCAAGCTGTCCATCTGGCTGCTGTGCGTGGTCTACCGCTTCTCGCTGGCTGCGGTGTTCCTGGTGCCTTTGGCGGTGCCGGGCCACGCCGAGGCCCGCTGGGTGGTGCTGGCGCTCTATACCATCGCTTTTTTTGCCGCGGGTGTGGTCACTCCCGGCCTTTCCCACCTGACGCTGGGCCTCGCACCGGACGGCAGGCGCGGCGCCTTCTTTGCCCGCAAGGACATCACGGCGGTCTGCGTCAACAGCGCCGCCACCCTGGTGATGGGCCGTCAGCTGGACTACTTCACCCGCATCGGCCGCCCGGACGCGGGCTACCTGCTCATCGGCGCGGTCTGTGCCGCTCTGGCGATCCTGGACGCGCTGCTGCTGGGCCTGGTTCGGGAAAATCCGGTGGCCTTCGTGAGCAAGCTGCGCCCGGCCGATATTCTGCGCCCTGTGCGGGACAAAGCCTACCGTCCGCTGCTGCTCTACTGCATCCTGGGCGGTCTGCCGGGTGGACTCTCCACCCCGTTTCTGTCGGTGTACGAGCTGCGGGTTCTGAACCTGAGCCACAGCTTCATCACCACGGTGGGCGTGGTCTCCGCCGTGGCCGGCATGGCCGGCAGCTGGTACTGGGGCCGTCTGGCCGACGCTGCGGGCTGGCGGCGGGTCATCTGGCTCACCGCCGCGATCAACCTCTCCTGTACGCTGGGCTGGGCCTTTGTGCGCCCCTCCTGGGCGCCCTTCACGGCCCCCATTCTGATGGTGGCCACCGCCGCCTGCTCGGGCGGCGCATCCATCGCCAGCATGAACCTGCAGTTCGCCTCCAGTCCGGAAAACGCAAAGACCACCTACATCGGCGTAACCTCGGCCACCGCCAGCATCGCAGCCTGTCTGTCCGCCAGTGTGGGCACCACATTGCAGCCCCTGCTGCAAAATGTTCTGGGCAACTCCAGCATCCCCTGCCTGTTTTTGCTGGCGGCGGCGCTGGGCTTTGCCAACCTGGCCGTGAACGGCCGTAAATTGCCCAACAACAAATCCTGATCCCCTTGGGAGGAATGTTTTCGATGTTTCCCTATCAAGACCCCAAGCTTCCCGTGGAAGAGCGCATCGACGACCTGCTCGGCCGGATGACGCTGCGGGAAAAAATTATGCAGACCGACCAGTATTTCTCCGGCGACTTCACCACCCAGGATGAAAACGGCCAGGTGACCGCCATGGATATGGACCGGTTTGACGCACTGCTGCAGGGCCACAGCGTGGGCAGCGTGCAGCTGCGCGGCATGACCGCCGCCCTGGCCAACCAGGTGCAGCGCTACGCTCTGGAAAAGACCCGTCTGGGCATCCCCTTCCTGTTCAGCGAGGAGGCGCTGCACGGCCTGTTCAACAACCGTGCCACCAGCTTCCCCCAGCAGCTCGGCCTGGCCGCCACCTTCCACCCGGAGCTGGGGCGGCAGATGGGCCACGCCATCGCCACCGAGACCCGGGCCATGGGCATCCACGAGAGCTACAGCCCGGTGATGGACCTGATCCGCGACCCTCGTTACGGCCGCGGCGAGGAATCCTACGGCGAGGACACCCACCTGTGCGGCGAATTCGCCCGCGAGGTGGTGCGGGGCATGCAGGGCGACGACCTGACCGCTCCGGACGCCATTGCCGCTGAGCCCAAGCATTATGTGGGCTACGGCAACCCGGTGGGCGGTCTGAACTGCGCCCCCTGCACCATGGGCCGTCACGACGTGTTCAGCGACTGTCTGCCCGTGTTTGAATCCGCCTTTGTGGACGGCGGCGCCATGAACGCCATGTGCAGCTACAACTCCATCGACAGCATCCCTGTCTCCATGGACCACGAGCTGCTCACCGACGTACTGCGCGGCCAATACGGCATGCGGGGCTTTGTGCGCACCGACTTGACCGCCGTCTCCCGCCTGTACGACTGGCACTTCATCGCCCCCACGCCGGAGGAGGCCGTGCGCCTGGGCGTGGAAGCGGGCGTGGATCTGCAGCTCTACGACTTCCCTCATGACGTATGGCAGAATGCCCTGGAGCATCTGGTGGAGAGCGGAAAGCTGGACCCCGCCATCCTGGACACCGCCTGCCGCCGCGTGCTGCGGGTGAAGTTCCTGCTGGGGCTGTTCGAGAACCCCTTCACCGACGAGACCCGTGCGGAGAAGGTGCTGCGCTGCCCCGATCATCTGGAGCTGGCCCGGCGCATTGCCCGGGAAAGCGTGGTTCTGCTGAAGAACGACGGCCTGCTGCCCCTGCGCAAGGACCTGGGCTGCATCGCGGTCATCGGCCCCGGCGCGGACGAAGCCGCCCTGGGCGACTATTCCGAGGCCCGCGGCCGCACCGGCCAGGTGACCGTGCTGGACGGCATCCGCAATGCGGTGGCCCCCGGTACCCGGGTCATCCACGCCCGCGGCTGCAACATTCTGGGCCAGGCGCTGCATCCCTTTGACCCCAGCATGCTCTGCGACGAAGAAGGCAACGCCGGTCTCACCGGCCGTTACTACAACGGTCCCAGACCCGAAGGCACCCCGGTGCAGACCCGTACCGACCGCACCGTAAACTTCAACTGGATCTTCTCGCTGCCCCACCCCGAGCTGGATGCCGGCTGCTTCAGCGTGGCCTGGACCGGTTATGTCTGCATGCCCAAGACCATGGATGGCTGCATCGGCCTGAGCACCCAGGACAGCATGCGCCTGTACATCGACGATGAACTGCTCATCGACGGCTGGGGCCCGGACAAGAGCGCCGATCAGGCTCTGGACTTCCGCTTTGAGGCGGGCCGCCGCTATAAGGTGCGCATCGAGTTCACCAACGACGGCCGCGGCGCCCGTGTCATCTTCGGCTACAGCGCCGGCCGTGAGGATTTTGATGCGGCAGTGAACGCCGCCCGTCAGGCCGACGTGGCCATCCTCTGCATGGGCGATAACGAAGAGACCAGCGGTGAAAACTTCGACCGCACCTCTCTGGACCTGCCCGGCCGCCAGCTGGAGCTGGTCAAGGCCGTGTATGCCACCGGCACCCCGGTGGTGCTGCTGCTCCAGAGCGGCCGTCCGGTGAGCGCCAACTGGGAGAACGAGCATCTGCCCGCCATCCTGGAGGCCTGGTTCCCCGGCGAACAGGGCGGCGCAGGCATTGCCGACGTGCTCTTCGGCGATGCGGAGCCCAGCGGCCGTCTGCCCATCACCTTCCCCCGCAGCGTGGGCCAGATACCCTGCCATTACAGCCGCCGTCCGGGCGGCGGCAAGCGCTACGTGGAGATGGACTGGCTGCCCCTGTATCCCTTCGGCTACGGCCTGGCCTACACCACCTTCGCTTATCATGACCTGAAGCTGGACCGCACCCAGATCGCTCCCGGCGAGACCGTCACCGTGGAATTCACGGTGGAGAACACCGGAAGCCGTGCCGGTGTGGCGGTTCCCCAGATTTATGTGCGGGACTACTTCAGCTCGGTGGTCAAACCGGAACGTCAGCTGGCCGCCTTCACCCGCGTGGAGCTGGCCCCCGGCGAGTCCCGCCGCGTGAGCGTATCGGTTGGTCCCCGTGCCCTGCGCACCCTGGGCGCCGATTACGTCTGGCGGGTAGAGCCCGGCGATTTCGAGATCCAGCTGGGCGACAACGCCGAAAACATCCTGCTGCGCACCGATCTGACCGTGTGCGGCTGACCGGATTCCTTACAGCCGCACAGGCGGGCCGCATCCAGCGGCACCGCCTGTGCGGCACTCTTGTAATTCATCCCAGAAAGGACGACCAAAGCATGGCTATGTTGAAACTGAAACCCACCTGTAAGGATTACCTGTGGGGCGGCGAAAAGCTGCGCACCGACTTCGGCATCGAGAGCGACCTGAACCCCCTGGCCGAGGCCTGGGTGCTCTCCTGCCACAAGGACGGCCCCTCCACCATCGTGAACGGCCCCCACGCGGGCCAGACCCTGGCGAACTACATCGCCGCTCAGGGCCGGGGCATCCTGGGCACCAACTGCGAGCGATTCGAGGATTTCCCCATTCTGACCAAATTCATCGACGCCAAGGGCAACCTGTCCATCCAGGTTCACCCCAGCAACGAATACGCCCTGGAGTACGAAGGCCAGTACGGCAAAACTGAGATGTGGTACATCCTGGACTGTGAGCCGAACGCCTTCCTCTACTACGGCTTCGATCACGAGATCAGCCGAGAGGAATTCGAGCGCCGCATCCAGGACAACACCCTCACCGAGGTGCTGAACGCCGCTCCTGTGCATAAGGGCGATGTGTTCTTCATCCCCGCGGGCACTCTGCACGCCATCTGCCAGGGCATCGTGATCGCCGAGATCCAGCAGAACTCCAACGTGACCTACCGGGTCTACGACTACGGCCGCGTGGGTGCAGACGGCAAGCCCCGCGCCCTGCACATTCCCCAGGCGCTAGCCGTCACCGAGCTCCAGCCGCCCAAGAATCACGATTTCGGCGGTCATCTGGCCCAGTGCGACTACTTCACCGTGGACGCATATATCAATGATTTCAAGGGCACCGCTGGTCCGGAGAGCTTCGTTTCCCTCTTGGTGGTAGACGGCGAAGGCGAAGTAAGCTGCAATGGCGAGACCCTGCCGGTCAAGAAAGGTGACAGCATCTTCCTGCCCGCAAACAGCGGCGATTTCACCGTCACCGGCACCCTGCAGACCCTTTGCACCCGGGTGTGATTTTTCCGATCAACAACTCAACAACAGGAAAGGCGCCCGACTCGGGCGCCTTTTTCTTATCACCAATTGTATATAAAAGAATATATTCAAGCAATTGTATAACATAATCTGGCCGTGTATCTGCTTTGATCCAGCAGCTTTCCCGCCCACTTATAAAAAGGAAGGAGTCACAAACAGGGCATCTCTCGGGCCGCCTCCTTTTGGTGCACTTCCAGACGAAGGCGTTAAGAAAAACATGCCGGTGGCATGTTTTTTAGCCTGAGAGTCCCTGCGAGCTGAACCGGAGCGCCTCAGCGCGAACGGTGAAGCCGCCCCCACAGGGGGAAGTGGACCAAAAGAAAAGCGAGCATCGTTCAATGCCCACCCCTTTGTGGTGCACTTCTAGACGAAGGCGTTAAGAAAAACATGCCGGTGGCATGTTTTTTAGCCTGAGAGTCCCTGCGAGCTGAACCGGAGCGCCAACAGCGCGAACGGTGAAGCCGCCCCGCA
>NZ_JAPNNW010000049.1:0-578 GCF_027853465.1 Allofournierella sp. CML151 | reverse complement strand
ACCCTGGATGGGTGGCGTTCCATTTCCAGATGGCCAGCTTTTTCAGATTCATGGCAGCAAATTTAAGCTTCACCCAGTTTGTCACCTGAGCCAAGCCTCTGTACTGTGTGTAACGCATCCCGTGCTTTTCCTTCGCATCGGCAAACACACGCTCAATCTTCTCTTTTCGCAGCCGGTACAGCTCTTTGTACACCGCCATGTGCCGGATATGCTCTGCCATCTCCACGTAGTCCTGCCAGACATGGCGCAGCACAGTTTTCTCACACTTGGCGTTTTCGGTGCACATTCCTCTGGTGGGACAAATTTTGCAAAGATAGGCGCGGCTTTTGTATTCCCGGTAACCGTCCCGGTTTGTGGTGGAATAATGCAGTGCGTGGTATTCGGGGCAGATCACATCGTCAAAGTATTCGTCATACACATAGGCCCACCAGGGATGGCTGTTCTCTTTGGTTTTGGGTCTGGTATAGCAGGTGGAAAGAACGCGGCCGCTCTCAAAAATTCTCTTGCAGATCCAGGGTGTTTTGTAGGCGCTGTCCGCCACCACTGTTTTGTGTTCGGGATGGTACTTGCATAGTTCG
>NZ_JAPNNW010000048.1:0-833 GCF_027853465.1 Allofournierella sp. CML151 | reverse complement strand
TGCCCTCACGGTGACGGATAAGGCGCTGATGCCGGCAGACGAGATCGAAGTAAAAGACGGCTATAAAGTAGACAATACCGGCAGCGTGGATGCCTACATCCGCGTTACCGTAACCAAATACTGGGCGGAGGGCGAAGACAAAACCACCAAGCTCGCCGCCGGAAATATCGAGCTGGGCCTGAACAGTGCCGACTGGATCAAGGCCGAAAAGCTGTTCGAGGGAAACTCGGATGAGACCGAGGTGTACTACTACAAGTATCCGGTACCGGCGGGCCAGAGCACCAGCGAGCTGCTGGAGACCATTGGCATCCCGGCTGACCTGACCAACGAGTATGCAGGTATGAACGTACACCTGGAAGCTGTGGCGGATGGCGTACAGTTTGCGGGCGCGGATGCGGCCGCCCTGAACGCCAGCGGCATTCTGGCCAGCTGGGGCGTTGTGGCCGAGCTGGACGAAAACGGCAATCTGGTCAGTGTGACCGAATAAGCGGGAGGAGGCAGTGAAGATGAAGAAAAAACTGATCGCGAGCCTTTTCTCGCTGGCTCTGAGCGCGGTATTCGCGCTGGGCTGCTTTGCCGCTGACGCCGACAAGGTGGTCTACGACGGCACCAACCTGACCTATTCGGGCAGCACTCAGATGAGCGGCTTTACCCAGATGATCCCGGGTAAGACCTACACCGGCACCATCACGCTGGAGAACACCGGCGACAAGGCTGCTTACTTTTACATGGACACCGACGTGGTGAGCACCCTGATCGGCGCTTCCAACGCCAAGGACACCGGTTACACCGTGAGCCTGACCTGCGGCGGCAACACCCTGTACGGTTATGAT
>NZ_JAPNNW010000047.1:0-833 GCF_027853465.1 Allofournierella sp. CML151 | reverse complement strand
CGCCCTCACGGTGACGGACAAGGCGCTGATGCCGGCAGACGAGATCGAAGTAAAAGACGGCTATCAAGTAGACAATACCGGCAGCGTGGATGCCTACATCCGCGTTACCGTAACCAAATACTGGGCGGACGAGAAAGGCAAAACCACCGATCTCGCCGCCGGAAACATCGAGCTGGGCCTGAACAGCGCCGACTGGATTAAGGCCGAGAAACTGTTCGAGGGCAACTCGGGCGAGACCGAGGTGTACTACTACAAGTACCCGGTACCGGCGGGCCAGAGCACCAGCGAGCTGCTGGAGATCATCGGTATCCCGGCTGACCTGACCAACGAGTATGCAGGTATGAACGTACACCTGG
Organism: Allofournierella sp. CML151; assembly: GCF_027853465.1. Taxonomy (NCBI): domain Bacteria; kingdom Bacillati; phylum Bacillota; class Clostridia; order Eubacteriales; family Oscillospiraceae; genus Allofournierella; species Allofournierella sp. CML151. The sequence goes on along the minus strand of NZ_JAPNNW010000047.1, from coordinate 477 downwards.
AGGCTGTGGCGGATGGCGTACAGTTTGCGGGCGCGGATGCGGCCGACCTGAACGCCAGCGGCATTCTGGCCAGCTGGGGCGTTGTGGCCGAGCTGGACGAGAATGGCAACCTGGTCAGCGTGACCGAATAAGCGGGAGGAGGCAGTGAAGATGAAGAAAAAACTGATCGCGAGCCTTTTCTCGCTGGCTCTGAGCGCGGTATTCGCGCTGGGCTGCTTTGCCGCCGGTGCCGACAAGGTGGTCTACGACGGCACCAACCTGACCTATTCGGGCAGCACTCAGATGAGCGGCTTTACCCAGATGATTCCGGGCAAGACCTATACCGGTACCATCACGCTGGAGAATACCGGCGACAAGGCTGCCTACTTCTACATGGACACCGACGTGGTGAGCACCCTGATCGGCGCTTCCAACGCCAAGGACACCGGCTACACCGTGAGCCTGACCTGCGGCGGCAATACCCTGTACGGCTATGAC
>NZ_JAPNNW010000046.1:0-1052 GCF_027853465.1 Allofournierella sp. CML151 | reverse complement strand
TGTAGGTTTGTCAAACATATTGGACAGAGAACTCGAAAGGAGAAAGCCAGGAGAGCGGTCTCATGGGGAAGAGGTTGGAGCGGCGGTTGTGGACAGCGAGTTGCCTAGCAAAGTCGTCCAGGGAGTAAAAACAGCGGTGGGAGTAGAAGCGCTTCTGGTCCTCCCGATGGCTGCGCTCGACCTTTCCATTGTGACGTGGGGTGTAGGGACGGATGAGCTTGTGGCGGATGCCCAGCTGTGCAGCGGTAACTTCAAACAGAGTAGGAATATCTCGTTTGCTGTTGGAAAAACGGTTGGTGAACTCAAAGCCGTTGTCGGTCTGAACGCACTCTACCCGGATGCCGCGGCGTGCATACCACCTGACAAGCCTTTTGAGGAAATCGGCTGAGGAAAAGGTGGACTGCTCGGGATAAGCGGCCAGGAAGCGCAGGCGTGTGAACTCGTCAATGGCAGTGTACTGAAACAGGCGCAGCTCCGGGTCTGAGATACACTTACGGGGTACGACCTTCACATCCACCTGAACGCGCTGGCCGGGATAGGTCATCTGCTCATAGGGCTTAGGATGATAGACCGTTTTCTTCTTCTGCGGAGGAAACAACCCCAGTTTGCGCATGACCCGGAACAAGCTCTCTGGGCGGCGGGTATAGCCGCGCTGGCGCAGGCGGTGCCACAGTTCCACCATGCCCAGGTTTGGATTACGGCGGCGCATGTCCCGTATTAACTTCATTTCTGCTTCTGTATGCTGATTGGGGTGACTGTGGGGCCGCCGGGACTGGCAGGCCAGAGATTCTACGGTGCCATCCCACCGGGCCTTCCAAAAGTAGATGTACGATCGGCCTTTGTTGTACTTTCGGCTGGCACGGCTGACGCCGTATTTTTCCGCATACTTCATCAGGGATTGCCGATACGCCATGTCTTGTGTTATACTTTTGTTCATGAAGGATATGGCCCCCTCTCGTTTCGTTGTTGCCTGTAACTTCAACTTTAACCGATGAGGCCTTATCCTTCATCCTTTTTTATTTAACTGTCCAATATCTATTGTAATCCTACAA
>NZ_JAPNNW010000045.1:0-1263 GCF_027853465.1 Allofournierella sp. CML151 | reverse complement strand
GGGATCTCCACGTCCTCACCGCCGGGGGTGTTATCGCCGCCCGCCTGGGGGGTGTCCTCCTCGGGGATGGTCACGGTATCGCCGCCTGCACCTGCGTCACCGCCGGCGCCACCAGCGCCACCGGCTCCACCGGCACCGCCCGCGCCGCCGCCTGCTACAGCTGCGCCGCCCACAACGGTCTGGTCCTCATACTGGATGACGGTGCCGCCCGGAGTGGTCACGGTCTCGGTCACGTTGTTTACGCCCGCGGTGTAGTAGAAGGTCACCACGTTCTCGTCCGCGTTGGCGGATACGGTCAGCTGCTGGCTGGCCACCTCGGCGGTGTAGTTCTCGATGTTGTTCAGCGCGTAGAAGGTCAGGTTCTGACCCACAGGTGCGGAGCCCTGCAGGGTGGGAGCCACCTCGGCGCCGGTCTCACGGTCCAGATACTGCACGGTGAACACCGCATCCTCGGTGCTGGCACGCAGGGTGTACTGAGCCACCGCGTTCACATCGCCGCTGGCAGTGCCGCCGGTGTAGCCCTGGGCGGCATCGGTTACAAAGTAGCGGGAGGCGTCCTCGTTCATCACGATATCGGTCAGCTGAGGAGCGTTGGGCAGAGCCGCGCCCTCGTTCAGCCGCACAGCCACCGCGCCGGTGGCCTCGCTGGTTTTCACCTCGCCGTATTTTTCCAACCCGGCGATGAAGGAATCGGTGAACGTACCGTGCTCACCGGGACGGAAGGTCACCACATAGGTGGTGGCTTCGGTGGAGGAAGCATCATCTTCCGCCGCCAGGGCGGGCATTGCACTGACGCTTACCGCCAGGCACAGGCTCAGCAGCCCGGCCAACAGCTTATTAGTCTTGCGCATCGCTTGCTTCCTCCTTCTTTTTCTTCTTGGTCAGCACCAGCAGCACCACTGCCGCCAGTACCACCACCGCGCATACCGCAATGGTGTTGAAATCGCCGGTCTTGGCCGACACCACGATGGTGCGAACCTGGGTCACCACGTTGGGTTCTCCCTGCACCGTCTCGGTGGTCACAACGGTCTTCACGTCGGGCACATCCGCCGCCTGGAAGCGGAACTCAATCATGCCTTCCGCGCCCATGTAGCTCACATTGGTGGCGGTGGCGTCCGGGGTGATGCTCAGCACCACGTCCGCGGTCTGGCCCGGGTCCAGAGTGGCCACCAGCGGGTATTCCTCCAGCTGGCTGTTCAGCTCCTCCAGACCGGCGGTGGTGTCGCCGCCCACCAGGGTGCCGGTGGCCTTGCCGGTGGCGGG
>NZ_JAPNNW010000044.1:0-1401 GCF_027853465.1 Allofournierella sp. CML151 | reverse complement strand
ATACCGCCGGCTTTTGCCGGCGGTATTTTTTTGCCCGCAGAAATAGTTGACAAAAATTTGTTCAGAAAATGGGTGAAAACGCAAATTGACAATCACCGCCTCCAAGTGATACCTTAAAAACAGATGATTCTTATATACGTATATAATTCGTAAATAAGAACAACGAGAAGATACAAATTACACAAGGAGGAAATGACGATGACTTACTATGTACCCCCGATCAACCTGCTGGGCAAGGGCTGCCTGCAGGATGCTGCCGCTCCCATCAAGGCCATGGGCTGCAAAAAGGCCCTGATCTCCACCGATAAGTTCCTGACCGGCAACGGCACCGTGGACAAGGTGGCCAAGATGCTGGAGAGCGTGGGCGTGGAATATGTGGTGTACAACGAAGCCAAGCCCAACCCCACCGTGAAGAACGTGGAGGACGGCCTGAAGGTCCTGCAGGAAAACGGCTGCGATTTTGTTGTAAGCGTGGGCGGCGGTTCCCCTCAGGACTGCGGTAAGGCCATCGCCGTGCTGGCCACCAACGGCGGCAGCATCAAGGATTACGAGGGCGTGAACAAGAGCTCCAAGAAGTCTCTGCCCATCGTGGCCATCACCACCACCGCCGGTACCTCTGCCGAGGTGACCATCAACTACGTGATCACCGACGAGGAGCGCCACGTGAAGATGATCATGGTGGACAACAACACCCTGGCTGCCGTGACCGTGAACGACCCCGAGCTGATGGTGAGCATGCCCGCCTCCCTGACCGCTGCCACCGGTATGGACGCACTGACCCATGCGGTGGAGGCCGTTGTGGCCAAGGGCGCCAACGATGTGACCGACGCCACCGCTCTGTACGCCATCAAGCAGATCTTCGAGTTCTTGCCCCGCGCCGTGAAGAACGGCCAGGATCTGGAAGCCCGCGAGCAGATGTGCTATGCCTGCTATCTGAACGGCATTGCCTTCAGCAACGCCGGTCTGGGCAATGTACACGCCATGGCGCATCAGCTGGGCGGCCTGTATGACCTGCCTCACGGTGTATGCAACGCCATGCTGCTGCCCGTGGTGGAGGAAGAAAACGCCAAGCACGCCCCGGCCAAGTTCCGTGCCATCGCTGCCACCATTGGCTACGACTGCGAGGGCAAGACCGACGCCGAGTGTGTGGATCATGTGATCGGCCGCATCAAGGCACTGTCTGAGGAAGTGGGCATTCCCAAGAGCCTGAAGGACGTGGGCGTGAACGATCCCGACTACGATACCCTGGCCGAGAACGCCATGAAGGACGCCTGCGCCGGCGCTAACCCGGTGTTCTTCGACAAGGAAAAGCTGGTGGAGCTGTTCAAGAAGATCGGTTGATTGCACCGCTTTTTTCCCGGACTGCAAACCGCCGGACCTCTGAAAGGAGGTCCGGCGGTT
>NZ_JAPNNW010000043.1:0-1545 GCF_027853465.1 Allofournierella sp. CML151 | reverse complement strand
GTATTATAGAGTAGTAGTTATTAGAGCCCCTCTCCAAGGGCTGTGTGCTACACTGTAAGGGATGCTGTGGATTGGTGCAAATCTCCTACCACAAGATGGTTCAAGAAAGGTTCCAACCACAGCCCCTTACAATTTTGTTGATCAGTTAAATACCGCCAGACGGTTTATGTGGAACAAGGCTACAAAAGTAAGGTGTACTGTGGATGCAGCATCACATATTTACCGCTGGAGGGATTTGTTATGGTGATTTCTGTTGGTATTGATGTCTCAAAAGACAAGCACGATTGCTTCATCGTCAGCTCTGAGGGGGAAGTCCTGGCGGATGTGTTCACGATTCCCAACAACATGGATGGGTTTCACCGTCTGTTGCAGAGAATCCAGGACTGCACCAACTCTCAGGACAAAATAAAAGTAGGGCTTGAGGCGACCGGACATTACAGCTACAACCTTCTCGGGTTTCTCTTTGACAACGGTCTGACCACCTATGTCCTGAACCCCTTGCGCACAAACCTCTACCGAAAGAGCCTCAGTCTGAGAAAAACCAAAACTGACCGGGTGGATGCGCGAACCATTGCTTCTATGCTGTTATCCGATGCGGGCCTCAAACCCTACACAAGTACAGCATACCACAATGAGGAGCTAAAGTCACTGACCAGATACCGTTTTGACAAGGTAAAAGAACGGGCGAAACTGAAAAGTTCTATTTCTCGATTGGTCTGTATCCTGTTTCCCGAACTGGAAAAACTGGTCCCCACACTTCACATGACCTCTGTTTACTCCCTGTTAGAGGAGTTCCCCGGCGCAAAGCAGGTTGCCGCAGCCCATTTGACAAGGCTGAAAACACTGCTCGAAACCGCCTCCAAAGGCCACTACAAGCGGGATATGGCTCTTGAAATACGAGATGCTGCCAGAAATTCCATTGGCTCTCGGATGCCTGCCAAGTCCCTTGAATTACAGCACACCATCCGCCTCACCCGGGAACTGGATCGTGAAATTGATGAAATCGAAGAACAAATCCAATCCATTATGGGTGAGCTTCATTCGCCTATTACCACTATCCCAGGGCTGGGGTTCCGCATGGCCGCCATGATCCTGGCTGAGGTCGGCGACTTTACCCGCTTTGACTCCCCAGACAAGCTGTTGGCTTATGCCGGGATGTCCCCCTCAACTTACCAGTCCGGACAGCTCAAAAATTGCTATCCGCACATGGAAAAGCGTGGCTCCCGATACTTACGCTACGCACTTTACAACGCAACCAAGTATGTCTGCTACTGGGACCCGGCTTTTGCTGATTATCTTGCCAAGAAGCGGGCGGAGGGAAAACACTACAATATCGCCATCTCTCATGCTGCCAAGAAGTTAGTTCGTCTGATATTTGCCATGGAGAAATCCATGCAGCCATATTGCTCAGCATCTTAACTGCAACCACTTGAATAGCCAGCAGGGGTCTGACAAGACCTCAGCTTTGCTATACCTTTTTTGAACCATCTCTTTTTCACCACCACCATTCATTTTCGGGGTTGATTTTTAATAGTTAATCTTTCT
>NZ_JAPNNW010000042.1:0-1732 GCF_027853465.1 Allofournierella sp. CML151 | reverse complement strand
TCCCTGGAAGTGCACCAGATATCCACTGTCCAGAGAAATTTGGACAGTGGATTTTTTATATCAGAAAACACACAATATCCTGCAATAGGACCGGTCAGAGCCTGTGATATTATAAACATCGCGGGCTCTTTTTTGTTGAAAATCGAACTCTCAAAATCCAAGGGGGAAGTGTACCCTTTTTCAGGCAGCGCCTCGGCTCATGTTGGCCGGGGCGCTTTTTTCGTTTTGTCCCCCTCTCCACACCTCTCCCCCTAGATTATTTACCGGCTGGGAAGAAGATATAAACGCTGCTAGATTTCAGCGTTTTTCAACGGGAAAAGAACCAGTGGTGAAACGAAATTCATCCGTCTTTCCCAGCCGGTGGATTCTGTTCAACACCCAGAGCCAAAGGAGGAACAAAATGTCAATCAAATTCAAAAACAGAGAACACGAGAAATTCTATGAGCAGTGCCTCACTCAGACCGGCGTCCTTGATCCCTACCACAAGGCCTTTTTTTACACGATGGGCATCAGCGACGAAACCCGAAAGCATGTTGAAGATGTCTTTGAGTTCCAGGAGGATGTTATCCGGCCGGAGGGGCTGAACAAAGGTTGGCAAACCAGCGGAAGCAGTTGTCTGACCCGTTTGGCATTCAACCTTTGGAACGGGTGGAATGAGGACGGCTGTGCAACGCCCCACGATCTGTTCACCACATCGGATGCAGGCTATATGCTGGAAGCAATCCGCATCCGATACCCTGAATACTGTCGGGAATCCCAGGTCCCCAGCAAGGGAGAGGCCAGATAAGATGGCAACCCGCAGAAAGAAGAAGCGAAAAAATCAAGGCAAAAGCCAGAAAGGATCTGAAACCATGATCATGGGAATCGACCACGGGTACTACGCCATCAAGACGCGGCATTTTCTTTTCCAGCCGGTGTGACAGCGTATACCCACGAACCCTATACGCTGAAGAACACCCTCCAGATCGGCGGCAAGTACTATGCTTGTGTTGCCCGAAAGGAACGACTGAAAAAGGAGGCAATGACATGGAAACCAAGGGCATCACCTGTAAAATCCCGCTGGACCTGCACAATCGGATCAGCGAGGACATCCGTGAAAGTGAAAGCACGATGAGCAAATTCATCGAAATGGTCATCAACGAACATTACATGAAGGGAGCAAACGGTATGAGCAAAATGAGAACAATGGCATTTCAGGTAAGTGAGAAATTCTTCCAGCGGATCAAGGAATATCTGATGCGGTATGAGCAGACCTACGGCAAGAAGCTCAGTCAGAAGGATTTCGTCATCGGACTGATCGAGCAGGCACTGGAAGAAGCGGATGAGGAATTTGAAGCGGCCCAGGCAGCCCAGGAAGAAGCAGCTGATGATAGCCATGAAACCTTAGAGGATACCGAAGATGCCGAGGATGAGGAAACCGCCGACAGCGAGGAACAGCCCGAAACAGGCGAAGAACCCGAAGAAGTCACTGAACCTCAGGAAGAACAGGAAACTATCGACTAAGAGAAATGCAGCCCCTGCCGACCGGAGCGAAAAGCACGGTCGGCAGGGGCTTTTGGTTTGAATAAAACATTCGCTCATATTCCTTCGAGCATGGTTGCTTATGGCGCTTACGTAGCCGAAAGAGAGACAGTTTTAGGCAATAGATTTGTACAAAGCTTTATCTGAATAAACAAAAACACAGGCTAAAACTGCACAGGCCTCAGCATAAAGCTTTATATCCTGTTCTTGT
>NZ_JAPNNW010000041.1:0-1854 GCF_027853465.1 Allofournierella sp. CML151 | reverse complement strand
GGGGCTGTTGCAAAATAGCCTAAAATGAAAAAAATGAGATAGACTTCCCCGAAAGGGTTGCCTATCTCATTTTTTGTTGTAGTCTGAAACTGCAATGAACCAAACACAACAAAAAGAGTATAGCAGAAAGGCGGCGCAGTATCAACAGTTAGCGCTGCCAATCACACAAAATATTGAAATAGCGGAAGATGAACCCGTATTTGTAGCCAACGCCCAGCTTGAGGAACTGGATTACAGGAAACTGTACAAAGCGTATTCGCCCAAAGGGAGAAAATCGGCAGCAGAACCACGGATCATGTTCAAGCTATTGGTGTACGGATACATGTGCGGAATCTACTCCACACGGAAGCTGGAGCAGGCCTGCCGTAAGAATATCGACTTCATCTGGTTGCTGCAGGGAGAGCGAGTACCGGATCATACTTCGTTTGCGCGTTTTCGCAGTGGCAAAGCGAAGGATGCCATTGAAGACCTGTTTTACCAGTTTGTTCGCCGGCTATGGGAGGAAGAGGAGATTGAATACGAGGAAGTATTCATCGACGGAACCAAGATGGAAAGCATGGCGAACCGGTATACCTTTGTTTGGCGAAAGAGCGTAACCAGACAGCTGGCCAAGGTGAAAGAGAAAGCCAGGGAATTGTTTTACCAATACGGCGGAGAGGGCCACCTGACTGTCGGCAAGCTGCAAGCCCTTGCAAAGAGCCTTGTGCCCGAAGGAGGAGAGATGGTACACGGGACAGGCAGAAGAAAACCGTTCTGGCAGCGGCAATACGAAGAAATTGACCGGCTGGTGGTGCGCTGGAAGAAATACGAAAGGCAGCTGTTTGAGATGGGTTGCCACAGGAACAGCCTTTCCAAGACGGACAAGGATGCCACCTTCATGCGGATGAAAGAGGACCACATGGGAAATGGTCAGCTCAAGCCCGCATACAATGTGCAGCTGGCAGTAAACAGCGAATATATTACCGGTGTGGCAGCTTTCTCCAATTGCACAGACAGCGGAACGCTCATCCCATTCCTGAATCATATTCAGAGAATGCAAGGCCGCAGTTACCGGGACATTGTGGCAGATGCGGGCTACGAAAGCGTGGGCAACTATCTGTATCTTGCCTCTCGTGGACAGAACTGCTACATTAAGCCGACCAATTACCAAACCAGAAAAACGAGGAAATACTGTGAACAGCTCTGGCGCGCAGAAAACATGCGGTATCTGGAAGATGAAGACTGCTTTGTCTGCGCTGCGGGGAGAAAACTGCGCTTTTACAGATCCTGTTCACAGGAGAGCAACGGTGTAGTTACCACATACAATTATTACCAATGTGACCAGTGTACCGGATGTCCAGTTCGCAAGCAGTGTACCAAATCCCAAAATCCGGATTTTCGCAAAGAAGTGAAAATCTGCGAGGAGTTTGCCCAACACAGAGCGCAAGCCCACGAAAATCTGCTCACAGAGCGGGGCGTTCTTTTGCGCATGAATCGCTCCATTCAAGTTGAGGGTGCTTTCGGCGTATTAAAAAGCGACCGCCAGTTCAAACGCTTCCTTATGCGAGGGAAAACCAACATCTCTCTGGAACTGTTTTTGCTGTGTCTGGCCTTTGATCTGGACAAGTACTGCTCCAAATTGCGACAGGACAGACGGAAAACACATCTTTTTCCGCTCAAAAAAGAGTAGATATTTGTGACATCTGAAAAAACACAAAATGCCGGGCTTCCTCATTGCGGAAAGCTCAGCTTTGCTGCGCCTACTTAAGATGATTTGGAGACTATTTCTCCTAAAATTCTTGAAAAAGTCTCTTCCGATCCTGCTTTTCACAAAAAGTGGGGGCTGTTGCTCAACTTCCGTTTTGCAACAGCCCC
>NZ_JAPNNW010000040.1:0-2352 GCF_027853465.1 Allofournierella sp. CML151 | reverse complement strand
AAAGCCGCATCCGGTTGGATGCGGCTTTTCATTTGCATTAAATCAGGCGGGCGCAATCAGCGCTCCTTGGTGGCGATCTCGGTGAGGATCTGGCCGATGAAGGCATCGGGGGTCATCACACCGCCCTTTTCCTCCTTGCGGGCACGAACGGCAACCAGGCCCTCTTCCATCTCCTTGTCGCCCACAACCAGCATGTAGGGGATCTTCTTGAGCTGGGCCTCGCGGATCTTGTAGCCCATCTTCTCGCTGCGGTAGTCGGTATCCACACGGATGCCGGCGGCCTCCAGCTTGTTGTGCAGCTCACGGGCATAGGCGTGCTGACGCTCGGTGATGGGGATGATTTCCACCTGAGTGGGCATCAGCCAGGTGGGCAGAGCACCGGCGTACTTCTCCAGCAGCAGGGCCAGAGTACGCTCGTAGCAGCCGATGGAGGTGCGGTGGATGATGTAGGGGGTGTGCTCCTGACCATCCTCACCCACATAGGTCATGCCGAACTTCTGAGCCAGCAGCATATCGATCTGGATGGTGATGAGGGTATCTTCCTTGCCGAACACGTTCTTGATCTGGATGTCCAGCTTGGGACCGTAGAAGGCGGCCTCGTCGATGCCCACCTTGTACTCCAGGCCCAGGTGGTCCAGGATCTTCTTCATCAGGCCCTGGGCTTCCTCCCACTGCTCAGCGGTGCCCTCGTACTTGTCCTTGCGGTTGGGGTCCCACTGGCTGAAGCGGTAGCTTACGTCCTCGCCCAGGCCCAGGGTATCCAGCATCTCCTTGGCCAGCTCCAGGCAGCCGCGGAACTCCTCCTCCAGCTGGTCGGGGCGCAGCACGATGTGGCCCTCGCTGATGGTGAACTGACGCACACGGATCAGGCCGTGCATCTCGCCGGAATCCTCGTTGCGGAACAGGGTAGAGGTCTCGCCCAGACGCATGGGCAGGTCACGGTAGCTGCGCTTGCGGTTCAGGTAGACCTGGTACTGGAAGGGGCAGGTCATGGGACGCAGGGCGAAGCACTCCTTGGTCTCATCGTGGGGATCGCCCAGGATGAACATGCCGTCCAGGTAGTGGTCCCAGTGGCCGCTGATCTTGTACAGGTCGCGCTTGGCCATCAGGGGGGTCTTGGTCAGCAGGTAGCCCCGCTTCTGCTCGGTGTCCTCCACCCAGCGCTGCAGCAGCTGGATGGCGCGGGCGCCGTTGGGCAGCATAACCGGCAGGCCCTGGCCAATCACATCCACGGTGGTGAAGTACTCCAGCTCACGGCCGATCTTGTTGTGGTCCCGCTTGAGGGCCTCTTCCTGCTGCTTCAGGTACTCCTCCAGCTCACTGGCCTTGGGGAAGGCGATGCCGTACATGCGGCACAGGCTGTCCCGGTTGGAATCACCGCGCCAGTAAGCGCTGGTGGCCTGGGTCAGCTTCACGGCCTTCACCGCGCCGGTGCTCATCAGGTGCGGGCCTGCGCACAGGTCCACAAAGTCGCCCTGCTGGTAAACGCTCAGCTCCCAGCCCTTTTCGGCGTACTCCTCCAGCAGCTCCAGCTTGTAGGGCTGACCGGCGAAAATCTGGCGGCCCTCCTCCACGGTGATGATGCGCTTCTCCACTGGCAGATCCGCCTTGGCGATCTTCTTCATCTCGGCTTCAATCCCGGCGAACTGGTCCGGGGTAAAGGGCTTCACGCCGCCGATGTCGTAGTACCAGCCGCTCTCCAGAGCGGGGCCGATGCCGAAGTGGGCTTCGGGGTACAGGTGCTGGATGGCCTGGGCCATCACATGGGCAGCAGTGTGCCAGAAGGCGTGCTTGCCTTCCTCGTCGGCAAAGGTCAGGATCTCCAGCGCGCAGTCCTTGTCCAGCACGGTGCGCAGGTCACACACCTGGCCGTCCACCTTGGCGGCGCAGGCGCTCTTGTACAGGCCCATGCCGATGCTCTTGGCCACCTCAGCGGCGGATACGCCCGCCTCAAATTCCTTGACGGTGCCCTTCAAATCAACTTTGATCATAACTGTTTGACCTCCCGTTTGATCTCTTCGCCCAAAGGGGCGAAAAAAGAAAAAATGCCCCATCCCGTAAAACAATAACGGGATGAAGCATCTGAAAGCTCCACGGTTCCACCCGAATTGCGCGCCTTTTTAGCGCGCCCACTCGTTTGGGCGATAACGGGCCCTTGCCGGCGGGGGTTCGCCCCCGCGCTCCGCGGTGGTAAGCTGTGAGGGCACTGCGCGCAGCCGCTCTCAGCACGCTTCCAAACTGGAAGCGGCGGCCTTCTCTATCCGCGTGTTGCCCGCCCGCTCATGTCCGCATCTGCGCTTTTGCGGGATAGGTTCAGCATTATCTTATACCTTCCCTTCGGGATTGTCAATA
>NZ_JAPNNW010000004.1:0-219529 GCF_027853465.1 Allofournierella sp. CML151 | reverse complement strand
AAGGCGGACATGTTTGGAAAAGCTTTTTGTTTGCTGTAGGCCTTGGAGGATGCTTTAAAGTGCCTGTTTACACAACAAAATTGACTCACCACGGAAATACAGGTGCCTCGGTAGGAGCCGGGACTTCTGTTGGGGCAGGTTCGGGTGTGGGCGCAACCGTTGGTGCCGGAGTCGGTACAGCGGTTGGAGCAGCGGTGGGTTTAGGTGTGGGAGCAGCGGTGGGAGCTGGAGTAGGTGCGGCGGTTGGCGCAGGAGTTGGTGCCGCAGTGGGCAGAGGCCGTCCCTTCACTACGATATCCTTGGAGGCGGTTTTGCCGCCGGCAGTTACCGTAACAGTGTATGTCTTGTCCGTGAAGCTGTCGTTCGCCGGGGCCACAAAAAGTACGGTCTCGGTGTTGCCCAGAATCTCGCCGCCGCTGCAGCTCCATTCAAACGCCGGAGTGGAGTCGGAAGGGGAGAAGCAGGCCACAAGAACCACATAATCTCCGCTGGTGCCCACAAATGGCTGACCACCAATGCTCAGACTTTCCAGTTGAAGATCACTGGGAGTGTTGGTGGGCTGCGGTGCGATGACGATAGTTTCCCCGGCCGGACCCTGCGCACCGGTATCGCCCTTTTCTCCCTGCGCTCCGGTCGGACCTGCAGCACCAGGATCGCCCTTGTCACCCTTGTCGCCTTTTTCTCCCTGTACGACCTGCACGTCAGAAGAGGAACTTCCTGCTGCCGACGGAGAATTTTCCCCATCAGCACCATCCTGACCGTCCTCACCTTTCAATTCGTCAAGAGCCACAAGCTGGGTCCAGGTTTGCCCATCGTTGGTATACTCAATCCAGCCGTCGGAAACGCGCATCTCGATGGCGGAGCCTTGCTGTGCAGGTGCGGATGCGCACCCGGCCAGCAATACCGTGAGTGCAGACAAAATAATAAGCATTCGTTTCATCTTGCAATTCCTCCTGTGATGGCCACATCCGGATGTAAAGCGGTGAGACGTTCGCCCCTCTTTTCATAAGCCGCAAGAGAAAAGAGGATTTCCCGGATGTGGATATACTGCCATTATATTCCTTTTTGAGCGTAAAAACAACAAAACCTGTCACAGAGCAGTTCGAAAGGATAAGTTTTGCTTCTGCCTTTTTTCTCGTGATATAATATTTAAAACTGAATCATCAAAATGTGATTGAGGCAGGAGGAGGGGAGTATGCTTCGTCAAATTCCGATTTTCAATCGGTTGTGCGCAACAACAGTTTTTCAGAAGCAGCAGAGGAATGCCATATTCCACAGTCTGCTGTTTCGCAGCAGATCAAGGCGCTGGAGCAGGAACTGGGCTTTTCCCTGCTGGAACGGAATCATCGAAAATTTGTATTGACCGCTGCAGGGGAGCACTTCTATAAAAAGAGCCTGATCCTGGTTGCGGATTATGAGCAGATGTGCAGCGAAGCCGCTCAGATTGCCCGGGGAGATGAAGCGGTTCTGAAAATCGGCTACCTGCGCAGCCATAATAGCCCGGAGGTTCATCAGGCGCTGGAGGAATTCGCAGAAAAATATCCTCGCATTGACCTTCAACTGCTGTACGGAAACCATGAAGATTTGTTTGACCTGCTGCGCACCGGTGGCGCGGATCTGGTACTCAACGATCAGCGCCGTGCTTTTTCTGATGAATATGTCAATTTAGTTTTGGCAACCAACAAAATGTATGTTGAGCTGACGGCCCGCAACCCCGTGGCGGAACTTCCTTCCGTTACGGTGCAGGAATTGAAAAATATTCCTTGCATTCTTGTGGCGTCCAAAGAACAGCAAGCTGCGGAAAAAGAGTTTTACCGGACCATCATTGGTATACAGAGCGAGATTCTCTATGCGGAAAATCTGGAGGAAGCGCGGATGATGGTCATTAGCGGACAGGGCTTTTTACCGGAGGAAGGCAATGGTTCTGTTATGACCTTCGGTGCGTCCATCCGCCGCATTCCTCTTTATCGCGGAGAGGAGCGAATTTCCCGCAACCACTGCCTGTTCTGGAAAAAGGACAACTCCGGTTATTATGTGGAAGAGTTTGCATATATTTTAAAACGTAAATTTGAATAGCGCTCCGGTCTGTTTGGGGCTGCTCTCGTTCTGCGAGGGCAGCCTTTTTGTATAAGATAAACTTATCTAATACGGCTGAAATTAAAATTGATAGGTCATGGAGCGCTTTTTATAATAAAAGCAGAACAAAGGGAGGAGAATTCAAAATGGCAAAACTTGTCATATTTTATTCGCGGGCCGATGAAAACTACTTCGGTGGGCAGTACCGTTTTGTTGAAGTCGGCAATACAGAAAAGCTGGCACACATAATCAAAGATGTGACGGGGGCAGAACTGTTCAAAATCGAGCAGAAGAAACCCTACTCGCCCGACTATAAGAGCTGCATTGATCAGGCGATGGCGGACAAACGGTCCAATGCACGTCCGGAGCTGGTGGAGCTTCCGGAGAATCTGAACGGGTATGATGAAATCTATTTGGGGTACCCGAACTACTGGGGCGATCTGCCCATGGCGGTTTATACATTCCTGGAAGCCTTTGACTGGGCCGGAAAAAACATTCATCCGTTTTGTACCCATGAGGGGAGTGGCTTGGGTGGGACGGAACGGAATATCGCCCGCACCTGCAAGGGTGCTGATGTTAAGGCAGGTCTGGCAATCTGCGGTTCCGACGTGGATTGCAGCAAAGACCTTGTGCTGCGCTGGCTTAACCAATAAAGAAAGGGAATTGCGATGAAACAGGTAATGATATTGACCGGCGCAGGGCAGATCGGCATGGCCATTGCTCGCCGGATGGGATACGGAATGAAGAGTGTAATTGGCGACAAAAAACCGGAGAATGCGCAGACAATCGCCAGGACTATGAACGATGCCGGGTTTGATGCGGTTCCGATGGAGATGGATCTTTCCAGTCGGACATCAATCCGAAACATCATCACTGAGGCGCAAAAATACGGCGAGATCAACATGCTAGTCAATGCCGCAGGCGTCTCGCCCAGTCAGGCTTCCGTGGAGGAGATTTTGAAGGTGGACCTGTATGGAACAGCTGTCCTGCTGGAGGAGATTGGGACGGTGATCGCCCCCGGCGGTGTGGGAGTAACTATTTCCAGTCAGTCCGGCCATCGGATGAAGCAGCTCACCCCGGAGGAAGACGAGCAGCTGGCCTGTACTCCCACCGAGGAACTTTTAAAATTACCACTGCTTCAGCCGAAGAATATCCGGGATACGCTCCACGCGTATCAGCTGGCCAAACGGTGCAATGAAAAGCGTGTTATGGCCGAGTCTGTAAAATGGGGTGAAAAGGGCGCTAGAATCAATTCCATCTCTCCGTGAATTATTGTTACGCCACTGGCGATCGATGAGTTTAACGGCCCGCGCGGGGATTTCTACAAAAATATGTTTGCCAGGTGTCCGGCGGGACGTCCCGGTACGGCGGACGAGGTGGCCAATGTGGCAGAGCTGCTGATGGGCAGCAAAGGGGCCTTCATTACAGGGGCGGACTTTCTCATTGATGGTGGAGCGACGGCCTCTTATTTTTACGGTTCGCTGAAGCCGGAGAGATAAGACTTATTTTTGAATTCGAGCCGGGTGCATAATGCATAAAAAGAGCAGAGCCTGCTGCCTCAATATAGGGGGAGCAGGCTCTGCCTTTGCGAACAAAAAAGAGCTCCGGTCATCCGGAGCTCTTTTCAACGCTTACAATCAAAAGCAATCACTAACTGTTTGCCAACTGATTTGATAAGCAACTTTGGTGCGAGGAAAGGGACTTGAACCCTCAAGGTAAAAACCACATGCACCTCAAACATGCGCGTATGCCGATTCCGCCACCCTCGCATAATCCTGCGGCCGATTGCGACCGCAAGAAATAGTTTATCAGGTTTACAGCAAAAAGTCAATACTTAACTTTCATTTTCTTCCAGGCTGTCTTGGCCGAGCATGGCAGCGACATCACTATCCGCCGGAAGTTCGGTCACCTGACGCAGCTTGCGCTGAATCTGACGGGTGCGCACGCCTACCAGATTTTCCAGCTCATGGCTGGCCTGATTCAGCCGGTTCTGTGCCTGAGCCAGCGCCTGGCCAAAGGTGTCAAACTCCGCTTTCACGCTGGCAAGCACCTTCCAGACCTCGCTGGATCGCTTCTGAATCGCCAGGGTGCGGAAGCCCATCTGCAGGCTGTTCAGCAGCGCGGCCATGGTGGTGGGGCCGGCCACTACGATTTTGTATTCCCGCTGCAGCCGCTCGGCAATGCCGCGGCGCACCACCTCGGCATAAAGGCCTTCCACCGGCAGGAACATCACGCCGAAGTCGGTGGTGTGAGGCGGAGCAATGTATTTGTCGTGAATGTCCTTGCCGAAGCTGCGGATGCGTTTGTCCAGCTCCTTGGCGGCAGTCTCCACTGCGGCCCGGTCGCCCAGATCGTAAGCGGCCAGCAGAGCGGAGTAAGCGTCCGAGGGAAATTTTGCGTCGATGGGCAGCCATACCTGGCCATCCCCGTCGCCGGGCAGTCGAAGAGCGAATTCCACCCGATCGGAACTGCCGGGCACTGTGGCCACATTCTCCGCAAACTGCTCCGGGGCCAGGATCTCATTCAAAATGGCCCCCAGCTGAATTTCGCCCAGAATGCCGCGGGTTTTCACGTTGCTCAGAACTTTTTTCAGGTCGCCCACACCGGCAGCCAGGGTGCGCATTTCGCCAAGGCCCTTATAGACCATCTCCAGCTGCTGGCTCACCAGACCAAAGCTCTTCTGCAGCTTGTCCTCCAGGGTTTTCTGCAGCTTCTCGTCCACGGTCTGGCGCATCTCGTTCAGACGGCGATCGTTGCTTGCCTGCATGGAGTTCAGCCGGACCTCCATAGTGGTGCGAATGCTTTCCAGCTTCTGTTCGGTCTGGTTGGCACCCGCCTGCATACCGGCCATCACGCGGCCGCTCAGTTCCTGACGAGTCTGACGAATCTCCGCCAGCAGATCCTGACGCACCTTTTCCAGGTCCTCACCGGACAGATCACTCTGCGGCGGGCGGCGCAGCAGGGTCAGCAGACTGAAGATACAGGCCAGGGCGGCCAATATAAGGGTTGCGATTTCCATATTTTTCTCCTTCAAAAAAGGGGATAACCCATCCCCGAACTTCATAGCTATAAGTATAAAAGGTTTGCCGGGGCAAATCAACAACGGAAAACGAGGGGATCGGATATGAAAGAATCCATGAAACGAAAGCGCATTTTCTGGCTGACAGCATGGGGGGTATGCTGCGCGGCAGTGGCTGGGGCAATGCTCTGGGCTGCCGGGCAGAGTGCGGTATGCAGCAATGCGGACCTGACCAACGTGCCGGTGGTTCCGGCAGCAGCGGGGCAAAGCGAAACACCAGAACAGGAAAAGCGGGTATTTCTGACCTTTGACGACGGCCCCAGCGCTACCACAGAATCGGTGCTGGATATCTTAAAGGAAAAGGGCGTGTGCGCCACATTTTTTGTGGTGGGGGCCGAGAACAACCAGAAATATCTTCCGCTGCTGCAGCGCATGACCGAGGAGGGGCACCAGATCGGCCTTCACAGCTATAGCCACAGCTACAAGACCATTTACGAAAGTACCACCGCCTTTTGGGCAGACATCAAGCAGCTGCGCCAGACCATTGAACCCTATGTGGATCTGGATACCATCCATTGGCTGCGGTTTCCCGGCGGCAGCACCAACACGGTGAGCCACAAATATGGTGGCAGCGGGATCATGAAAGCTCTGAAGGAACAGGCGGAGGAAAAGGGCTACCGGTATGTGGACTGGAACGTCTGCGCGGAAGATGCGGCGGGAGGTCACCCCAGTGCCGGGACGATCTACGAAAACGTGGTGAAGGAGGCTGAGGGCAAAACCACCTGTGTGGTGTTGATGCACGATACCAAGGCCACGAAAAACACCGTGGAGGCCCTGCCGGATATCATTGACTGGTTTTCGGAAAATGGCTATCGGTTTTGCGGCATCAGTGAACTGGATCAGCAGATTTAAAAGCGGAGGGGACGGAGCAGTCGGTGTTCCGACTCCTGTTTTTAACCCCGGCCAGGTCCGGGGTTTTTCTTTGTAAATTTTTTTGGAACTTTGTCGGGAAACGGCGTATTCTCGTTGTAAAGCGCGATAAAATATTGTATGATAACCTAGTGCAATACCGCATAATTCCAGAGAGAATTGCTTATGCGGTACTGCCCAGGTGTTTGCCCAAGGTTCCACATTGAACGCGGAAAGGAAACGGCAGAATGTTCGGATATGTCACCCCGGAAAAACCGGAGATGAAAGTGAAGGAGTTCGAGAGCTATCGGGCCATGTATTGTGGCCTGTGCAAGCAGCTCAAGGCAGATTACGGCTTTTTGCCCCGGATGCTGCTGAACTACGATCTGGTTACGGTGGCGCTCCTGGCCGACGGCCTTTCCGGTGAGACCGGCAGTCCCTGCCGGGAGCGGTGCATCGCCAATCCTCTGCAGAAGCGCTGTATGCAGAAGGGCACTCAGGGTCTGCGGCTGGCAGCTGCGGGTCTTGTGCTGCTCAGCTGGTACAAGCTGGTGGACGATGAGGCGGACGAGACCTTTTTTAAACGGCTGGCGGCCCGTACACTGCGCTTACTGCTGCGGCGGGCCTACAAACGGGCGGCGGTCTTTTATCCTGAAATCGACGCAGAGCTGGCCCGTCAGACTGAGCTGCAGCAGCAGGTGGAGCAAAAGCAGACTGCTTTTTACGACGAAGCGGCTGAGCCCACCGGCAATATGACGGCTCAAATCCTGGCGGCCTGTGCGCAAACGCCGAATCAGGAACGGGTGCTGCGCCGTCTGGGGCTGTTTCTGGGCAAGATTCTTTATTGGCTGGACGCGGCGGAGGACTACGAAGAGGACCGGGAAAAGCACCGGTACAACGTGTTTGTGCAAAACGGCCTGAACAAGGAACAGGCTGTGGAGCAGGCCAGGCTGCAGTGCAGGCTGGCGGCGGGCGAGGCGGCCCGTTGCTACAACCTGCTGGAACTGCGGCTGAACCGCCCGATTTTGGATAACATTATTTTTCTGGGCATTCCCGGCAGCATTCAGCGGGCGGGAATGCCGGCCCGCGGTGCACGGCGCGGCGGGTTGAACTGAATTTGAATGAAAAGGGAGAAGAGAAATGGACGCATATCAGGTTTTGGGCCTTGCGCGGGGCGCAAGCGAGGAAGAGGTAAAGGCGGCCTATCGGGCGCTGGCGCAGAAGTACAATCCGGAAAATTACGAGGCAGGTCCCCTGCGTGAAGACGCCGAGCGCAAGATGGAGCAGATCAACGAGGCGTTTGATACGGTGATGAGCGAGCTGCGCACCGGTGCTTCCGGTAATAACGCGCAGAATCCTTATGGTGGTCAGAATCCCGGCCAGCAGCAGAACGGCGGTCCTCAGGGGGCGACCGGCAGCTATCCGGAGATCCGTGCCCTGATCCGTGCGGGCCGGGCAGACGAGGCTCTGGCCCAGCTGCAGAGCATTCCCAATGGTCCGGCCAACGCCGAGTGGAACTTTTTGATGGGCAGCGCTTATTATTACAAGGGCTGGATGAACGAGGCGCTGCGTTACTTCCAGCAGGCATGCCGGCTGGACCCGGCCAACCGGGAGTATGCGGCTGCCCTGCACAATCTGCAGAGCAGCGCACAGGGCCAGATGCCGGGCAATCCTTACGGGCCTTATGGCGGCGCGCAGGCCAATGCGGTGGGCTGCAGCTGCTGCGATATGTGCATGGCCATGTATTGCATGGATCTTTGCTGCAGCTGCGGCGGGCAGGGGTGCTGCTGAGATGCGCAGGCGGCAAAGCGGTCGGGTCGCTTTGTGCGGTGTGATGTGCGGACTTTCCATTGTGCTGATGCTCAGCGGCAGCATCATACCCTTTGCAACCTTCTGCGCTCCGGCAATGAGCGGACTTCTGCTGATGCCGGTAGCCGTGGAATGCGGAATGCGGCTGGCTTGGGTGAGCTACGGGGCCATCAGTGTGCTTTCGGTGCTTTTTGTGCCGGATAAGGAGATGGCGGCGATCTTCGTCTTCTTCTTCGGGTGTTATCCGCTTCTAAAAGCGTACATCCAAAGAATTCCCGGTAAGGCGCTGCAGGCGCTGGTGAAGGTGGCATTTTTCAACGGTGCGGTGCTGGCAATGTATAGCGTTCTGCTGTTCGTTTTTCCGATGCCGAGCCTGGTGGACGAATTCGCTCAGACGGCACGGTGGATGCTGGCGGCGCTTCTGGTCATGGGCAATGCCTGTTTCTGGATCTACGACGCGGCGCTGAACAATCTGCTGCACGTGTACGTGCTCAAAATGCAGCCCCGTTTGCGGCGGATGCTGTGAATCCCGGCAGAAGTGAAACAATAAGGAATCGATTTTAACGGAGGAAACAGTGTGAATAAATGGCGGCCGAATCACCGCTTCTTTTCCAACCTGGCGGTGGTTCTGATCGGAATTACCTTTTATTTGGCCATGTCCAATCTGGACCTGGTCCACGGTGCCTTGAAAACCGTAATGGATGTGCTGGCACCATTTATTTGGGGCTTTGTGATTGCTTACCTGCTGGATGCGCCGGTGCGCTGGTTTGAACAGAAGCTGGGCGGACGGCGGATACTGAGCATCCTCATCAGCTACCTGTTGGCGGTGGCGGTTCTGGTGCTGCTGCTGAGCTTCGTGATCCCGCAGCTGGTACAAAGCGTAACCATGCTCATCAACAATGCTTCCGGCTATCTGGATAATCTGAATGGAGTGGTGAACAACTGGGGAAACCGGCTGAACATTGATCCGGAGGTCACTTCCGGCATGCTGGTCTCTTATGCGGATCTGATGAATCAGGCAACCCAGCTGGCTACAAGATTTATGCCGGAGATTCTCAACTACGGCATGGCGGTGGGCAACGGTGTGGTAAGCGCCCTCACGGCCCTCATCGCTTCGGTCTACATGCTGATGGACAAGCACAAGCTGCTGGGCCAGCTGCACAAGATTACCTATGCCTTTCTGCCGCTGCCCAAGGCCCGGCGGGTGCTTACGGTCTGCAGCCATGCCAACCAGGTGTTCAGCGGCTTTATCACCGGAAAAATTATCGACAGCGCCATCATTGGCGTGATCTGTTTTGTGGGAATGAGTGTGCTGGGAATGCCCTTCACTCTGCTGATCAGCGTGATCGTGGGTGTGACCAATGTGATTCCTTTCTTTGGCCCCTTCATTGGTGCGATTCCCAGTGTTATGATTCTGCTGATGGCAAGTCCCATCGATGCCATCAAGTTCGCCATCTTCGTGCTGGCACTCCAGCAGTTCGACGGCAACATTCTGGGTCCCAAGATCCTGGGCGATTCCACCGGCCTTTCCGCCATCTGGGTGCTGGTGGCCATCATCGTGGGCGGCGGCCTGTTTGGCTTTGCCGGTATGGTGGTGGGCGTGCCCACCTTTGCGGTGCTCTATTCGCTCACCAGCGACTTTTTGGCTGACCGGCTGAAGGCCAAGGGCATTACCGCAAACGGTGAACCCCTGGAGCCGGAAGCGGCTGCTCCCGGCGAGGAAACACTCCCGGAAAACCAATAAACAAAATGCGCACAGAGTTTTCGCTCTGTGCGCGTTTTTTTGTGTAATTTTAGGCAAATCTATGGTATACTGGAAAGCAGAAACGGATGCCTTTTGGGCATAAAGGAGAGAACGCGATATGTGGTTTGACGAAGCAGTGATTTACCAGATCTATCCGTTGGGCCTGTGCGGTGCGCCCGCGGAGAACGACGGGGTGCAGGAACACCGGATTCTCCGGGTGCTGGACTGGGTGGAGCACATCAAAGCTCTTGGGGCAGATACCGTGCTGTTCAACCCATTGTTTGAGAGCGACCGTCATGGCTACGATACTCGGGATATGACCCGAGTGGACTGCCGCCTGGGTACCAATGAGGACTTTGCAAAGGTTTGCGCGGCGCTGCATGAGGCTGGTCTGCGCGTCATGCTGGACGGCGTGTTCAACCACGTGGGCCGGGGCTTCTGGGCCTTCCAGAACGTGCGGGAGAAAAAGTGGGACAGCCCCTACAAAGACTGGTTCCACGTCAGCTTCGACGGCAACACCGAATACAACGACGGATTCTGGTATGAAGGCTGGGAAGGCCATAACGAGCTGGTCAAGCTGAATCTCCACAACCCGGCGGTGGTGGATTATCTGTTCCGTTCCATCCGCGGTTGGGTGGAGCAGTTCGACATCGACGGGTTGCGTCTGGATGTGGCCTACAGCCTGGCGCCGGAGTTCTTAAAGCAGCTGCGCAGCTTCACCTCCGGTCTGAAGGAGGATTTCGCACTGATGGGCGAGACCCTGCACGGGGACTACAACCGCTGGATGAACGACGAGATGTGCCACTCCGTCACCAACTACGAATGCTACAAGGGTCTGTATTCCAGCTTCAACTGCATGAATATGTTCGAGATCGGCCATAGTCTGGCCCGCCAGTTCGGCCCCGAGCAGTGGACCCTCTACAAGGGCAAGCATCTGTTGGCCTTTTTGGATAACCACGATGTGGAACGCATTGCCAGCATTCTGCAGAACAAGGAACACCTGCGCCCGGCCTATGGCCTTCTGTTCGGTATGCCCGGCACTCCGGCGGTGTACTACGGCAGCGAGTGGGGCATCGAGGGCAAAAAGAGCGATGGCGACGCCGCCCTGCGTCCGGCTATCGAGCTGCCCCAGGAAAATGAGCTTACCGAGTGGATCGCCAAGCTGGCGGCAGCTCACAAGGCAAGCAAGGCTCTGTGCTATGGCAGCTACCGCAATGTGATGCTCACCAATCACCAGATTATCTTCGAGCGTAAATTTGAGGATGAGCGGGTGCTGGTGGCGGTAAACGCTTCTGGCGAGACCTATACTGCCCATTTTGATGCTCAGGCCGGCCGCGCGGTGGACCTGATTACCGGTGCGGACCATGACTTCGGCGGCGGCAGTCAGATGCCGCCCTACAGTGTGGCCTTCTGGCGTACCGAGTAAGTTCGCCGTCCCATTTTGTAAGCCCTCTTGTTTCATAATGAGAAAGGAATCACTCCCATGCCTTATATTCATATCGTAACCAATGCGTCTATCCCGGACAATACCGAGGAGATGCTGAAAACGCAGCTGGGCCGCGCCATCGAGATTCTGCCCGGCAAAAACGAAAACTGGCTGATGCTGAATTTCACCGGTGATGCACATCTGTGGTTTGCGGGCAGCGATGCCCCGGCGGCTCTGGCCGAGGTGAGCCTGTACGGCGGTGCCCGCTACGATGCCTACGATGATCTGACCAGCCGCATTACCGAAATTCTGGAAAGCACACTGGATCTGCAACCGGACCGTATTTATGTAAAATACGCAGAAACGGAATTCTGGGGCTGGAACGGAAGCAATTTCTGACCAGTCTTTTATGAAAACCGCCCGCGGGGGAGAACACTCCTTCGCGGGCGGTTTTCTGTTATCCGCAGCCTTGACAAGATGGGACCCGCGCCGTATAATCAAAAACGCAACTGGTCCTACCAGTTATACAATGCTTGGATAAAGTGGGGAAGTAGAATGAAGTTTTTAAAGCAAGCGGCTCGCATTCTTGCCATCTCCTTTGTGGGCGAGGTGCTTAAGGCGGTCATCCCTCTGTCGATCCCGGCCAGCGTATACGGGCTGGTCATTTTGTTGGTGCTGCTGTGCACCGGCCTGCTCCGGGTAAGCCAGGTGCGGGAGGCGGCACTGTTTCTCATCGAGATTATGCCGGTTATGTTTATTCCGGCGGCAGTGGGCCTGACCGATGCCTGGCCCAGCCTGGCCCCGGTGTTCTGGCCGGTGGTCATCACCGTGGTGTTCACAACTGTGCTGGTGATGGCCGTCACCGGCCGGGCCACTCAGTTTGTGATCCAAAGGGGAAAGGGGAAGAAGGATGCGTGAGTTTTTTGCCTCGTCGCTGTTTTATGGGGCGGCGGTCAGCCTGCTGGCCTACGAGCTGGGCCTTGCGCTGAAAAAGAAATTTCGTCTGGCAGTGCTCAACCCGCTGCTGATCGCGGTGATCTGTGTGATCGGTGTGAACCTGGTGCTGGGCGTGGACTACGAAAGCTATAACGCCAGCGGGCAGTATCTGTCCTACCTGCTCACTCCGGCCACGGTCTGCCTGGCGGTGCCTTTGTATGAACAGTTGAGCCTGTTGAAGGAAAACCTGAAGGCGGTGGTCTGCGGCATTCTGTCCGGCATTCTGGCAAGCCTTGTGGGCGTGCTGGCCTGTGCCAAGCTGTTCGGGCTGGACCACGAGCTATATGTGACGCTGCTGCCCAAGTCCATCACCACGGCCATTGGTATGGGTGTGTCCCAGGAGCTGGGCGGTATTGTTACCATTACCGTGGCCTCCATCATCATTACCGGTATTCTGGGCAATGTGATCGCGGATGGCGTGTTCAAGCTGTTCCGCATCCATGAGCCGGTAGCGAAGGGCCTGGCGCTGGGCAACTCCGCCCATGCCATCGGTACCGCCAAGGCCATGGAGCTGGGCGCGGTGGAAGGTGCCATGAGCAGCCTGGCCATTGCGGTGGCGGGCCTGTGCACCGTGGTGGGCGCTTCTGTGTTTGCCCAATTTATGTAATCTGCGGAGGGGATAACCATGAAACAACCATTGATCGTGGCGGTGGGCCGTCAATACGGCAGCAGTGGCCGTCTGGTGGGCGCAAAGCTGGCCGAGCGCCTGGGTGTGGATTTTTACGACAAGGAAAAGCTGATGTCCATTGCCCGCAGCACACCGGATTACAGCGAGGTCAAGGCCTTTTATGAGGAGCGGCCGGTGAACAGCCTGCTCTATGCCATTGCCATGAATGAGGAACCTGCCGTAACAAGCGAAACGGTGTTCCGCCGGATTCGCGCCTTGATGCAGGATCACAGCGGTGTGCTGATCGGCCGGTGCGGCAATGTGATTTTCCGCCCGGATGCAAATGCCGTAAGTGTGTTTATCCATGCTGCTCCCGAGATCCGCTGCCAGCGTATTGCTGAGCTGGAGAACATCTCGCCGAAAAAGGCAGCGGTACGCATGCAGGAGGTAGACGAGGAGCGAACTGAGTTCCACAAGTATTTCACCGGTGAGCAGTGGGGCCAGGCCGAAGGCTATGAGCTCTGCCTGGACAGCGGTATCCTGGGCGTGGACGGCTGCGTGGAGATGATTCTCAACTATCTGCGCTGGAGGGGTTTGCTGGATGAAAACGAAACCGCCGGCAAGTGAGGAAAAATCCACTGTCCGCACCTATGATCTGGTACTGGAATACCTGAAAGGCCAGATTCTGGAGGGCAAGCTGACCCTGGGAGCGAAGCTGCCCTCTGAGCGTAGCCTGATGGCGGAGCTGGGACTTAGCCGCAACTCGGTGCGGGAGGCGCTGCGCCAGCTGGAAAACATGGGCTTTGTGCGCAGTGTGCACGGGCAGGGCAGTTTTCTGGTGAACGAGGCCGGGCAGGGGTTTTCCTCCATCCTTTCCATGATGCTGCTGCTTCGCCAGAGTGACCGGGGAGAATTCCTTACCTTGCGTGAAAGTCTGGAAGGTGCCGCTTACGAACGGGCGGTGCGCCTTGCTCCTCCACAGCCAATACAGGCGATGGAACAGGCGGTGCAGGCGATGGAGCAGGCACAGGAGCCGGGCCAGCTGGAAGAGGCCGAGAGCCGGTTTCACCGGAGCTTGATCGAGGCGGGGGAGAATCAGCTCATCGCCGCGATCATGGAGGCACTTTCCAGCCAGGGGGATCTTTACCGGCGGGAGACGCTTGCCCAGCTGGACGAGGCCACCCGCACCCCTCTGCTGGATACCCACCGCCGGATTCTGAAGGCGCTGCAAACCGGCGATGCTCCACTGGGCCACGCCGCACTGGCGGAGCACTTCCGGTTGATTCAATGAAAAAAACACCCTGATCCCGTGAAAACGGGTTCAGGGTGTTTTTTCTTACAGACTTGCCTGGTAGGCAGCCACGTCAAAGGGGTCCAGAGCGGAGTCCTTTTTCAGATACAGCGGATGATGGGGATGCCCCTTTACCGAGGGCTTGCCCGCTTGATACCACACCGCACCAAACTGCTGGCCCAGCTCCATCATGTCCGCCAGGCACTGCTTCAGGTAGGGACGCTTTTCGATGATGGTGCCCCAGGCCGCCCACAGAGCCGGGTGTTCGCCGCTGCGCCCCAGCACCCAGCGGAAGGCGTTCATGTTCTCCCGGTGTAAAGGCTCGTTGAACTCCTTGTCCATCTGGTCCGGGTTGGTGGCTCGCTGGGCGTACACATTGAACATGATGAAGGAGTCAAAACCGTTACCCAGAGCGATGCGCTGCACGGATTTCAGGGTGTTGTCCAGCGCGTCGGGAGCGGCGGTGGAAGGGTTGATGCCAATGGTGATCAGCGGGCGCTTGCCAACCGTGCCTAAAATGTACCGGTATTCCGAGTAAAAGTCCGGAATATACAGCCACCGGCTCCGGTCGTATTCGGCACTCTGGTCCCGGTGCTCCATGGCTTGCTGAAAGGTAAGAATCTCAAGCTGCCGCGTTTCGCAGGCGGGAATGTGCATGGGGAAATACCTCCTTGGGGATATGAGAAATGCCCCGGGCAGGCGGGAAAATCACCCGGCTTGCCACGGGGCATTCGGTTCAGAATAAGGCGGTGGACCAGAAAACGGCTCCGGCGATGAAGATCACCGCAACGATCACAAGAAAGCCGAGCAGATAACCAGCGGTCAGATGCTCGCGGAACATCCGGGTCCACTCCTTCGGTGGTTTGGCGCCTCCCATAAGTTCGGATGGCTTACTTCAGCAGTGCCTGCACCGCGTCAGCTGCGGCATTCAGGTACTGGCCGCCATACACCTCGATCAGGCCCTGGTCGGCACACTCTGCCAGCTTGGGGTCGATGGGGCACTTGGCCAGAACGGGAATGTTGTACTTGGCAGCAACCTCGTCCACGTGGCTTTCGCCGAATACCTTGATCTGCTTGCCGCAGTCCGGGCATTCCACGTAGCTCATGTTCTCCACCACGCCCAGAATGGGAATGTTCATCATCTGAGCCATCTTCACGGCCTTGCCCACGATCATGCTCACCAGCTCCTGCGGGCTGGCAACCACGATGATGCCGTCCACGGGCAGGGTCTGGAACACGGTCAGGGGAACGTCACCGGTGCCCGGAGGCATGTCCACAAACAGGAAGTCCACGTCCTTCCAGATCACGTCCTGCCAGAACTGCTTCACCGCGCCGGCGATCACGGGGCCACGCCATACAACGGGGTCCTCCTCGTGCTCCAGCAGCAGGTTGATGCTCATCACATCAATGCCCATGCGGCTCTCGATGGGCCAGATGCCGTTCTCGTCGCCCATGGCACGGCCATGGATGCCGAACAGCTTGGGGATGGAGGGGCCGGTGATGTCGGCGTCCAGGATGCCCACGCCGTAACCACGGCGGCGCATCTCCACAGCCATCAGGGCGCTGGTCATGCTCTTGCCGACGCCACCCTTGCCGCTTACCACACCGATAACCTTCTTAATGCTGCTCAGCTTGTGGGGGGCCTCATGGAAATCCTGAGGGTTCTGACGGCTGGAGCAGTTTTGACTGCAGCTGCTGCAATCATGCGAACATTCGCTCATGATTTGTTTCTCTCCTTTTTTCTATTACAGCTCGGCAATGATGCCGCTCACCAGATTCTGCAGCACCTGTGCGCGCTGGTTGGCAATTTCAATGACCTCATCACCGGAAAGCTTCTTCTTTTCAATGCCCGCGGCCATGTTGGTAATCAGGCTCATGGCCAGAACCTTCAGTCCGCAGTGGCTGGCGGCGATCACCTCGGGTACGGTGCTCATGCCCACTGCATCCGCTCCCAGGGTACGGAAGGCCCGGATTTCAGCGGGGGTCTCGTAGCTGGGGCCCATGTAGCCCAGATACACACCCTTCTGCAATGCAACGCCCTGCTTCTCGGCCACCTGCAGCGCCAGCTCACGCAGCGCCGGGGTGTAGGCGAAGGTCATATCGCAGAAACGGGGGCCGACAGCCTCATCGTTGGGGCCGGTCAGAGGGTTGGCGCCCATAAAGTTGATGTGATCCTCCAGCAGCATCAGATCGCCCACCGAAAAGCTGGTGTTCACACCGCCCGCGGCGTTGGTCAGGATCAGGGTTTCCACGCCCAGAGCCTTCATCACCCGGATGGGGAACACGATGTCCTGCATGGAGTGGCCTTCGTAGTAATGCAGCCGACCCTGCATGCACAGCACCTGCTTGCCTGCCAGCTGCCCGGCCACAAAGCGGCCCGCATGACCCGGCGCGGTGGAGACCGCAAAGCCCGGAATTTCGCTGTAGGGCACATACACCGGTGCTTCGATGCGGTCGGCAAGGCCGCCCAGACCACTGCCCAGAACGATGCCCACGGTGGGCGTTTCGGGCAGACGGCTGCGCAGCAGGTCGGCCGCCTGCTGAATGGTTTCCATCATCATTGTAAATCCTCCTGCGGCCCGTCGCCGAAAGTGCGCGGGCAAAGTGAAAATATCCGGTTATGATTTTACCACACCTGTCAACAAAAGAAAAGAAGTAGCCAACAAACAAAAAGCAAACGTCATACGCATATCCCGCCCGGCATATCCATGAAACAGGCAGTTCAAGCCGAAAGAAAGGGTGGGCCCATGGGCAGACTGAAAACCTATTTGAAGAATGTGGCGATCCTCACGGTCACTGGCCTGGGGCTGCGGACGGCGGGTATGTTTTTCCGGGTGTACATCGCCGCGCGCATCGGGGCCGAGGGTATGGGCCTGTATCAGCTGATCTTCACGCTTTACAGCCTGTGCATCACGGTGGCCACCGCGGGTGTTTCGGTAGCTGCCACCCGATTGGCAGCAGAGGAATTGGCCCGCCCGCAGCCCGGCCGGGCAAAAGGAGTTCTGGGCCGGGTGATGGCGCTTGCCTTAGCCTTTGGTTTCGCTGCAGGGGTGGTGCAGCTGGTACTGGCCTGGCCTGCCGCCCGCTATTGGTTGGGGGATATACGGGCAGCGCCCTCGCTGGCACTGCTGGCGCCCAGTCTGCCCTTCATGGCAGTGGGCTCGGCGGCCCGGGGTTATTTCTTCGCCCGACGCAAGGTAGGTCCCAATGTGGTCAGTCAGATTTTTGAACAGATCATCCGTATTGTCCTGGTGCTGCTGATTCTTCCCGGTGCGGTGCAGCGGGGTGTGCAGTACGCCTGCGCTGCGGTGCTGGTGGGCAGCATGGTCAGCGAGGTTGTATCTACCCTGCTGGTGATGTGGTACTACCGGCGGGATATGAACCGGACCTTCGGCGATGCCCCGGCTCAGGTGCCCAGGGGCACCTCAGGGCGAATCTGGCGCATTCTGGCCCCGGTGGAAGGAGGTCGCTGCCTGGATAGTGCCCTCCACACGGTGGAAAACACGCTGGTTCCCGCCTGCCTGCTGGCCTTTCTGGGCAGCCGGGAGAAGTCGCTGGCTCAGTTCGGCGCGCTTAAGGGGATGGCCATGCCGATACTGCTGTTTCCGTTTTCCTTCCTCACCCCGCTGGCCACCCTGCTGATGCCGGAGGTTACTGAGGCGCACATTCTGGGGCGGCAGAAAACATTAGAAACGCTGGTGGGGCGCATCATGCTGTTCACCACCACCTTTTCGGTGCTGGCCGGGGGATTGATTGCCCTGTACGCTTATCCGCTGGGCCGGATTCTCTACCACGACGAGACCATCGGCTTTTATCTGGCAGTTCTGGCTCCGGTGCTGCCGGGCATGTATCTGGATGCCATGGGCGATTCCATTCTGAAGGGCCTGGGCGAGGAGGTGGCCACCTTCCGCTACAGCATCTGGGATTCCCTCATCCGCATCGGTCTGGTGATTTTGCTCATGCCGCGCATGGGCATGAAGGGCTTTCTGTTTGTGATGATTTGCTCCAATGTGCTGTCCGCGCTGCTGAACATCTTCCGCATTGAAAAGGTGGCCCGCATCCGCACCCGCTGGTATCGGTGGTTTGTGCAGCCCGCGTTGATTTTCCTGATTTCGGCGGTTCTGGGGCAGGGGGCCCTGCGCCTGGTGGGAGTGAGTGGTGATTGGCCGCAGCTGCTGCTGGGCTGCGTGGTCACCGGGGGACTCTATTGCCTTCTGATGCTCCGCTTCGGCCTGTGGGACGCAGTGCAGGCCATTCTGACCAGGCGAAAGCCCGCAGGCAGCGCCGCCTGAATTTATGACCGCTTTGCCTATACAAACATCCGGTTTTGTGGTATAGTATATAGGTTAAATCGCCGCCGGGTGCCCGGAGCCGCAAAAGGCTGGCCGGGAGAATAGGGAAATGGGTGCAATGCCCATGCGGGACCGCCGCCGTAAAGGCTGAGCATTGGCAGGAAAAGCCACTGGGGAGTTTTCCCGGGAAGGCGCTGCCGGTGCGCGCAAGGCCTGAGCCGGAAGACCTGCCCGACGGATGAATCACTGCCAAAGGCAGGAACCCTCGCGCCGGACGGACCAAACGTGCGCAGGGCAAAGCACCGGCTGCTGGGCCGGTGTGTGTTGTACGTTTCCGGGCCTTTCTCTGCTTTGCCGTCCGGCAAGGCGGGAGAGGCCTTTTTCTTTGCGAGGCGGCAAAAGACCGCCGTTTTGTTGAGGAGGACCAATGCTCGAAGTGATGATCGCCGCCCCGGCTTCCGGCAGCGGCAAAACTTCTGTCACCTGCGGCCTGCTGCAGGCGCTGAAAGACCGGGGCCTGGCCCCTGCGGCCTTCAAGTGCGGGCCGGATTATATCGACCCTATGTTCCACCGCTCGGTGCTGCAGGTGCCCAGCCGTAACCTGGATGTATTTCTCGCCGGGGAAGAGCGGGTGCGCAGGCTTTACCGCCGCCACACAGCGGGCTGCGATGCTGCGGTGTGCGAGGGCGTGATGGGCTTTTACGACGGTATGACCTTCGGCGGCGACAAGGCCAGCGCCTGGGATGTGGCCCGCCTGCTGGAGCTCCCGGTGCTGCTGGTGCTGCACCCCTACGGCTCCAGTCTGACACTGGCGGCCCAGGTGAAGGGAATGCTCTCCTTCCGCAAGGACAGCCGCATCAAGGGACTGTTTCTGAACCGGTGCAGTGCCGGTTTGTATGCCGCGCTCAAGCCCATGCTGGAAGAGGAGACCGGTGTGCCGGTGCTGGGCTGTCTGCCCGAGCTGGAGCAGGCGTCTCTCTCCAGCCGTCATCTGGGTTTGGTCACCACCGGCGAGGTGGAGGATCTGGCCCAGCGGGTGCGGGCAATTGCAGCCTGCCTGGAAACCACAATGGACTGGCCCCGCTTTCTGGCAGTCTACCAGACCGGGCGGCAGTCGGAGCCCGCAATTGCGGAGCAGCCCTGCGAAAACGGCCCCGTGATTGCCGTGGCCCGGGACGAGGCCTTCCAGTTTTATTATGAAGAGAGCCTGGACGCGTTGCGCCGGGCCGGAGCGCGGCTGCACTTTTTCAGCCCGCTGCATGATGAGAGCCTTCCAGCCGGTGCGGCGGGCCTGTATCTGGGCGGCGGCTATCCTGAACTGCACGCCAAGGCTCTCAGCGAGAACCGTCCCATGCGGCATGCTATTCGGGCGGCAGTTGAGCGAGGGGTGCCTACCGTGGCGGAATGCGGCGGCTTTTTGTATCTGGGCCAGAGTCTGGAGGACGCAAACGGCGACGCCTGGCCCATGGCCGGGGTACTGCCCGGCGCGGGCCACAAAACCGGCGGACTGGTGCGGTTCGGCTACAACCGACTGACCGCCCGCAGCGACAGTATGCTGCTGCGCACCGGCGAGATCACCAATGCCCACGAGTTCCATTGCTGGGACAGCACCGAGAATGGCGCGGCCCTGCAGGCGGAAAAAACCTCCGGCGGCAGGCAGTGGAGCTGCTGCTTTGCCACTCAGAGCTTGTACGCGGGCTTTCCGCACCTGTATCTTGCCGGAGACCTGCCGCTGGCCGAGCGCTTTGCGGCAGCGGCAAAGGAATATGCAAAGCGAGAGGAGAAGCAAGCGTGACACTGGCACAGCTTTTAAAACAGATCAAGCCGAAAAACGAAAGGGCAGAGCAGGAAACCCGCCGCCGCTGGAACGCCTGTGCAAAGCCGCTGGGCAGCCTGGGCCTTCTGGAGGACGCATTGTGCCAGATCGCATCGGTCACCGGCTCGGCGGACATTGATCTGGAACAGAAAGCCTTACTCGTTTTCTGTGCGGACAACGGCGTGGTGGCCCAGGGGGTAACCCAGACCGGCAGCGAGGTGACGGCAATGGTGGCCCGCGGGTTTGCGCAGGGCACCACCCCCGCCTGCCGGATGGCCCGGCGGGCAGGCTGTAAGCTGATTCCGGTGGATATGGGCATCAAGGATTTTACCCCGCAGCCCGGTGTGCTGGATCGGCGGGTGGCCAACGGCACCGGCGATATTTCCCAGGGCCCGGCCATGACTCGCGAGCAAGCCGAGCAGGCCATTCTGGCCGGCGCGCTTTTGGTACAGGACTGCAAGCAGCAGGGCGTGGGCCTTCTGGCCACCGGCGAAATGGGCATCGGCAATACCACCACCGCCAGCGCAGTGGCCAGCGTGCTGCTGGGCTGTGAGCCGGAGGCCATCACCGGCCGGGGCGCGGGCCTTTCCGATGAAGGACTTGCCCGCAAAAAAGCGGCCATCCGCAAGGCCATCCAGACCAACCAGCCGGACCCGACGGACCCGCTGGATGTGCTGGCCAAGCTGGGTGGTTTTGATATTGCTGGTATGTGTGGTTCATTCCTGGGCGGTGCGGCCTTCGGGGTTCCAGTGCTCATGGATGGCGTCATCAGCGCGGCGGCGGCTCTGCTGGCGGTGCGCCTTTGCCCGGATGCGGGCAAAGCGATTCTGGCCAGTCATGTATCGGCAGAGCCTGCGGGTGCGCTGCTGCTGAATGCGCTGGACAAGCACCCCCTGATCACCGCCGGACTTCGCCTGGGCGAGGGCACCGGCGCGCTGGCAGCCATGCCGCTGCTGGATATGGCCCAGGCGGTGTATGAGGAATCCAACACCTTCGAAAATTACGGCATGGAGGCCTACCAGCCCCAGGGAGGCGAGTCATGTTCACTCTGATCGTGGGCGGCGCGGCCAGCGGCAAAAGCGAATACGCCGAGCGCTTGGCGGTGGCGGCCCCGGCGGCGCGCCGGTTTTACATTGCCACCATGCAGCCCTGGGGTGAGGAGACCCGCCAGCGCATTGCCCGGCACCGGGCCATGCGGGCGGGCAAAGGCTTTGAGACGGTGGAGTGTCCGCTGAATCTGGCGGGCCTGCAGCTGCCGGAACAGGGCGCAGTGCTGCTGGAATGCCTGAGCAATCTGGCGGCCAACGAACGATATGATCCCGCGGGTGCGGGTGAGGATGCCTTCTGCTCCATTTTGGACGGGGTGGACAAGCTCCTCAGCCAGTGCAGCGATTTGATTCTGGTGAGCAACGAGGTGTTCAGCGGCGGCATCGAATACGAGGGCGATACGCTGGAATACCTGCGGCTGCTGGCCCGGCTTAACCGGGAGCTGGCTGCCCGGGCGGACAATGTGTGCGAAGTACAATGCGGCATTGCCCGGTATTATAAAGGAAAGGAGCCCTATCTGCATGATCGTGCTTGAGACCATCGCGGTGGCCTTTGCCATGTTTTCCGCCATCCCGGTACCTCAGCCGGTGTGGGGGCCGCGCAACATGCGGTATGCGTTGTGCGCACTGCCCCTGATCGGGGTGGTGATCGGGCTGGCCCAGGCACTGTGGCTGCTTGCCGCCAATTGGCTGTGCACGCCGGAAATGCTGCGAGGTGCAGGGCTGTGTCTGATTCCCATTCTGCTCACCGGGGGCATCCATCTGGACGGCTACGCCGACACCAGCGACGCGCTGGCCAGCTGTGCGCCGCCGGAGAAAAAACAGGAGATTTTAAAGGACCCCCGCTGCGGCGCCTTCGCGGTGATCCGGTTGGGCGTCTGGTTTGTGGCCAGCTTTGCGCTGTGCACTGCGGTGCGGCTGGATGACCCGGCTCTTGCCTGCTTTGGGATGAGCTTTGTGCTCAGCCGGGCGTTGTCCGGCTGGGCGGTGGCCACCTTCCCGCTGGCAAAAAACACCGGCCTTGCCCATACCTTCGCCACCTCGGCGGATCGGATGGCGGTGCGCCGGGTGCTGCTGGTGCTGGCAATTTTGCTGGCGGTCTGCATGTGTGCAGTGGGCCGGATAGAAGGTGCAGCCATGGTAGCGGCAGCGTTTTTGGTGCTGCTCTACTACCGCCGCATGAGTGACAAACAGTTCGGTGGTCTGTCCGGCGATTTGGCAGGCTGGTTTTTGCAGACTGCGGAACTTTGGATGCTGGCCGCCCTTGTGGCGGTGCAGCTGTTGGAGGCAGCGTTATGATTTTTATCACAGGCCCGCTGTTTGCGGGCAAACGGGACTTTGCCTGCCACATTCTGGGCTGTAAAGCGGAAGAGCTTGTCAGATATGCGGTGTGGGATGTGCAGAATCTGGTGGGGCAGAAATCCCCGGAAGAGCTGGCGGAGCAGCTGGAAACCTGGCCGGTGGTCATCGCCACCGAGGTGGGCGGCGGTGTGGTGCCGGTGGATGCAAAGCAGCGGGCCGACCGGGAAGCGGCGGGCCGTCTGGCCTGCCTGTTGGCCCAGAAGGCGGACACTGTGGTGCGGGTCTTCTGCGGTCTGCCCATCTTATTAAAAGGAGAATTGCCGGAATGAATATCTATCTGCTTCGCCACGGCGAAACGGAATACAATAAGCAAAAACGCTACCAGGGCACGCTGGATATCCCCCTGAGTGCCGAGGGCCTTGCCCGACTGCAAAAGGCGCCGATCTCACCCAAAGTGGTCTATATTTCCCCTCTGGTCCGCGCCCGCCGCACCGCCGAGATCCTCTTCCCGGAAGCCCGGCTGGTGGAGGTAGAGGATCTGAAAGAGATGTGCTTCGGCGTGTTTCAGGGCCGCAACTACATCGAGATGGAAAAGGACCCGGACTACATTGCCTGGGTGGGGGAGGACTGCACCGGCCGTTGCCCCGGCGGCGAGACCAAGGCGGAGTTCACTCAGCGCACCTGTGAGGCCTTCTGCCGCCTGCTGGAGGATGCTCTGGCAGCTGGCGAGGAGGAGCTGGTGATTCTGGCCCACGGAGGCACTCAGATGGCTCTGATGGAGCAGTACGGCTTGCCCAAAAAGGATTATTACAGCTGGTGCGGCCCCAACGGCGGCGGCTATCTGGTGACCACCGACGCCAACCGCTGGAACAAGGAGCACACGCTGGAATACCAGCGCACGGTGTGTTATGAAAGGGGCGGGCAGGTATGACGATTTTGCTGGCTGTTTTGCTGGGCTTTTGCGTCGACCTGATTCTGGGCGACCCCCGTTGGATGCCCCACCCGGTGGTATACATGGGTAAGGCCATCACCCGGCTGGAGCGGCTGCTGCGCCGTCTTCTGCCGGATACGCCTCGCGCTCTGTTCTGGGGCGGCGTGGTGCTGGCGGCGGTTCTGCCGCTGGGAACGCTTGCTTTCAGCGCAGGTGTCATCTGGCTGGCAGGCCGGATTCATCCCGCACTGGGCTTTGCGGTGCAGGTGCTGTGGTGCTGGCAGGCGCTGGCGGTGAAGGACCTGCGGGTGGAGACCATGCATGTGTACGAACCGCTCTGTAAAGGTGATCTGCTTGCTGCCCGAAAAGCGGTGAGCCGTGTGGTGGGACGGGACACCCAGTCCCTCACCAGCGAAGGTGTGACCAAGGCCGCGGTGGAAACCATCGCGGAAAACTTCTCGGACGGCGTCATCGCCCCCATGCTCTACCTGATCATCGGCGGCGCGCCTTTGGGTTTGGCTTACAAGGCCATCAATACCATGGACAGCATGGTGGGCTACAAAAACGACAAATACCTGTACTTCGGCCGGGCCGCCGCAAAACTGGACGACGCGGCCGGATACATCCCCGCCCGGCTGTCTGCTTTGTTCTGGATTGCCGCGGCCTTCTTCACCGGAAACAATGCGGCGAACGCCTGGCGTATCTGGCGGCGGGACCGGCGCAAGCATGCCAGCCCCAACGCTGCCCAGCCGGAATCCGCCTGCGCGGGTGCGCTGGGGGTCCAGCTGGCAGGTCCGGCCTGGTATTTCGGCAAGCTGCATGAAAAGCCCACCCTGGGCGATGCGCTGCGCCCGGTGGAGGTGGAGGACATCCCCCGCACCAACCGGATGATGCTGACCGCCAGCCTGTTGGGGCTGGTGGTGCTGGCGGCGGTGCGCTGGGCGGTGCTGCTGGCTTTATAAGAAAAAGGAGAATCAACTGCAATGCAGCAAAAACTGACCCATGGCGGCGACTGGGCGGGCTTTGAGGCCGAGTATGGCCGCCCGCCGCTGGATTTTTCCGCCAATGTGAGCCCGCTGGGCGTGCCCTGGGCGGTACGCCGGGCGGTGGCAAAGGCGGCCCGGCAGGCGGCCCGTTACCCGGACCCCCTCTGCCGCCGTCTCACCGAGGCGCTGGCCCGGCACGAGAGTGTGAAACAGGAGCAGATCCTGTGCGGCAACGGAGCGGCAGATCTGATCTTCCGGGTGGTGCTGGCGAAGAAGCCCCGTACAGCCCTTGTCACTGCGCCCACCTTTGCGGAATACGAGCAGGCGCTGGAAACGGTGGACTGCCGGGTGAAGCAGCACATGCTCACCGAAGAAAACGGCTTTGCCGTCACCCCTGCCATTCTGGAGGAAATCACTCCGGAGCTGGACATGCTCTTTTTGTGTGAGCCAAACAACCCAACCGGAGCGCTCACCGAGCCGGACCTGCTTCGAAAGATTCTGGAGCGGTGTGCGGCCTGCGGTACTCTGCTGGTGGTGGACGAGTGCTTCAACGACTGGCTGGATGACCCCGCAGCCCACACCCTGAAGGGGGAGCTGGGCCGCTTTTCCAATTTGCTGATTTTAAAGGCTTTCACCAAGCTGTATGCCATGGCGGGCCTGCGCTTGGGGTACTGTCTGTGCGGGGACGAAGCCCTGCTGAAGGCAATGGCTCGCTGCGGCCAGCCCTGGGCGGTGTCCGGCCCGGCGCAGGAGGCGGGGCTTGCGGCCCTGGGCGAGCACAGGTATGTGGCCCGGTTACGGGCGGTCATTCAAGCAGAGCGCCCCTGGCTGACGAGTCAACTGGCCGGGCTGGGCCTAAAGGTGCTGCAGGGCAGTGCCAATTATCTGCTTTTGTACAGCGAAAAGGAGCTGGCGGCCCCGCTGCGAAAGCTGGGCGTGCTGATTCGGGACTGCTCCAATTATCCCGGCCTAAATAAGGGCTGGTATCGGGTGGCAGTGCGTACCCGGCAGGAAAACCGGCAGCTGATCGCTACCCTCAGAAAGGTGTGTGGCTGCGAGAATGGCTAAGGCAAAATGTATCATGATCCAGGGGACCATGAGCGGGGCGGGCAAGAGCCTGCTCTGCACTGCGCTGTGCCGTATTTTTGCGCAGGACGGCTGGCGGGTAGCCCCTTTCAAAAGCCAGAACATGGCACTGAACAGCTGCATCACCGCCGACGGCCTGGAAATGGGCCGCGCCCAGGCGGTGCAGGCCCAGGCGGCCGGGTGCGAGCCGGACGTGCGGATGAATCCCATCCTGCTCAAGCCCAGCAGTGACACCGGCAGTCAGGTGATTGTGAACGGTGAGGTCTGGGGCGATTACTCGGCGGCGGATTACTTCAAAAACAAAACCCGGCTGATTCCCCATGTGCTGGAGGCCTACAACAGTCTGGCAGAGAAAAACGACATTCTGGTCATCGAGGGTGCGGGCAGCCCGGCGGAAATCAATCTGCGGGAAAACGACATCGTGAACATGGGTCTGGCCGAGCTGGTGGATGCGCCGGTGCTGCTGGCAGGCGATATCGACCGGGGCGGCGTGTTTGCCCAGCTGTATGGCACGGTGGCGCTGCTGAACGAAGAGGAGCGCGAGCGGGTCAAGGGCCTGATCATCAACAAATTCCGGGGCGATGTGGGCATTCTGCGTCCCGGCCTTACCCAATTGGAGGAGCTTACCGGCCTGCCGGTGGTGGGCGTGATTCCCTATACCCGGGTGGACATCGATGATGAGGACAGTCTCGCCCCACGGCTGAACGCCCACGAGGCTCACCGGCCGGTGGATGTGGCGGTGATCCGGCTGCCGCACATCTCCAATTTCACCGACTTTTCCCCGCTGGAAAGCCATCCCGCGCTGGGTGTGCGCTATGTGGAGCAGGCCGCCGGTCTGGGTGCGCCGGATCTGATTGTGCTGCCCGGTACCAAAAGCACCATGGCGGACCTTGCCTGGATGCGGCAGAACGGCCTGGAGGCAGCGGTGCGAAAGCTGGCGGCAGTCGGAACCCCGGTGCTGGGGGTCTGCGGCGGCTATCAGATGCTGGGCCAGACCCTGCGGGACCCGGAGGGCGTAGAGCAGGCGGGCGAGATGCGCGGCATGGGCCTGTTGCCCTGCGAGACGGAATTCACCCCCAGCAAGGCACGCACCCGCACGACGGCAAAGGTGATGGCCGGTCCCTTTGCCGGGGCGTCGATTCAGGGCTATGAGATCCACATGGGCCGTACGAAGCGGATGGCGGGTCAGCCTCTATGCCTGTTGGAAAACGGTCAGGAGGAAGGTGCAGCACAGGGCAATGTGTTTGGCACCTATCTGCATGGCCTGTTCGACGAGGGCTCGCTCACCGAGGCTCTGGCTGCCTGGCTGCTGGCCCGTAAGGGCATTGCCCGGGAAAACTTCCGGCCCCAGAGCCATTGGGATTACCAGCAAAGCCAGTATGATCTGTTGGCGGATGCGGTGCGCGCCAGCTTGGATCTGGACGCAGTTTACCGTGCTATGGGGCTTGCAAATCCCAATCAAAAAAAATAACGCAAAACACACAGAGCGCGCGGCATTGCCAAAACCGGCAAGCCGCGCGCTCTGTGCGTTTTATAGGGGAGAAAACGAAAAAGTATGGCGGCACCGCACAATTCCAGATGGTGGAGCATACCGGAAAATTTTTTGTGAGATGAAGCAAAAAGCGCAGGCAAGCCTTGGTGGCTTGGCGAGCATTTTTGGAAAATATCGCGAAAAATTTCGGCATGATACGCCGTCTGAGTCTTTAGACGTGAATTGTGTGGTGTTGCCATGGGAGTAATCAAACGTAGAACAGCATGTCGCTGTAGGTGGGCAGCGGCCAGACGGAACGGTCCACCAGCTGCTCCAGACGGTCGGCCGGGGTACGTACTGCGTCCATGGCCGGGATCAACGTCTGGGCGCACCAGCTTGCGGCAACCGAGGCATCCTCGGCCACCGGGTCGGCCAGACGGCCTTCCAGCTGGTCGGCAGCCTGGATGAGCTGACCGGTGAGGGAGGAAATGTGGCGAGCCAGTGTCTCCTCCTGGGGAACCTCAATGCCCAGTTGCTTTTTGGTGCTTACGCCCTGGGCCAGGCCGGTAGCATAGTTGACACAGGCGGGCGAGATGCGGCAGCGCACCAGATCCAGCAGGGTCAGCGCCTCAATGCGGATGGCCTTGGCATATTCGTCCAGCAGGATGTCCTGACGGGACTGGATCTCATCCTGGGTGTAAACACCATGCCGGGCAAACAGCTCCACGTTCTTCGGGTCGGTGTAGTGAACCAGCGCCTCAGGGGTGGTGCGGAAGTTGGAAAGGCCACGGCGCGCGGCCTCGACCTCCCAGTCGTGACTGTAGCCATTGCCGTTGAACAGGATGCGCTGGTGAGCGGTAAGCTCACCGCGGATCAGCTTCAGCAGG
The DNA here is from genome assembly GCF_027853465.1 of Allofournierella sp. CML151. NCBI lineage: Bacteria > Bacillati > Bacillota > Clostridia > Eubacteriales > Oscillospiraceae > Allofournierella > Allofournierella sp. CML151. Next base: position 191,835 of record NZ_JAPNNW010000004.1, on the reverse strand, counting down.
GCACGGGGCAGGTCGTCGGCCTGCTCCAGCACATCGGCAAACTGCCGCAGCGATTCTGCCACAGCGGTGTTCAGCATCACGTTGGTGCAGGCGATGTTGAAGGAGGAGCCGGGCATACGGAACTCGAACTTGTTGCCGGTGAAGGCGAAGGGGCTGGTGCGGTTGCGGTCCGAGGTATCCTTGGGCAGGTTGGGCAGCACCACAGCGCCGGTGTCCAGCACGGTGGGGGCGTTGGGCTGGCAGGGTTTGCCGGCCACCAGGCAGTCGATCACGGCCTGCAGCTCGTCGCCCACATACATGGAAACGATGGCCGGAGGTGCTTCGTTGGCGCCCAGGCGATGGTCGTTGCCCGCGCTGGCTACGCTGATGCGCAGCAGGTCCTGATAATCGTCCACCGCTTTGATCACAGCGGTCAGGAACAGCAGGAACTGGGTGTTCTCGGCGGGTGTGGTGCCGGGGTCCAGCAGATTTTCGCCCCCGTCGGTGGAAAGCGACCAGTTGTTGTGCTTGCCGCTGCCGTTCACACCCTCAAAGGGCTTTTCGTGCAGCAGACAGGCAAAGCCGTGACGGTCGGCAACCTTCTTCATCACCTCCATGGTCAGCTGGTTGGCGTCGGTGGAGATGTTGGCGGTGGCGAAGATGGGAGCCATCTCGTGCTGGCAGGGAGCCACTTCGTTGTGTTCGGTCTTGGCCAGGATACCCAGCTTCCACAGCTCCTCGTCCAGGTCAGCCATGAAGGCCTTGACCCGGGGCCGCAGGGAACCGAAGTAGTGATCCTCCAGCTCCTGGCCCTTGGGGGCGGGAGCGCCAACCAGGGTGCGGCCGGTCAGAATCAGATCGGGGCGTCGGGCGTAGTCCTCTTTATTGATCAGGAAATACTCCTGCTCAGGTCCGATGGTGGCGTTTACCCGCTGCACGTCCTTGCCGAACAGAGCCAGCACACGAACCGCCTGCTTGCTGATGGCATCCATGCTGCGCAGCAGGGGAGTCTTCTTGTCCAGCACCTGGCCGTTGTAGCTGCAGAAAGCAGTGGGGATGCACAGGGTGTCATCCTTGATAAAGGCGTAGCTGGTGGGGTCCCAGGCAGTGTAACCACGGGCCTCAAAGGTGGCGCGCAGGCCGCCGGAGGGGAAGCTGGAAGCATCCGGCTCGCCCTTGACCAGCTCTTTGCCAGAGAAATCCATGATGACGCTGCCGTCACCGCAGGGATTGATGAAGCTGTCGTGCTTTTCGGCGGTGATGCCGGTCATGGGCTGGAACCAGTGGGTGAAATGAGTCGCGCCCTTGCTTACGGCCCAGTCCTTCATGCAGGCGGCCACCACATCGGCCACACTGGGGTCCAGGGGAGCGCCCCGCTGGATGGTATTTTTCAAAGAACGATAAACTTCCTTGGGCAGGCGGGCCTTCATGACCTTGTCATTGAATACCATACTGCCAAACAATTCCGGTACATGATTCATATGTCACAGCTCCTTTTCATACTTCAAAGCAAAAATGTGCGGATGCGCTCACAGCAGGGGGATACCAGCGGCCTCGCACTGCTCCCGGATGGCCTTGGGCCACAGGCTTGCCTGTACTTCACCGATGTGAGCTTTGCCCAGCAGCAGCATGCACAGGCGGCTCTGGCCGATACCGCCGCCCATGGTCAGGGGCAGGGTGCCGTCCAGCACAGCCTTGTGGAAGGGCAGCTCCAGCCGGTGGGGGCAGCCAGCCGCCTTGCACTGGCGTTCCATGGCTTCGGCGTCCACCCGGATGCCCATGCTGGAAACCTCCAGCGCGCAGCCCAGAACGTCGTCCCAGAACAGCAGATCACCGTTCAGGCTCCAGTCGTCGTAGTCGGGGGCGCGGCCGTCGTGGGGCTTTCCACTGGCCAAAGGTGCGCCGATCTGCATGATAAAGGCGGTGGGGTGCTGCTCCAGATAGGCGTTCTCCCGCTGGCGGGGCGTCAGGTCCGGCCACAGATCCTCCAGCTGCTGGGTGGTCACGAAGCTCACATGCTCGGAAAGATTTACACACAGCTGGGGATATGCCTTCTTGACCTCCTCCAGAGTGGCGCAGATGGCGCTCACGATGGACCGCACGGTGTCCTTCAGGTATTCCTCGGTGCGGGTTTCGCGGGTGATGACCTTTTCCCAGTCCCACTGATCCACATACACCGAGTGCAGCTCGTCCAGCTCCTCGTCCCTGCGGATGGCGTTCATGTCCGCATACAGGCCGGTGTCCGGTGCGAAACCGAAGCGGCCCAGTGCCTGGCGCTTCCACTTGGCCAGGCTGTGTACCACCTGTGCGCCTTTTTCCAGTTCGGGAATGGCGGGAATGTCAAAGGAGACCGGACGTTCCACGCCGTTCAGATCGTCGTTCAGTCCGGTGGTGGGGTCCACGAACAGGGGAGCGGTGGCTCGGGTCAGCCGCAGCTGACGGGTCAGGTGTGCGGGGAAGCACTGCTTGATCATGCCAATGGCACTTTGGGTCTCGTAAAGGCTCAGTGCAGGTCGGTAGGTCTGTTTCATAAAAATTCCCTCCTTAAAAATTACCCTCTATCTTCACGCCGGGCAGCTGCCCAGGAACGTGCGCAGAATGGCGAGTCCCACCTCGCCGCTTTTTTCCGGGTGAAACTGTACCCCGGTAATATTGCCGCGCTGAACGGCGGCGCAGATGCGGTGCCCGCCATACAGCGTGTCCGCCAGCCGGTCGGCCTGGCGCGCAGGCATTGCCTGGTAGCCGTGTACAAAGTACACCTGACTTTTCACCGGAATGGCTTCCAGTGTGCTGCCCAAAAAGCCTTCCCGCTGCTGGGCAGGATACAATGGTGCCCAGCCAATGTGCGGTACCCGCAGCGGCTGGCCCTGGGTGGTATGGCCGGGAATGGCCTCCACGGTGCCCGGCAAAAGGCCGAGGCCGGGAGTAATTCCGCCTTCGCTGCTGGAGTCGAACAGAAACTGCATTCCCAGGCAGATGCCCAGCAGAGGAACACCCTGCCTTGCCCTGGTGCAGACCGCCCGGGCCAGGCCGCTTTCCCGCAGCAGGTTCATGCCATCGGCGAAGGCACCCACACCGGGCAAAACCAGCGCACCGCCCGCGGCCACCTGCTCAGGAGTGGAGGCGTATTCCACTGTCGCGCCGCAGTATTCCAGGGCGCGCTGCACGCTCAAAAGATTGCTGCGCCCGTAATCTACAATGGTTACTGTTGGATGCATGGTCTCACCTCCACACCGTTTTCCGCCAGTTCCTTTTTCAGCTGGGGGATTGTGGCTTGTTTGTAATGCAGCAGGCTGCCCATTGCCACGGCTCCTGCGCCCAGGCGGGCGGCCTGCATCAGATCACCGGAATTGCTTGCGCCGCCTGCCGCGATCACCGGGATGGTTACCTCACTGCACACCGCCTGGATCAGTTCCTGGTCCAGGCCGCGGCGTACGCCTTCCCGGTCCACACCGGTGAGAAGAATTTCACCTGCGCCCAGCTGCTGGGCCTCGCGGGCCCATTCCAGAACGTCTCGTCCGGAGTGCTCCCGGCCGTTGTCGTAGTAGGCCTCCCACCCGGCGGCAGGGTTCAGCGGGTCTCGGCGTTTGGCCTGGATGCTCAGCACCATGCACTGGCTGCCGAAAGCCCGGGCCACCTCGCTGATCAGCTGGGGCCGGAGCAGGGCGGCGGTGTTGATGGCTGCCTTGTCCGCCCCGGCCTTCAGCACGGTGCCCACATCCTCCACGCTGCGCAGGCCGCCCCCGGCGGTGATGGGGATGAATACATCCCGGGTGACCTGCTCCAGAATACCGCTCAGATTGTTGCGGCCGTACAGGCTGGCCACCGTGTCCAGATAGAGCAGCTCGTCAATGCCCTGCCGGTAATAGTCCAGCGCAAAGTCGTGGGGGTCGCCCAGCTTGCGCAGGCCTTCATACTGAATGCCCTTCACCAGATACCGGTCTTTTACGTCCAGCCGGGCAATGAGCCGAAGTGCCGCGCTCATTTGGCACCGCCTTTTTCCGGTGCGCCGAAGCCGCACAGGCTCGGCCCCTCAAAGGGAGTGTGCCGCAGGCTCCAGACGCCGTTCTCGTACTGCCACAGATGGGGCGAACGGAACCGGTCTGCCAGATGCATGAAGTAATCCAGATCCATTGTGGGCTGCTCGAAGCAGTCGGCTGCTTTGCCGAAGTGCTCCTTGTCGATGGAGATATAACGGAAGAACTCGTCAGCGAACCGGCTGGGGAATTCACCATCGTACTTCTTGCACAGCAGCACCGCCTCGTCCCGGTCGATCTCGCCGTTGCGGATTTCCTGGGCTGCATCATAGGTGCAGCGGCCGATGCCGTATTTGATGTAGGTGGTGTAGTAGAAGAAGTCATCCACCTTGTCGTCGATGGAATTGTATTTGGAGTAGGTGCCGGCGGTGCGCTCCGGGCTGGGCATGAACCCGCCGTGCTCCACGCTGTAGTAGTATGCGCCCTGCGGATGCCATTTTTCGTAGTAGCCCATGTAGTGCACCTGAATGTGATTTTTCTCCAGATCGCTGGTCTCACAGGGCAGGTAGATGGCCAGATCCGCCTTGTCCACGCCGAAGTCCTCCTCCAGCTGGCGCAGCGATACGCCGCCCAGATAGATGTGATCGAAATCGTTGGTGGCAAAGAAGTGCTCGTCCCGCAGCGCGCTGTCGTTGTCTGCAATGGGGTTGCCGAATTCAGCTTCGTTCTCACCGTAGAACACCAGCGGGATGCCGAACTTTGCAGCCATTTTGGGTGCCAGCTGTTTCTGGCCCAGAATGAAGGGCTGGAAGGGGTGGAACAGGTTTTCGGTGGCCAGTCGGGTGAGCAGTCGGTGGGTCAGACCGTTGGGAGTGCACAGGTAGTTATCGAACCCGGCGTGAATCCATGCTTCGAAGTTTTTCCAGCCCCAGTCGGTGTAGATGTGGGGCGCCCAGGTTACGGTGAGCGGATGCATGCCGTATTTGTACTTCAGAAGGTGGGCAGCGTAGAAGCTGTCCTTGCCGCCGCTGCCCGGTACCAGGCAGTCGTAGCTGCCGTCGGTCTTGCGGTACTGGTCGCACAGCTCCCGCAGCTGGCGTTCCCGGTCGGCCCAGTCAATTTTACCTTCCTTGTTGTGGCAGGCATGGCAGGCGTCGCACACGCCGTCCTCCTGAATAACCATGGTCTTCTTTGCGGAATGAATGGTGTGCTCAAACTCATAGCAGCTGTTGGGTTTCTGGTTGCTCATTACACACTCACGGCAGAACTGCACGTTCTTGGGCAGGCCATAAAAGGCTTTGCGCTCCTGCGGTGCAAGGTCGGGTGCGTAGTCCTCGTAATGAATCGGCAGATGCCGGGGAAGTTTCTGCATAAAATGTCCCTCTCTTTTTATGGTTTAAAAGCAAAGGCGCCTGCACAAAGCCCGGGGAGAAATCTCCTCAAGCATTCATGCAGGCGCCTTTGCCTGTTTGGCGTATTTATTATCAATTGTGAAATGGAAAAAGCAGTTATAAAAGGCCTTCGTCCTCCAGTCTTCGCATGATCTCCAGTGCGGCCTCCCGGCTGGAGATGCGGCCGTCCATGGCCTCTTTTTCGATTAAACGGTGGGCCTGTTCTTCACTCAGCCCCCGGCAAAGCGCCAGCGCACATTTGGCCTGGCTGATGATCCGGGCTTCGTCCAGCCGCTTGGTCAGGCGGCGGTTTTGCGCGGTGAGCTTCTGCAGCCGCTGGCGGCCGGTTCGGATCAGCCGCAGCGCAAAAGCGGTTTGCTGGCGGGAAAGGGGTTTGGCAAGCACGAAGACTCCGTATTTTTCCAGCCCGGCGGCCAGCTTGTCGGCCTGGGGTCCGGGGCAGAGGAGAATGGCATCCATGCCGGCATCCGCCGCCTGTACGGCCAGCTCCCGGCCGAATTCATCGGGGAGCGGCGCGTTGATCACCAGGGTTTCGAAGGAGCCGCCGCACATGGCTCGACGGGCTTCTCCGGCATTGGCGCAGCATTGCGCAGGCTGACCGGCGGCAAAAAATGCCCGCAGCGTTTCGTGGTATTGCTTGTCGCTTGCGATCAGAACACCCGGCATCCCCGTTCACCTCACTTTTCGAAACCAATGGTCAGATCCGTTCAAAGTACTGGCGGATCTCATATTCATAGGGTTTGCTTTCTGCGGCGTAGGCATCCGCCTCCCGCTGCTTGTGGCCCAGATAATCCACCAGCAGTTTTTCCGGCAGAACCTGCTTTAAGAACTCGCTTTCCCGGGCCAGAGCCAGCGCTTCGTCCAGGCTGGCGGGCAGTGGGGTAAGTCCGGCAGGCCGGGCAAACGCGTCATAGTCCGCAGCGGCGGGCAGGTTCAGTCCTTCCTGTACACCCTCAAACCCGGCAGCCAGCAGCAGTGCGGTTACATAATAGGGATTGCAGGAGGGGTCCGGACTGCGCAGTTCCATGCGGCAGTCGGGTCCGCTGGCAGCAGGTACACGCACCAGAGAAGAACGGTTCTGGCAGGACCAGCTTACCACACCCGGCGCTTCGCAGCGGCCCAGCCGTTCATAGGAGCCGGGCAGCGGGTCTGCAAAAACGGTGATTTCAGGAATGCGCCGCAGAATACCTGCCAGGAAAGCAGCAGCAGTGGGGTGCGGGTCGGTGCGGAAATTCTCAAACAGATTCACGCCGTTCTGGAAGATGGAAAGATTGATGTGCAGCCCGCTGCCGCTCTCGTCCTGCAACGGTTTTGGCAGGAAGGAGGCGAACAACCCGTTCTGGGCGGCAATGGCTTTTACTGCGGCCCGCATGGTCATCAGATCATCCGCCGCGTGCAGGGGAGAAGCGCACCGGAAATCGATCTCGTTCTGGCCGGGACCCTGCTCGTGATGGCTTCGCTCGGGCTGAATGCCCATCTCCTCCAGCGTCAGGCAGATTTCCCGCCGAACGTTTTCGCCCCGGTCCATGGGAGCGATGTCGAAGTAGCCCGCCCGGTCGAAAGGCTCCAGGGTGGGGCGGCCCTTTTCATCGGTTTCAAACAGATAAAACTCACATTCCGGACCCAGCAAAAACCGGTATCCGGCCTGTGCCGCCTTTTGCTCCATGGTCTGCAGCAAATGCCGCCCGTCGCCCTCGAAGGGGCGGCCGTCCGGATATTTGATGTTGCAGAAGAACCGGCCCACGCAGCCCTCGCTGGGCCGCCAGGGAAGAATGGCGAAGGTGTCCAGATCCGGTGCAAGGAACAGGTCCGATTCCGCAATGTTGGCAAAGCCTGCAATGGCGGAAGCGTCAAAGGAAATGCCGCTTTCCACCGCGTGAGGCAGCTGGCTGGCCATGATTGCAATGTTCTTCTGTACGCCGAACATATCGCAGAAGGCCAGGCGAATGAACTTGATGTCGTTTTCTTCTATGAACTGCATAAGCTGCGAAAGGGTGTGGCTCATGGACAATTCCTCCTTGAATGCCGGGAATAAAAAAGGACAAAGGCGCCGCAAATCCGTGGGGGATCGCAGCGCCTTTGCTGTGCCAATAGCTGCATTATAGCCCCCAAACGGCGCCGCGTCAAGGGGGCAAGCGACTGCAAAAAGCAATTTTTTGTCTTTGCACAAAAGTTGCACGCATTTGCCCAGAGTGCTTTGTCGGAACTGCGGGAAAGTGTTAAAAGAGTAAAAAAACACTTGACTTTTGCTTTAATGCGGTGCTATGATAACGCATACGAACAAAGGCGTTCGCATTGATGCAAAGGCATCGGTGCGGGCGCCTTTTTGTTTTCCGCGCGGTGCGCGGTGAAAAAGGAGGAGGACCATGTTAAAGGAAGGCCAGGTGCGCATCCCGTCCGGATGTGCCATCAGCGGAGTATTTGCCAGGGACGGTCAGCCCATCAGCGGTGAGGTGATCCGCCGGTCCATCGCGGTGATGCACGAGCGCAGCAACGGGTTGGGCGGCGGTTTTGCCGGTTACGGCATCTACCCGCAATACAAAAATCATTATGCGCTGCATGTGTTTTATGATGATATGACCGCCCGGGAGGAGTGCGAACGGTTTCTGGATCGCCATTTCGATGTGATCAACCTTTCTAAAATTCCCACCCGGCCCACCCCCAAGATCAAGGATGCGCCGCTGATCTGGCGATATTTTGTGCAGCCGCTGCCCCACAAGCTGGCGGACAGCCATCTGGACGAAAAGGAGTACGTCGCCCGCTGTGTGATTCGCATCAACGACCAGCTCAAGGGCTGCTATGTGTTTTCCTGCGGCAAGAATATGGGTGTGTTCAAGGCGGTGGGCTACCCGGAGGATGTGGCGGATTTTTACCGTCTGGAGGAATACGAGGGCTATTCCTGGACCGCTCATGGCCGGTATCCCACCAATACACCGGGCTGGTGGGGCGGTGCGCACCCCTTTGCACTGCTGGATTTGTCGGTGGTCCACAATGGTGAGATTTCTTCCTACGATGCAAACCGTCGTGCGGTGGAGATGTACGGCTATCGCTGCAATTTGCTCACCGACACCGAGGTCATTACCTATACATTAGATTATCTGCTGCGCCATCAGGGCCTCACATTGGAGGAGGTTGCACAGGTGGTGGCTGCCCCCTTCTGGAGTGAGCTGGCCGCCATGCCCCAGCCGGAGCAGAAGCAGCGCCGTTTCCTGCGCCAGATGTACAGTGATCTGCTGATCACCGGCCCGTTCTCTATTCTGGTGGGCTTCGAGGGCGGCATGATGGCCCTGAATGACCGGCTCAAGCTGCGCAGTCTGGTGGTGGCCGAGCGGGGCGACCGGGTATACTTTGCCAGTGAAGAGGCCGCCATCCGGGCGGTTGAACCGGAGCTGGACCGCATCTGGGCGCCAAATGGCGGCGAACCGGTGATCGTGCGGCTGAAGGAGGAGGAACGGAAATAATGAAGATACAATGGGATACACCCCACTTTGCGGTCCTTCGGGATCGGGAGCTGTGCGTGAACTGCCGCATCTGTGAGCAGCAATGCGCCTTTGGTGTGCATAAAAAGGATGAAAAAACCGGGAAGATGCGGGCAAACGCTGCCCTGTGCGTGGATTGCCAGCGCTGCGTGGCCTGCTGCCCCACCGGGGCGCTGCAGATCCGCCCGGCGGAAAATACCTTCCGGCCCCATGCGGGCTGGACCCAGGATGCCCGGCAGGAGATCTACCGGCAGGCAGCCACCGGCGGTGTGCTTCTGTCCAGTATGGGCAGTTCGCAGAAAGAGGTGCCCTGCTATTGGGACAAGCTGCTGCTGAACGCTTCGCAGGTGACCAACCCGCCCATCGACCCCCTGCGGGAACCCATGGAAACCGAGGTCTATCTGGGCCGTCGCCCAGATAAGGTCCGCCGTGGGCCGGACGGCAAGTTGGATACCGCCCTGCCGCCGCATCTGGAATTGAAGACCCCCATCCTGTTTGCGGCCATGAGTTACGGAGCAATCAGCTACAATGTGCATGCGGCCCTCAGCCGGGCGGCCCAAGCGCTGAGCACCTATTACAATACCGGTGAGGGCGGCCTGCATCGGGATCTGTATCCATATGGAGCCAATACCATCGTGCAGGTTGCCTCCGGCCGGTTCGGCGTGCACCGGGAATACCTGATGGCAGGCGCAGCCATTGAGATCAAGATCGGCCAGGGCGCAAAGCCCGGCATCGGCGGACATCTGACCGGCGCCAAAATTGTGGGCGATGTGGCCCGCACCCGCATGGTGCCGGAGGGCATGGATGCCATCAGCCCCGCACCCCATCACGATATCTATTCCATTGAGGACCTGCGCCAGCTGGTGGCCTCGCTGAAGGAAGCCACCGGCTACACCAAGCCGGTGATCGTGAAGGTGGCGGCGGTGCATAATATCGCAGCTATCGCCTCGGGCATTGCCCGCAGCGGCGCGGATGCCATCGCCATCGACGGTTTTCGGGGCGGCACCGGCGCAGCCCCCGCCCGTATCCGGGATAATGTGGGCATTCCCATCGAACTGGCCCTGGCCGCTGTGGATGAGCGGCTGCGCCAGGAGCAGATCCGCCGCCGCATCTCGGTGATTGCCTCCGGCTCCATCCGTAACTCGGCAGATGTGGTCAAGGCCATTGCTCTTGGCGCGGACGCGGTGTCCATCGGCACAGCGGCGCTGTGTGCGCTGGGCTGTCATCTGTGTGCCTCCTGTCATACCGGCCTGTGCAATTGGGGCATTGCCACCCAGCGCCCGGACCTGGCTGCTCGTCTGGACCCAGATGAGGGAGCGCAGCGTCTGGTGAACCTGGTGAACGCCTGGACTCGTGAGATTCGCGAGATGATGGGCGGTATGGGAATCAATTCCATCGAGGCGCTGTGCGGCAACCGGCTGGCGCTGCGGGGCATTGGACTCACCCAGAAGGAGCTGGATATCCTGGGCGTGAAGCACGCCGGGGAATGAGAGAGGGGAGAACCATAGATGAAAATAGATGCCACGGGAATGGAGTATGAGGAGCTGGGCCGCTGCCTGCGCTCCTGTACCGATCCCCATGTTCAAATTCACAATTGCTGCGGCCAGCGATACATCGCCAGCGGCATGCAGGGCCGCGATCTGGAAATCTGGGGGACACCGGGCAATGCGCTGGGAGCCTATCTGGATGGCGGCAGCATCCGGGTTCACGGCAACGCGCAGGACGCGGTGGGTGATACCATGAATGCGGGCACCATCTGGGTGGAGGGCCGCGCAGGCGACGCCGCGGGCTATGCCATGCGTGGTGGCACACTGATGATCCGGGGCGATGTGGGTTACCGGGCAGGCGTTCATATGAAGGCGTTCGGTGACTCCTGCGCCAGCATCGTGATCGGCGGCACGGCGGGCAGCTTTCTGGGCGAGTACCAGGCAGGCGGCGTGATCGTGGTGCTGGGCCTGGGCGCACTGGAGGGCCAGCCGGTGGTGGGCGGCTTCTGCGGCCGGGGCATGTACGGCGGCCGGATTTATCTGAGAAGCACGATACCGCCCCGGGATCTGACTGAAAAAATCCTCTGCCGCCGGGCACAGCAGGCGGATAAAGAGGCCATCCGTCCTTTGCTGGAGCAGTTCTGCACCGCTTTTGGAGAAGAGTTGGAACCTTTGCTGGCCAGCCCCTTTTGGGTGCTGGAGCCCAACCCGGAAAATCAGTACAAAGCCCTGTACGCGCCCATGTAGCCATGGAATGAAACAAAAACACCCTGTTTGCGGGAATCGCAGAAAATACGATTCAGCAAACGGGGTGTTTTTCGTCAAACATCGGTAGGTTATGTGTGGTTGACAGATTGCCAACAACGGTTGCTTGCGGTGTTTCGGCTTCCGGCCTATACTTGGACTATGCCCAAAACAGGAGGTTCATCCATGAAATTTAATGAAAAACTTGTGGAACTGCGTAAACGGCAGGGATTGTCTCAGGAGCAGCTGGGAATGGAGCTGCAGGTATCCCGGCAGACGGTTTCAAAATGGGAAGCAGGCCAATCCTACCCGGATTTTCAGCGGCTGGTTCTGCTGAGTGATTATTTTGGAATGTCGCTGGACGAACTGGTCCGGAATATCGATGTTCAGGATGTGAGAGACAGAAATGGCACGGAGGAAAAGATCGCATCCATGTTTTCGGATGTGGAGAAAGCAAAAGATTTTTGCGAAAAAACGATAAAGTATGGTGTGCGTATCTGCTGTGGCTTCAGCGCATTTATCGCTGTAATCATGGGAATCGCCGTTTTGGCGATGATCCTGCGGTAACGCGGAGATGTACCCGGTAGCTATAAAAAGGAAAACGTGCCTTCCATCTGCACAATGCGGACGGAAGGCACGCTTTTGTTGAAATGGTGAGAAAGTGCTCAGCCCTTCAGGCAGGCACGAATCAGCTCACGGAACAGCGGGTGTGCATGGTTGGGGCGGCTCTTGAATTCGGGATGATACTGCACCGCAACAAAGAAGGGATGCTCCGGAAGCTCCATGGCCTCCACCAGGCGGCCATCCGGAGAGGTGCCGGTGAAGCGCACGCCTGCTTCCTCCAGCATCGAACGGAAGGCGTTGCTCACCTCGTAACGATGGCGATGGCGCTCGTGAATCAGCTCAGCCCCGCTGTAAATGTCACGCATCCGGCTACCCTCTGCCAAAGCGCAGGGGTATGCGCCCAGACGCATGGTGCCGCCCTTGGGCAGCTCGCCGGTCTGATCCGGCATCAGGTCGATTACGCACTGGTCATTTTCCGGGGTGAATTCCCGGCTGTTGGCCCGGGGCAGACCAGCCATATTCCGGGCCGCTTCGATCACCGCGATCTGCATGCCCAGGCAGATGCCCAGGTAGGGCAGAGAATGCTCCCGTGCATAGCGAGCAGCCAGAATCATGCCCTCAATGCCGCGCTGACCAAAGCCGCCGGGCACCAGAATGCCGTCCACACCGGCCAGCTGCTCGTTCAGATTGGCTTCACTCAGCTGCTCCGCATCCACCCAGCGAATGCTCACAGCCGCGCTGTTCTCGTAACCGCCGTGGCGTAGCGCCTCCACAACCGAGAGGTAAGCATCATGCAGCTCCACATACTTGCCCACCATGGCAATGGTCACCGAGCGGTTCAGCTCGTTGATGCGGGTGCACATCTGCCGCCACTCGGTCAGATCCGGCTCCGGCGCGGTAAAGCCGAAGCGACGGCAGACCAGCTCATCCAGCCGTGCACCGTGCAGCATCAGGGGCACATCGTACAGGCTGGGAAGGGTACGGTTTTCGATTACACAGTCCTGCTCCACGTTGCAGAATGCAGCGATCTTCTGCAGGATACCGTCCTCCAGGGGTTCGTCACAGCGGGCGATGATCACGTCCGGCATAATGCCCATACTCTGCAGCTCATGTACCGAATGCTGGGCGGGTTTGGTCTTATGCTCGCCGGAGCATTTCAGGTAGGGAACCAGCACCACATGCAAAAACAGGCAGTTTTCCCGGCCGACCTCCCGGCTGATCTGCCGGATGGCTTCCAGAAACGGCTGGCTCTCGATGTCGCCGATGGTACCGCCGATCTCGGTGATGACCACATCTGCCTTGGTGTATTCGCCCAGGCCGTAAACAAATTCCTTGATCTCGTTGGTTACGTGAGGAATGATCTGCACCGTGTGGCCCAGATATTCACCAGCCCGCTCCTTGTGCAGTACATTCCAGTAGACCCGGCCGCTGGTCAGGTTGGAGAGCTTGTTCAGATCCTCGTCGATGAAGCGCTCGTAGTGGCCCAGGTCCAGGTCGGTTTCCACACCGTCCTCGGTCACGAATACCTCACCGTGCTGGTAAGGGCTCATGGTACCCGGGTCCACATTTACATAAGGGTCCAGCTTCTGGGCTGCCACCTTCAAACCACGCTGCTTGAGCAGCCGGCCCAGACTGGCCGCGCTGATGCCCTTGCCCAGGCCGGAAACCACACCGCCGGTCACAAAAATATGCTTGCTTGCCATACTCCCAATATCCCCCTTGAAGATTGTGTCTGTTATAACAAAAAAGAAAAAGCGCCCATCCCGTGAAAGCGGATACTACCGCCTTGGGATGGACGCCTTTGTCCTAACATTTTATATATTATACGCATACGAAAAGGGAATGTCAATTCCAAAGGCTGCAAAACCATTTGGAAAAATATTTTCAAAAAATTCGAAAACAGGTGTTGACATTCTCTGAATCCGTGCTATAATAAAACATGTCGCTGAGGTGAACAGCCAAAGCGAAAAAAATATGCGGATGTGGCGGAATTGGCAGACGCGCTAGATTCAGGTTCTAGTGGTAGCGATACCGTGGGGGTTCAAGTCCCTTCATCCGCACCAGTTGAAACCCCTGTAAACTCAACGGTTTACAGGGGTTTTGCTATATATTCCTATTATGGAATTCCCCTGATGTGAAGGTTTTTTCTACCGCTTTTCTACCATCTTCTACCCTGATTCCTTATATTGCGCGGGAAGCTGGGAAGTAGATAATCTTTTCTACCGGAGCTTCTACCGGTGTTTGAGGCGGTGGATCATTCAGACTGTTTAATAATCCCCCCATGCTGCCAGCCATTTCTTTTTTGGTTTGATTGCTCACATGTGCGTAGATGTTCATGGTTGTGTGAATATCACAGTGCCCCAGAAACTCAGAGACGCACTTCATATTATAACCATCTGCCAGAAGTTTGGTGGCTGCTGAGTGCCTGAGATCGTGAAACCGAATCGGGGGAAGATCGTTGTCTGCCAAAAGTTTTTTGAAATTGCTGCTGATTGCTTCAACGGAGAAAACTCTTCCATCTGCCTGTCGGCATACAAAGTCGGATGGGTGATAATGAGCGCCTAAACTTTGCTGCTGCTGTTGCTGCCTATTATAGAGGTTCTGCAAGTATTGCTTAATCTCTGAACTCATAGGAAGCACACGGCAGCTTTTCTTTGTTTTGGTGCGCTCTTTGTAGACGGTGCCGCCTTTGCTGATAACGGCAGTTTTGGAAATGAGTATGGTTTCCTTTTCAAAATCGACCTGTGACCATGTAAGCCCGGCAACCTCGCTTCTTCTCAGTCCATAGGTACAGGCTAAAATAATCTCAGTTTCAATTTTGCTTTTCCGTGCTGCCTGAAAGAGCTGGGCAATCTGCTGTTCATCGTAGAAGTTCGGGATAAACTTCTTGCTCCCCCGAAGGATCACATCATGGGCGGGGTTATAGGGTATAATGTGATTCTTTCGGGCCTCTTCTAAAGCGCATGAGATATTGCTCAGATGCTTTTTGACGGTAACAGGGCTGAGGGTTTGCAGCTTATAATTACAATATGCCTGAATATGGGCGGTCTGAATCTTTCTCAGCTCTACGGGGTGTTCCAGGAAATAGGGTTGAAGGTGGGCACGGAAAATAATTTCATAGTTGGAATAGGTGTTAATCTCCAAATGAAGTTTGGCGTGCTCCAGCCACCGCTCCAAAACATCTACAAACGGTTCGTTTGGGCTAAATAAAAGATTGGCCCTCTCATACTCGTTTAGAATCTTTCGCATCTCTTCGGTGGCCCTTGCCTTGTTTCCTTTTACCGGCAATCCCGTGGCAATCCATTTTTGTTTGCGGTTTCCGTCTGTGTCTCTCAGTTGAAGTACCACATAATAATAATCATTTTTCTTCTGCAATCTGCCTGTCATATACAGCATCCTTTCCAATCACTGCGGCAAGTCTGCTTGCAAAAGAAACAGGTACAAATAAAGTATAACACCCCAATAATGAACATGCTATTACTTTTTCATCTGACGGTTAATGAAGTCCAATAAATCGGCTTTTGGGATCATGTATTCTCGCCCGATTTTGAAGCTTGGAATCTGCCCGGTTTTAAGCAGGTCATAAATAGCCCCCTTGTTCTTCGGGAAAATCTGCTGCAAATCTTTGGTGGTCAAAATCTCCGGATAGCTTTCAAACATATATAATACACTCCTTAAAATGCCTGGACTAAATCAGTTCGTTCAGATGAACTGAGACGAGGTTCTCTATTATGAAGGGTCGCGAACGGATGGGGATAACGAACAGGATCAAGGGCTACAAAGCTATTCAGGTATTCTTCCATCGTATACTCATGTATGCTACCATCTTTATGATAGTCCTTAATTGTGTGGATTCTGCGTAATAATGCGTTCCAGGTTTCTTTGTCGCTTGCTTGAACATTAGGGTATTGCTCGTACAGAGGAATATTGCTTATAATATAAACAGTAGTGAAACAGGCCACCTTGTTTGCATAGCGGCACCGTAGATCAAATGGATAGCCATCTAAGAGATTTAGCAGCTCAGAGATTTTTAGCTGGCTTCGGAACTCATCTAGTACAAGAACTTCTTGACCTGCATAGGAATCAAATGGGTGTTCATAGTCTGTCACCCGGTATACAGCTTCATATCCGTTTTCCTCCATGACGGTTCGTGTTTTTCCTGTGCCAGTGGCTCCTGATATATAAGTAATTTGGAGATGACGGAAGGTATTCTTATATTGTTCTCTGTGAATAGTTGCACGAGCACGGTCTATATCGGTTAGCCGGGTCATAAACATGGGACAGCGTTCCAGAATCTCATAGTTGGAAAGACCGTCTTTCACATAGTCGTAAAGCAGCGCCAAGTCACTTCGTTCCCCCTGCCTTTCTTTTGGCATCTCACCCCACTCAAAAAAGGTATCAGGAATAGAAGTGTCTTTCTTTGGATCATTTTCCCACTTTCCTTCTTTTTTAATGTAATCACGATTCTCTTGGGATGTGCCAATAGTGCGCTCAATATGAGCAGAAGGGAAACGCTTTTTCAAGGTGCTAAAACGGATAGGAACATCCGAGGCTAAATATGGTAAACCTTGCCACGGCTACCTTGCCTGCCCTTGCACTGGGTGTTGATCCGGCCAGCAAGAACATTATGAAGCATAAGCCAGTAAAATCGGGCACTCTGTTTGAAAAAGATCTGGTACGCCGTGTTATTATACAAGGCATCTTTGTGGCGGCCATGACCACCTGCGCTTACTGGATCGGCGCAAGCATGGGCGGGCATGTGACCGGTCAGACAATGGCGTTCTGTGTACTGGCCTTCTCGCAGATGCTTCGCGCTTTTAATCAGCGCTCCAATACGGAGCCTATCTGGGTGCGGGCAGAAGGGATCAATCCTTGGTTGATCGTTTCCTTCGTGGTATCTGCTCTTCTGATGGCGTGCATTCTGCTTGTTCCTGCGCTGCAAAATGCGTTCCGGTTGACCTTGTTGGATGGCACACAGTGGCTAATCGTCATTGGGATGTCCCTTATGTCAATTCTACAAGTAGAAATTGTAAAGACCATTAAAAAGCATATTCATAAATAAGCAAAAAGGCGGAGGGGGCACCCTCCGCCTTTTTTGAAAGAGATAATTATCTGTATATATTACTGGAAGGCATACAGCATTGTTGCTGCCCTGGATGACTTCTACGCTTGCTATACGGTGGAGGAAGCAAGGAACGCCTTTGACTCTCTCTATTCCTGGATGCGCCGTTGCCGGTTGCAGCCAATGAAAGACGCTGCCACCACACTACGCAACCACAAGGAGAAGATACTGGCCTACTTCTACCACCGCATTACCAACGCTGTCTGTGAGGGTATTAACTCCATGATACAGGCAGCCAAACGGAAAGCCCGTGGCTTTAATACCTATGAGGGCTTTGCCTCGATGATTTACCTCGTTGCTGGTAAACTCCAACTCGCTGTCCCTAACCCTTTCTAAATACTCCTATCCACTAAAACGGGAGTAGAGCCTTTATTTGTATGCTTTGTGCGGGAAAATAGCATTTATACCGGTTCGGTCGACATGGGGATTGTCCTTTTTCCATACATCCCCGGAAAATGCGATGCGAATCCTTACGGTGTAGATGGCTCATGGGACATAACGATAGAGCATCTATTAATTTCTGCTGCTGAAAAGAGATTTGTCAAGTTCTTTTTATTTTTCCTCTTTTGTGATAACACCATTATGTGAAAGCAAATAGATTATGAAAAAGCCGCCTAAGCCGGCTGCGATACATACTATTAACTCCCTCCAAGCGGGGATTCCAGGGAAAATACTGGCGACGGATCCAAGGATGAAGCCAAGGATGACCAAATATGTAAATCGCGGGTAGCGCATCATTGCTTTTTCTAATAACTTGGCTGTTAAAATAATACCAACGATACCTCCTAACAACATGGGAATCAGAAAAGACAGTTGAAATGTTTGAATGGCCGTTATTGTTTCGTCATACAACCCTAACAACAGCAGAAAATAAGATGCGCTGACACCGGGAAGAAGCAGTGCGATTGCGGCAATTGCTCCTGCGGCGAACAAACTCAAAAATCCTGATAATCCAGTTAATTGTCCAATATTTTCCGAACGGAACGGAAATACTGATATGCCGACAACAATCAGTACGCCAAGAGAAATATACGCAGGGACTCTCCATGAGAACGCATGAATTTTTGATTCGCGGATTATCATGGGAATTCCCCCAATCACTGCTCCTATAAAGAAATACATCGTCGGTTTCGGATATGTAGTTATTAAATAAGAGATCGGATTTGAAAGCAACGCCATTCCGACCATTGCCCCAATACAAAACACAAGCAGGAAGCAAAAGTTCCTGCTTTTTTTCTGACGAAATGAGCTGACGGCGGAAATAAGAGAACTATAGATGCCAAGAATCATGGCCATTGAACCGCCGCTGACACCCGGAACCAACATCGTTCCGCCGACAATACACCCTTTCACAGCGATGGAAAAGTAGTTTTTCCAATGCCGCGTTATTCGCCGTGGTTCATTGGATATCCTCCTCAAAATGTTCCAAATTTTTAATCTGTCCAACGACATTGATCACATCACCTTCACGGAAGCAATATTCCGCCGCAAAATTCACATCTGTATGGCCGTCATGTTCAACGGCGATAATGTTTACTCCATAACGGCGGCGGATGTTCATATCCTGAATGGTCGTGCCAATCAGTTTTTGAGACACCTGGATACGGCGCACCTCAGCATTGCCGCTCAATGCGATAGAATCCAGAAAACTATTATACAGCAGTCCTTTGCCAAGCCGTATCGCCATATCTCTCTCAGGGTATACGACCGATGCTCCCAGTTGTTTGAGCGCTTCGCCATGAATAAAGCTTGTTGCCTTTGCTATGACATGTCCGACGCCCATTTTCAATACTGTCATGGTTGCAAGAATGCTGACATCAATTTGTTCTCCAATACATATCGCAACAACTTCACAGTTCTGAATCCCGGCCTCTTCAAGGGTCATTTGTTCCAGATTATCAACAACCAAAGCCATTTCCGTAAAGCGCCTGGCCTCTCGTACCCGCGTCTCGTCCTTATCGATAGCGATGACTTCTTTTCCCGCTGATGCAAGGCACTCCACCAGCGCCATACCAAAACGCCCCAACCCTATAATTCCGTAGGAATTTGCATTATTTTTCTTTTTCATTTTACACTTCTCCTTGTGTTATCCAATTGTGATAGATTCTTCCGTATAACGGATATTGGGCAAAGGACGATCTATCCAGAGCGTCAGCAAGGTAAACGCACCGACGCGTCCGGCAAACATCGTGAAAATTAACACCAGTTTGCTTGCCACACCGAGATCCGGCGTGATTCCAGTAGAAAGACCCACTGTACCAAACGCGGATACTTCTTCGAACATAAGCTGCACAAAACTGTATTCCGGCTCCAGCACACAGAGCAAAAACGTTCCGCCGCATACCAACAGCATGGAAAGCAGCGTAACGGTGCACGCCTTAGAGAACACTTCAAATGGGATACTGCGACGAAATGCGCCGATATGACGTTTGGTAAACAAGCTCCGTACATGCTGCACCAAAACAAAAAATGTACTTGTCTTGATACCACCGCCCGTAGAGCCAGGCGAGGCGCCAATAAACATCAGTACGATCAAGGTGAATAAGCCTGCATTGGTAAACTCGCCAATGGGATAGGTAGAAAATCCTGCCGTACGTGCAGATACGCTCTGAAAAAACGCACCCATCCATGTCACATTCTCGGTTGCCTTTAAAAGCAGCGTACCGCCCAAAAGCAGAGCAAGCGTTGTTGACAAGACCACTTTGGAATGAAGAGTCAATTTCCGGAAGGACCGTTTTTTCAATATGTCTAAAATTACAAGAAAACCCAGTCCGCCGAAAATGATCAGGCCACATGTAGTCAAGTTCAGCAGAACATTGCTTTGATATGGGATTAAATTTCTCAAGCCGCCCAGAATGTCAAAGCCGGAGTTGTTGAAGGCGGCGATGGAGTGGAAAATGCTGATCCAAAGCGCTTTCAGGACGGGGTAATCCTGCACAAATACGATGAAGCTCAAAATAACACCTGCCAGTTCAAAGCAGAAGGTCATGAGTAAAACCGCTTTAACAAGCCGGACAATGCCCTTGATCCCATCTATATTCAGGGCCTCTTTGACCAGGATCCGTCCTTTGATTCCGATATTTTTTCTCGCAGCCAAAATCAGTCCTACACCAATGGATGTAACGCCCAATCCGCCGATCTGGATCAGGGCAGCAACGACTACCTGACCAAAGAAGGTGAAGTGATCCGCAACGTCAATGGAAATCAAACCTGTCACGCAAACTGCACTGGTCGAGGTAAAAAGGGCGTCGACGAAATGTACCTTCGCATCATTTCGCACCGATACTGGCAGCATAAGTAAAAGTGCCCCAATCAATATCACCAGGGCAAACCCTATGGCAATTAATCGCCCTGGAGGTTGTTTTTTTATCTTCGCAAGCATATTTTTCTCCTCATCTGTTTTTCATAACAACGCTTTCCACAATATCTGCAATATGTTCACAGGTATCTGCACATTTTTCCAGATAGAGATAAATTTCCCGCCATACGAGAATATACAACGGATCGATGTTTGTTCCGTGCAGACGGTACATACAGGAGATGAACAGTTCGTCCGATTCTTCCTCCAGACTGTTAATTCGAACAATACATTCGTGGAGTTTCTTGGAATGTTTGAAATGTGGAAATTCTTCCATCAATAAGCAGATTTCCTCACAGCAGCGGATAAGTACATCTACCATTTGGAAAGCGTCTTCACGTATGTCAGAAATATGATTGTAATAGATTCGAATCAGAACATCTTCAATTTTGTCGGTAAGATCATCCATGTTCTGGCTAATCTGCACCAAGTCCTCCCGATCAATGGGCGTAATAAACGCTTTCACCAAGGTGTTTATCAATTCATGTCTTTTGCTGTCGCCAGCATGCTCAATCTTATGCATTTCGTCCAGCTTTTCTTTTAAAGCTGTCGCATCAAAGTGCTCCAGGGTGTCTCTTAAAAAATACGCGGCTCGTCGTGAGCAATCTGCACAGTCCATAAAATTCTGAAAATAAAAAGAATCTTGTTTTTTCGACATTGTTTCCACCTCATACTGGTTATTATATTAACGCAAATGCATTTATGCTTAAAAAACGTCAATAAAGATTTTCGCTACCACGAAACTGATCAATCCACACCCCGGAAAAGTGAAAATCCACGTAAGCACCATATCCTTCACAACACCAAGATTGATGGCGGAAAGCCTTTTTACAGCACCAACGCCCATGATCGCGCTGGTTTTTGTATGGGTGGTTGAAACCGGAATGCCAAACAGACTGGAGAGCAACAGGCAGAACGCTGCGGCAAGATCGGCAGAGAATCCCTGATATTTTTCCAGTTTTACCATGTCCATACCCACAGATTTGATGATTTTCTCTCCGCCTACGCTTGTCCCAAGAGCCATGATGATACTGCACAGCAGCATTAGCCAGACCGGGATGGTCATTCCAGTAACACTACTCTGGCCATTTGAAAAAGCGATCCCTAAAAACAAAACGCCGATAAACTTTTGACCATCCTGTGCACCGTGCATAAAACTCATAGCTGCAGCACCGAAAATTTGCGCTGCTCCAAAAAAACGATTGGTCGTTCGGCGATCCTTAGAACTGCATATCAGCGTAACCAGTTTGCACATGATCCAGCCGATAGCAAAACCCAGCACAAGGCTCAGTACCAAACCGTAGAGCACCTTGGACCACTCATCCATATTGATCCCGTCAGTTCCGTTTTGAATGGCCAGAGCCGCTCCGGTCAAGCCGGCAATCAGACTGTGACTCTCGCTGGTGGGAATTCCTAAACGGGAAGCACCTACGCTATACACCACAATGGAAAGCAGGGCGGCACACAAGGCAACGAGAGCGCTGTGCGTATCACCGCCAAAGTCAACCATGTTGCTTATGGTGGAGGCTACCGAGCTGTTGATCTGAGTCATAATTAAGACGCCAAGAAAATTAAATACCGCACTCATCAAAATGGCGCTGCGCACACGCATACATCGAGTCGTGATGCATGTTGCGATAGCGTTGGGCGCATCGGTCCAACCGTTTACAAAAATCACGCCCAATGTAAATAATACTGTGATGCATAAGATCGGACTTGATGAGACCCCTTCAAGAAATGCACTAAAAGAAAAATCCACAATTTCCCTCCTCAAATCATTGGCAAAAAAAGAAGGCAGACCCTTCTGTGAGAAGTTCTGCCTTCTGTGCTTAATCAAATATCAGCAACTAATTTTTGATTAAAAACATTTTGGAATAAATAGAGATGCAAAAAGCTCTCTATGACAGACTCCACCACTTATTCCAATTTATAATATTATCACAATATCTATATAATGTCAAGTGTGAGTGATCGCAGTCACTTCATTCTTTTTATCCGCTTCAAGATTTGCTCCATAGCGGCAATATTCTTGCGGCCTTTTCGTTGATATTTTACAGCTATTGAGTGTGCTGTACTACTTACCGGAATGTTGGTTGCGTTTTTGGTATCGATAATATCTATTCGTTTCCTTATGTCGTTCATCAAAAAACATAATTTCAGAATTTTTGGCTGGTATCGAATCGCTCTTGCCGCAGCTGCTGCGATATACTTTGGTTTTATTGAATGATGGGATGTAAATAATTATCAAGACAAATCAAATGTTATGGGGAAATCCCGTTAAGGTTTGTAGTGAACAGGAACGGTGGGTTACCGTTCCTGTTCACTCTTTTTCTTTTGAAAAGTCTGCTGCTCCTTATGCGCCTGTCGCATCATTCTCCGTACTGCCTGCCGCTCCATATCCTCATGCAGCATACGGGAAACCGCCTTTTTGCTGTCAAACATCAAAAGCGGGCTGTACTTTTCGCCGTAAACCTGCTGTGCCCGGTTCTCCGCTTCCTGCTCCTTGCCGGGGCGGATGGCCTGTTTTGTTTTGTAGAGCTGCACCGGGTCGAAGCCCTGGGCCTGCTCCCGAAGCCCGGCATACTCGTTCAGGGCAGCGTCCAGCTCGGCAGAATATTTCTGCTCCTGTTCTTCCAACCGTTTCAGACTCTGCTCCATGGCTGCAATGTCTTTAGGAAACTTATCGGCGGCATCTTCCTCGGTATATGCCAGCGACGCCAGAAGCAGATTTTTCTCAGAACGCAATTCTTCCAAATCCTCTGTCAGTGCCGCAATTTTTGCGGCCAGCTCCCGGTGTCGGAATACATGGACAGCAGAGAGCGCCTTTTTCTCGGTAAGCAGGCTGCGGCGCTCCTTCGTCTTATCTCGGATGTCCTTTGCCAGCTGATTGTACTGTGTGAGGGCAGGGCGCAGCGTATTCAGCGAAGTGTTCAGGCGTTCCTTGCCCTTGCGGAGATACCCCAGCTGATAGCAGAACAGAAGCAAATTTTTTCGCAGATTTTCCATGGCCTCGGCAAGCGCCGGGAGGGTATTTTTGACTGTTTGCGCCAGCTTTTTAACCTGTCCTCTCAGCTCCCGAAGCAGGGCATTGTCCGCCTTGATCTGCCGGTTCAGTTCACATCGGTCAGAGATAATACCTTTTTTCTCCATGGCTCTGGCAACCACACCCTCATGGAGCGTAGGCTGCTCCAGCAGCCCACGCTAGGCATGGCTGCGGTGGTCGATGCGTTCCTCATGTCCGGTGCGCTCCAGATGGCGGTTTGCCACATTTGCCCATGCAGCCCGCCACAGGACAAGCTGTTCAGCACTATTCCATCGTTCCGTGATGGGATTCTGCCTGCCATATTTGGTGCTTTTGGGGTACTTGGACACCCGTTCATAGCCCTGCGCCTGCGCTGCGGAAGGGGGCATATACACCTTCTTTTTGTCTACCTTATACTGGTACTGTTTCTCCCATCCATCGGCCTGTGCCTGCTTGAACTCAGCGGCAGTAAAGCCCCGTTCCTCGCCGTCTTTGACACAGAGATATTCTTTCTCGGGCTTGTACTGCCATTTTCCCTTTTCATCCAGCGGGCGCACCGTCAGCAGGATATGAGCATGGGGATTGTGTCCGGGAGGATACGGGTCATGGATGGCAGCATCGGCGCACATTCCGTCTGCAACAAACTGTTCCTTGATAAAATCTTGCAGGAGCTGGATTTGTTCCTCCCGGCTCAACTCTATGGGCAGTGCCGCCACAAATTCACGGGCGAGGCGACTGTCCTTTGCGGTTTCGGTTTCCTCCACAGCGTTCCACAGGGTTTCCCGATCCTGCCACTCTGCGGGAGCGGTGGCTGGCAGAAAAACCTGCCTCCACCCAAGTCCCTGTTTGCGTGTGTAGTCAAGCAGAACAGCCTGCGTCTGGAACAAAGCGGTGCTGCCGAGATTCAAGCTTCTCTGGACTCACCTGCTGCAAACAAAAAGATAACATGGAGCAGCACTCCCGATGGTGTTGTACAGATCACCCAGGACCCGGTGGATGGAACGAAAGCAATCGTGAAACCCTTGAAAGAGGGAAGCACTACGGTCACCGTTGCTGCGGAAGGCGGGCAGGAAATTGCTCTTTGCAGCATCACCATTAAGGCGGTAAAAAAAGAGACGGAAAACACCGCTGCGATATCGCATGGAAGCGGCGTGAGCGGCGCAGGGATTTGCGCCTTTTTCCGCAGTCGGAAACGAAACAAAAAGTAGCCGATTTCTGTCCCCTGCAAAAAGCCGGAGGCAAACGGCTGCCTCAGTCAAAAAACAGGCGCTCCACCCGGGCAGATGCACCGGGCAGAGCGCCTGTCTTTTTGTATTACTGTTCATCAACTCCCGCAGGCTGCAGCAGTTCCAGATGAATTTCTCCCTCTCGCAAAAGGGGGCAGTCCACCGGCTGAGGCGGCTGGGAACAGGGCCTTTGCGCTGTGGGCAGCAGCTCCCATACGACGGCAAGGTCAGCGGCTGGGTCCCGGTGGCGTGCCTGCTCCAGAAGCTCCCGGAATACCGGACCGGTGATGTGGCACTTCCAGGCCCGGGCAGTCAGCTGAACCCAGTCTGATTCATCGGGCAGCCACAAACTCACCGGCTGATCGAACCAGAGTGCCCGTACCAGTGCGCGTCCGGCGGCGGTCCGCTCCTGGGTAAGGCCCAGTAAGAGTGTGGAGCCATTCAGGCTGGTCACCACAGGACAGGAAAATGGCAGCGAACCCTCCAGATCCTGCGCCTGCACCACGGCTTTATTCCAAACGGGCAGAAGAGCAGCTGTTTCAGGCGGCATCGGGACAAAAATAGGCAGTTCCATCCTCAGTCACCCCTTTCCAGTTCACTGTCCGGGTGGTTCCCACAGTGCTTATAGTCGTCGTTTGTGTTGTAAAGCCCATGCGCTTTACGGATGCTGTGCAGCCCTTCGGCCAGCCGCACGTAGTATTCCAGCGGCGGCATGGGCCGGTAGCCCAGCCGGGTGGCCCGGTGCGGACGCCAGATGGTGCACAAAAAGTTCACTCCGTGGCTGGCGAAAAACTCACAGGCTTCAAAATTGGATTCCAGTGCGGCCTCCACATCGGAAAAGCCGTTCTTTGCGGCCAGCTCCACACCGGCCACCACCTGAGTGCACACCTTGCCGCGGCCAAATACCTCCACCGCATCCAGCGTGCGGCGAATCCATTCCTCATAGCCGACCCATTGCTCTTTGCCGGGGCAGAGCTCCTGAAACAGAGCCTTGCCCCAGACCTCGATGTTGGGCGCATAGGAGGTGATGCCGGTCTCGCGCCAGATGCGTTCCAACTGCTGTTTGGGGTAGGCGGGTGCCATCAGCTGGCAGGGGAAGCGGCCGGTGAAGTTTTCCCCGATGGCCTGCAGAACCCGGATGTACCGGTCCACCTCACAGGAAAAGGGCGGTTCGCCGGAAAAATCCGATCCACCAGACAGGCTGATCTCGGAAAAACGACCCGGCTCCTTGAGCGCCTCCTGAATGGTTTCCCGTACATCCTGGCAGTTTACCTCACCCCGGCTCTGTCCGCCGGTGAAAAAGGCACAGAAGCCACATTGGTGGCCGCCCTCCCAGAAGCGGCAGCGCTGGAAGGCGTTCAGAATCAGCTTCTGGCCGCGTACGTCTGCCACTGCAGCCATGGGAGTGCCGAGGCTGGTGATTTTGCCGTAAAATTCGGGCCGGGGCACAAAGTCGATCACATCGATCAGCGTGTTGCCCTCCTTCAGCAAAAACAGCCCGCCCTCCCAGTCAATCTGATAGGGGTCCTCATAAGGGTCGCCGTAGTTGATGTAAACGAAGGTGCCGTCCCGCAGCAGAATCGGTCCGGGCACGGCAGTGCAGGCCTTGCGGCCGGAAAAACGGATATCAAAGGCATTGTCGCTGGAAAAGGCGTAGATGGAACCTTGAATTTTCTCCAGCGCGGCGGGGGTGAGCACTGCCCCGTAGCGGATCATGCTCAGCTTCAGCAGCACAAAAGGGGAAAAGTTTGGGTAGCGGGCCTGCAGCTGGGCCAGCTCCTCTTGTTTTGTATGATTCATTGCATTGCTCCTGTGGTTATAAAAGCCAGAGCCCGACCAGAAGTGCAGCGGGCAAACCGATCAGAAAGGCGATATCCGCCCAGCCGAACCGTACCCGAAAGGCCACAGCCCGGGGCGCATCGTTCTGGAACCCTCGGGACTCCATAGCCATGGCAAGACTTTGGGAACGTTCCAGTGCGTGAACCAGCATGGGGAGGATTCGTTTTGGCGAAAAGGGCGTTGCCTTTACACCGCGAACCCGCAGTGCCACGCCCACGGTGCCGAACTCGCTGCGCACCACCGGGAAGAAATGATAGGCAGCCAGAATGCCATAGGCAAATTTCGGGGGCAGATGGAACTGCTGCATCAGGCTCATGATCAGCTCCATTGGTTCGGTGGTAAACGCGAACAGCATGCCCAGGCCGCCGAAGGCCAGCACCCGGGCGGCCAGCTGGCAGGCACTTTTCAGCGAGCTGGCGTAAATGACCCGCTGGCCGAATACAGCGGTCTCCACCCCCTGTGCAGCCGCCTGACTGGGGAACAGCAGGCCGGTCATGAACATGCCGAAGGCAGCGATGAGGAACGGTGTGAGCGAGATGAACAGAAATTTCCGGTCCACCCGCGGGGTGCACAGAGTTACCACCAGGCAGCAGCCTGCCACCACCAGATCCAGTCGGGTGTTGTAGGTGACCGAGAGCATCAGCGAAGCAATGATCAGGGTGAGCAGCTTGTAGGCGGGATTCAAAGCGCGCATGAGGCATGGCTCCTTTCCTCGGCATATTGGTCCAGCTGTTCCGGGCTGAGCAGCTGCATGCGGCCGTCCTCCAGCAAATAGATCCGGTTGGCAAAGCAGCGGGCCAGCGCCAGATCGTGGGTGGCAATCACGGCGGTGAGACCCTGATCAATGCGGCGGCGCAGCAGCTCCATGATGAATTGAGTGGCTCGCTCGTCCTGTGCATAGGTGGGCTCGTCCAGCAAAAGAAGCGGCCGGTTGCCCGCCAGCATGGCCAGCAAAGCCAGCCGCCGCTGCTGCCCCTGACTCAGTTCATAGGGGGAGTGCTTGCGCCAGGCCAGCAGGTCAAATTCCTCCAGCAGTGCCCGGGCCTTCTGGCGCAGGGCTTGCTCCTCTGCTTTGGGCTCCAGTGCCCGCAGGGTGGTCAAAACCTCATCCTCCACGGTCAGGCTCAAAAACTGGAACCGGGGATTCTGGAACACCAGCCCCGCAGCGCCGTTTACTTTCAGGCTGCCCTTGCAGCGTCCGGCCCCGGCAAGGCAGGTGAGCAGGGTGGTTTTGCCGCTGCCGTTTCGCCCCACCAGCGCGGTGATTCCGCCTCGGGGAAAGTCAAAACTCAGATGCTCGGCCACCGTGGTTTTGCCCTGCAGCAGCCGCAGGTCTTTTGCCTGCACCATGGATTCCTCCGGCTGGGGCAGAGGTGCGGGAGACTGACCCTCCAGCCAGCTGTCGTCCACAAACAGGCCGCGTTCCCGGAACAGCTCCCGGTGGGCCTGCAGCTCCTCTGGAAAAACGCTTTCCGGCAAAAGGTTGCCGGTTTTGTCCATCAGCAGAATGCGGCTTAAAAACGGCAGCCAGTAATCCGGCCGGTGGTCCACAACAAAGAGGGAGAGCCCTTGCCGGTTCAGCTGGGCCAGCTTCATCGAGAGATCAGCGCAGGAGCCGGGGTCCAGATTGGCAAAGGGCTCGTCCAGAATGAGCAGCTTTGCCTCGGTGGCAAGGGCGGTGGCTAGCGCCAGCTTCTGTTTCATTCCGCCGGACAGGGTGTGAATCAGATGATGCTCCACATCCTCCAGACCCACCAGTGCCAGCAGCTCCCGGGTGCGGGCACGCAGATCGCCCGGATAGTTGATGTTTTCCAGCGCAAACAGGATTTCGTGATCCACCCGGTCCATGCAGAACTGATCGTCGGGGTTCTGGAACAGGATGGACACACCCCGGGCTCGCTGGGCCAGCGGGTAATCCTCCAGAGGCTTACCCTCAAGAAGAATTTCGCCGCTCAGAGTTCCCGCGTAGGCAGGGTAAAGCCCGGCCAGGCAGTAGGCCAGACTGCTTTTGCCGCAGCCGGAAGGCCCCATCAGAAGCACAGCCTCCCCGGGCTGAATGGCAAAGGAGAGCTGCCGGAACACATCCTCCTTCTGATAGCGGAAGGTCAGGTCCCGGCAGCTGAGCACCGGCTTACTCATCCCGCATGGCCCGGCCCAGGGCATAGCTCTTCAGCAGACCGGTGCGGGCCAGACTGTCGCCCATCAGCTTGCACAGCACGCCGGAGAAGATAAAGGAGCTGATCAGGCGTACCACAAAATATACCACCAGCAGCTGGGGTGCAATGGCCAGGTAGTTGGAGCGCACGAAACTCCACAAAAAGCCGGTGATGGTGCAGCCCACAGAGGCAAGATACATGGTGGTGCGGTCGAACCGCTTGTAGCGCCAGGCGGCAAACACCAGCTCAGCGCCCGCGCCCTGCACAATGCCTGCCACGATTACCATGGGGCCGTACATGTTGCCCAGCAGCACCTCGATCAGGGAAGCAAGCACCTCGGCGATGATGGCTGCGCCGGGCTTCTGCAGAATGTAGGCGGCCAGGGTGGCAGCCATAAACCAGATACCGAAAATCATCTCGGTGCCCAGCAGCGAAACGCCCAGAGGAGCAAAGATGGCGGTCAGAGGCGAGATCAGGTAAACGCCTGCCAGATATACCACGCCGAACACCACGCACAGCATGGCCACAAAAATAATGTCCTGCAGTTTCCAGGAATAGCTTGATTCTTTCTGTTTCATTGGTTGTTCTAACTCCTTAATTGCTGTTTTTGAATAGTGAGGAATCATTCCGCCGTGGGGCTGTTCACCGAGAGGGTGAAATGCAGAATGTAATGGGGAACCGTTTGCTCCATGTGGCGGCAGACCGCATGCAGATAGTCAAACACTGCCTGTACATCGCCGTTGATGCGGGTGGCATAATGAACGCTGGTGGGATTCAGACCGGCATCTTCTGCCATGTGCCAGACCTCGGCAATGCGGTCGATGTAGTCGCTCACGCCCATGGGATACAGTGCCAGTTTGCACAGCACCGGGAAGTGGGCGCCGGCGATGGTCTGGGCATTGGGGCCGGGGCCTTCCCGGGTGAGCAGGCTGTCGCCGTCGGTGTCACCGGGGCAGCCCTTGGAGAACTGGCCCTCCAGTGCCATATGAACGGTGGGCTGCCATGCGTTTACGAACAGGCCCTCCACCGCGTCCACCACGTAGGGCAGGCGTCCACGGTAAACGGTAGAAAGTGCGTCCGACTGGCTCCACACCGCCGAGGTGTCGGTCTTTTCCAGTGCACCCAAAATGATGGGCACAAAGTTCGAGTCCATGGGGTAGAGCGAGAAACGGCAGCCGGAGATATCCAGATTGGTGCCGCGGCCCGCCCAGGGCAGGTCCGGCCGGCTGCATCCGCAGCAGGTGTTGTTTTCCATAGCAATGATTCCTTCCTTTGCAAGAAATATAAAAGAAAAAGGGATGCCTTTCACCTGGAAAAGCATCCCTTTTACTGCAAGGTCTCGGTGCTCGCACTGAAACAGGCGGGCAGAACCGGGGCTTCAGAATTGCTTCCCTACGCTGGTATGAACCAGATCAGGTTCGTGGGGTCAGGTTTTACCTTCTCAACTCCGAAGAGTCCCCCCAGAATTCCAAAACTATTCAAATTTCGCTATTTACTATAACACCGGAGGAAAGTGCTGTCAAGCGGGGCAATTCAGTCCCTGCTCTCCAGCTGCGCCAGCAAGCCCTGGCAGCCGGCCAGCACATCCTGCCAGGTGCGCTCAAAATCGCCGGTGTACCAAGGGTCTGCCACCTCGCCCGGGCGGTCGGTGTAATCCATCAGCATGCGCAGCTTATGCTGCGGATCACCGCCGCAGATGCGGTTCATATTCCGCAGGTTGTTCTGATCCATACCGATCAGCAGGTCGAACCGGTCATAGTCTGCGGCAGTCATCTGACGGGCGGCATGGCCCTCGCAGGCAATGCCGTGCTCCGCCAGCTTGCGGCGGGCGGGGGGATACACCGGGTTGCCCAGTTCCTCCCGGCTGGTGGCGGCGGAGGCCACTTGAATTTGGTCCTCCAGCCCGGCCTGGCGCACCAGGTCCCGCATCACATATTCGGCCATGGGGCTGCGGCAGATGTTGCCTAAGCACACAAAAAGTATTCTGGTCATAGCACAATAATCCTTTCCGGGGAAATTTTGCGTTTTCGCTGTTTTATGGACCTATTGTAACCTGCTTTGCACAAAATGTAAAACCCTGCGGCAAAGGAAGCTGCCCTTGTCTGCCCGGCGGTTCCGTGATAGGATGTTGAAAAGAGGAGGGGGCAAAATCATGGATCTTCGAGTGCTCAAATACTTCCTGGCCGTGGCTCGGGAGGAAAACATTACAAAAGCGGCGGCGCTGCTTCATTTGACGCAGCCCACCCTTTCCCGTCAGCTGATGCAGCTGGAGGAGGAGCTGGGGGTTAAGCTGTTCCAGCGCAGCCGCCACCGGATTATTCTGACCAACGATGGCATGCTGCTGCGCCGCCGGGCACAGGAGCTGGTGGATCTGGCGGACAAAACTGTGCAGGAATTCCGCCGGGAGCCGGAGCTGCGAGGCGTAATCTCCATCGGCAGCGGCGATCTGGAGGGCATGCATCTTCTGGCCGGGTGGCTGGCCTCTTTCCAGGCGCTTCATCCTCAGGTGACTTATCAGCTGTACAGTGGCAACGCCGACAACACCAAGGAGCGGATCGAAGACGGCATGCTGGATCTGGCCCTGCTGCTGGAACCGGTGGACATCAGCAAATACGACTTCATTCGCCTGCCGGTGAAGGAGCAATGGGGCGTACATGTGCCGGAGGATTCTCCATTGGCGCAAAAGGAGTGTGTCACTGCAGGGGATCTTGCGCAGGTGCCCCTGATCTTTACCCGCCGTGAGATGATTCAAAAAGAGCTGGAGCATTGGATGGGCCCCTATGCCCAGCAGATGCAGGTGGCGGCCACCGGCAACCTGCCCTACAACATGACCCTTCTGGCCCGAGAGGGGATGGGAGCGTTTCTGACCATCCGGCTCCGCTGCAGCTATGAGGGACTGCGCTTTCTGCCCCTGTCACCGGCGCTGGAATCCAGTACGGTTCTGGCCTGGAAAAAGACCGAGACCTTTCCGCCTGCGGTGGCTGCACTGCTGGACCATATTAAAAAATGCCTTTTTGCTATTTCTGAAACTTCAAAATAAGTATTAGACAGTGATCTGAAAGCGATTTACAATGTAGATGTCCGGCCAGGGCATCTACATTTTGTTTTTTGGAGGGCGGCGTATGACCATTCAGGAGGCAAGCGAGCGATATCAGATTCCCATGAATATTCTGCGGGAATACGAGAGTTGGGGATTGTGCGGAGCGGTCAAAAAGGTGATGGGTGCCTGGCAGTACGACGATTCCGATCTGGAACGTCTGAGTGTTATCATGACCCTGCACGATATCGGCTTTTGCACAGAGGAAGTGGAGACTTACATGCGGCTGCTGCTGGAGGGCGAGGCCACCGGAGCCGAGCGCCTTCGTATGCTGGAAAAAAAGCGGGCCGCGGCCCTGGACGAGATCCACTTCAAGGAGCGGCAGCTCCAGCGTCTGGATTATCTGCGCCACGAGATTCGAAAAACACAAGCAGGAACAGGAGGCAAGTGATCAATGATCAAACAAACGGCAGGAAGAAACGGACTGGGCGACCTTGCGCCCAAATTTGCCCAGCTCAACGACGATGTGCTGTTCGGCGAGGTATGGTCCCGGGAGGATAAGCTGTCGCTGCGGGATCGTTCTATGATCACCGTGGTGGCACTGGTATCCAAGGGCATCACCGACAATTCCCTGAAATATCATATCCAGAATGCAAAAAATCATGGCGTGACCAAAACCGAAATGGTGGAGATCATTACCCACATCGCCTTTTACGTGGGTTGGCCCAACGCCTGGGCGGTTTTCCCCATGGTGCGGGAAATCTATGCTGAGGAGAAGGCTGATCCCTCGGATTCTCTGTTCGGCCTCGGCCAGCCCAACACTGCCTATGCGCAGTATTTCATCGGCAACAGCTATCTGAATCCGCTGAATGCCGAGGGCGTGAACGTGTGCAACGTGACCTTCGAGCCTCGCTGCCGCAACAACTGGCACATTCATCACAAGGGAGGGCAGATCCTGCTCTGTACCGATGGCGAGGGCTGGTATCAGGAATGGGAGCAGCCTGCCCGCAAGCTGCATCCGGGCGATGTGGTCTATATTGCACCGGAGGTCAAGCACTGGCACGGCGCCGCGGCGGATGAATGGTTCACCCACATTGCCATTGAGATCCCCGCACCGGGAGCTTCTAACGAATGGCTGGAGCCGGTGAACGACGACCAGTACAACAGCCTCGCCTGAGCCATCAGGCAGAGCCGGACGGGGTGGCCGAAGTGTGGCCGCCTGCAGCGACGAAGGAGAGGGCAGCGAATGGAATACAGAATCAACAAACGAACGGGTGATCGAATCAGCACGCTGGGGTTCGGTACCTCCTATATTGCCCAGGCGAATGAGGCGGATGCAGTCGCCACAATCCGCCGGGCCTATGAGGGTGGCGTGAATTATTTCGATCTGGCAACGGCGGAGGGGAAAACCTTCCCATACTTTGGCGCGGCCCTTGCCGACGTGCGCAAAAACGTGATGTATCAGGTGCATTTTGGTGCCGATTATCACACCGGCACCTATGGATGGACCACCGATGAGGAAGCCATCAAGCGCAGCATCGACTGGCAGCTGACCCGACTGCATACGGACTACATCGACTATGGCTTCATCCATTGTATCGACGAGCTGTCCGACTGGCAGGAATACCAGGACAATGGGGCCTATGCCTACCTGCTGCAATTGAAACAGCAGGGTGTGGTACGGCACATTGGCCTTTCCTCCCATACCCCGTCTACCATTCAGCGGGTGCTGGACGAGGCGCTGGTGGATATGCTGATGTTCTCGGTCAATCCGGGCTATGATTACCAGAAGGGCGAGTATGCCAAAGGCTCGGTGGAGGAGCGCACGGCTATCTACCGGCGCTGTGAGGCGGAAGGCATCGGCATCGCAGTGATGAAGCCCTTCTCCGGCGGTCAGCTGCTGGACGCTTCGCTCTCGCCCTTTGGTCAGGCGCTGACCCAGTACCAGTGCATGCAGTACGCACTGGACCGGCCCGGGGTCATTACGGTGCTGCCGGGTATGAGCAGCGTGGAGCAGGCCGAGCATCTGCTGGGCTTTTTCTGCGCCTCGGAGCCGGAGCGGGACTACTCTGTGATCGGCTCTTTCAGCCCGGCGGATGCGGTGGGCAAATGCGTTTACTGCAACCACTGCAAGCCCTGCCCGGTGGGAATTGATGTGGGGCTGGTAAACAAGTATTACGATCTGGCCCGAAATGGAGATTCCATGGCCGTGGAGCATTACCACGGCCTGGAACGGGGTGCGGGGGACTGTGTTCAGTGCGGGCATTGCAACAGCCGGTGCCCCTTCCAGGTGGATCAGATGGCCCGCATGCAGGAGATTGCCTCCTATTTCGGTTGAGCACTTACAGAACAAACAAAAATGCCTGTGTTGCGGCAGCTTTCTGCCGGACACAGGCGTTTTTCTTATATTTCGGTGGACAGGCCCATCTCCTGCTTCAGTTCATTCAAAAAGCATTCGGCAGCCTTGGACAGAACCTGATAGCGTTTCCAGATGATGGAGGCTTTTGCTTCAATCATGGGAGAAAGGGGGCGGAAACATAGATTGCTGTCTCCGCTCACATTGATCAGCTTGTCGAAGCAAACCGCATAGCCAAGCCCTTCCTCCACCAGCAGAGAGGCATTAAATACCAGATTGTAGGTAGCCACTACGTTCAGCTTTGTGATATCATGCCCGAACCAGTTGGACATGGGCCAGGCGTCGGCTTTCTGGGCGGAAAGAATCAGCGGCTTATCCAGCAGGTCCTGAGGTTGCACAGCATTCTTTTGTGCCAGTGGGGAATCCCGGCGCATCAAAACGCCCCAGGTATCGTGAACGGGGATCTTGATGGTGTTGTAGATACTGGTATCCACAGGGCTGTAAACAACGCCGAAATCGATCAGCCCCCGGTCCAGATGTTCCTGTACGAAAGAGGCATTTCCGCTGAGAATGTGGTAGTGGATATCCGGATGTTTTTCTTGAATGTGTTTGGCGGCTCTTGCGAAGATGCGGATCAGGTCTGATTCACCGGTGCCGATGTATACGTCCCCGGCAACCACCTCGTTGGACAGGGAAATCTCGCTTTCCGTCATTCGAACCAGCTCCAGAATTTCCTCCGCCCGTTTGCGCAAAAGCATGCCCTCCTCAGTCAGCAGCACCTTGCGGGAGCCCTTGGTTCCCCGAATCAGCAGCTGCTTGCCCAGCTCGTTTTCCAGCGCCTTTAATTGGGTGGAAAGGGTAGGCTGAGAAAGATGCAGCGATTCTGCAGCCGAGGAAATATTCTGTTCCCGGGCTACCGCCAAAAAATATTGCAGCACGCGAAGCTCCATGTTCACCACCTCCTGGTTCCAGTATAATTGAAAATTCTATAATTTTCAATTATGAAAATGCATCAAATATAAGTATTTGATATAGCATTTCTGCCGCTTTATAATGAAGCCAGAGATCAGGACCAACAAAGGAGGTTGTTGTATTGGAAAAGGAAATGTTGAAAGGAAAGGTAGCCATCATTACCGGCGCCAGTTATGGCATGGGTCAGACCATGGCAGAGTTGTTTGCCGAGGAAGGCGCTGCCGTAGTGCTTACGGCCAGAGGGCAGGAAAAGCTGGATGAGGTGGTGCAGGGCATTCGCGCCAAAGGCGGCCGCGCAGTGGGTGTAGTGGCGGATGTCTGCTCCACCGAGGATACACAGCGGGTGTTTGAGACCGCTCTGCGCGAGTTTGGGGATGTGGATATCCTCATCAACAACGCGGGAATCGGTGAACAGAAGATGATTGACGAGACCGATGATGACTGGATGCTGCTGGTGATGAACACGAACCTGGGCGGTCCCATGCGCTATATCCGCGAGGCTCTGAAAATCTTTATGCCTAAAAACGATGGTGTCATCATCAATATCTCCTCCGTGAACGGCGAGCGGCCCTTCTGTGGAGCTACCTATACCTCCACCAAGGGCGCGCTGAACACACTGACCAAGAATGTGGCTATGCGGCTCATCGACACCAACATCCGCTGCAATGCGGTGGCTCCCGGCGCCACAGTGACACCGGCCCACATCGCCAACAAGGCCGGGGAGCAGCCCGGCGGTGCAAAGATGCTGGAGCACAGCGGGCATTTTGTGTATTTCCCCGGCCCGGAGTGTGACCCCATAGACCAGGCCTATGCCTGCCTGTTCCTGGCCAGCAAAATGGGACGTCACGTCAAGGGCCAGGTGATCCAGGTCTGCAACGGTGCATTCCTGTAAACAGCGGCAGCACGCTGCAGAAGCAACAGCGAAAAAACAAAAACGGAGGCAATTTGAATGATTCAACTGCTGATTGATCTGCTGACACCAATCTTCACATCAATGGGCGTCAGCACAACCGATGTGCAGACCTACGTAAACATGCTCAGCGGCTATATCTACACCATCATCGGCCTGTTGGCAGTGGCCATCATTGTTATGGTGGCTGTCCATTTTCTGGTAAAAAAGGGGAACACGTCACGTGGTGCGCTGGAGCGCGGGACTTGCCTGGGTTCTGGCCGTGGCCATTATCGCCAACATTATGTGCTTTGGTCCGCTTTATAACAATCTTTCGCCCATCATGAACACCCGAGCTCAGGTGAGCGACGAGTCGATTGCAAACAGCAAGGCGGTAATCAAAGAGGTCGGTGAGGAGGGCATGGTCCTTCTGGAGAACAACGGCGTTCTGCCGCTGACGGATACCACCAATCTGAATGTGTTCGGCTGGGCATCCACCAATCCCATTTTCGGTGGCACCGGCTCCGGCTCTTCGGACAACAGCGCTTCGGTGGGGATTCTGCAGTCGCTGACCGATGCCGGTATTTCCTACAGTCGAAAAGAGGATTGCCGGGGCACCTGCAGCAAAAATGTAATCAAGGATGAGCGCTGGTTTTCCATGCAGCTGCAGCCGAAAAGCTGCCTGTGATACAAACGGGAGGAAAAGAAATGTACCGATACGAACCGATTGAAGGGCTGCCGCTTGCCGAACTGGCGGAATGCCTGAATCTGGCTTTTTCGGATTACTATCTTCCAGTCCGGCTGAATGAGTCTGCACTTGCCGGAATTTGCAAAGCAAGCAGAGTGGATGAGAAGTTGTCCTTCGCTGCGTTCCAGGGAGAGCAGATGGTGGGGGCGCTCCTTCATTCCCGGGGCATTTACCGGGGAAAAACCGTGCTGTTTGATGTGGCTGCAGGTGTTATTCCGGAGCATCGAGGAAAAAAGGTCTTTACAAACCTTTTCTCATTTGCAGAGCAGGAGGCCAGACGCCAGGGCGTGGAGGCCTGCTGTTTGGAGGTGCTGCAGCAAAATGAAAAGGCAATTGCGCTGTATCAGAAGGTCGGCTTTTCGATTTGCAGGGAGTTTGTTGTTCTGCGAGCGGATGATTCCTGTCCGACCTCTTCGGCTTCGCGGCCTGTGGAATTCACAAATTATGAACCATTCCCTTTTCAGAGAGAAACCGGCGGCTACTATCCGCTTCCTTCCTATGAACATTCGGATGATGTTATCCGGCATAATCCGGAACTATATGGAGTAGCACTTGTAAAAAGAGAAGTGGCGCCCGCATATTGTGTTTATGCAAAGGCAGATGGGAGGATCATCCAGATGGGGTGCCAAAGCATTGAGGATCTGGAAGCGATTCTACGAAACCTGCTTATGCGCTATGGTTCAGTCACAGCGAAAAATATTGATGCAGGGGAACGGGCGATTCTGGAATTGTTCGGCCGGCTCGGCTTCAAAGAGGTGGCAAGACAATTCGAAATGGAAAAGCGGATCGTTCCATAAGAAGTACAAAAAGGAGCCGAAGCGTTTGCTTCGGCTCCTTTTTGTGATCTGCAGGGTATCCAGGATAAAAATGAGATGCTGTGTCTGCCGTTTGGCTCATTCGTGAATTTTCAGATTGTGAAGCATCCGGATGAACGCTGGACTGTTATGGTCCACAATGCTACTGCGTCCGGTGTCCAAAGCGTCAATTCGTTCCATCTCTTCGGGGGTTAAGGCAAAATCCCAGATATCAAAATTTTGCTCCATGCGATTTTTGTGTACGGTTTTCGGGATGACCACAACACCTCGCTGAATGTTCCAGCGCAGCGCTACCTGAGCAGCAGTTTTGCCGTGGGAACGGCCGATTTCGGTCAATACAGGATTCGTGAAAAGCCCGAATTGTCCTTCTGCAAAGGGGCCCCATGCTTCGGGAATCACCCCATAGTCCGTCATGACCTTCATGGCTTCTTTCTGATGGAAGAAGGGATGAATCTCAACCTGGTCCACAGCAGGCTTTACGGTTACGGATTCGCAGAAGTCCAGCAATCGGGCAGCGTTGAAATTGCTTACGCCGATGGCCCGCAGGCGGCCTTCCCGGTAGGCCTCCTCCATTGCACGCCAAGCACCGATGTAATCGCCCACCGGCTGGTGGATCAGATACAGATCCAGATAATCCAGACCCAGATTGTCTAGAGAAGTCTGAATGGCTTTTTTTGCCGCCTCATAACTTGCATCCTGAACCCACAGTTTGGTGGTAATGAACAGCTCCTCACGGGGAACGCCGCACTTGGCGATGGCGGCACCCACGGCTTTCTCGTTCATATAGGCCGCCGCCGTGTCAATGAGGCGGTAGCCGGTGGCAATGGCATCCAGCACTGCCTGCTCGCACTGAATCGGGTCTGGTACCTGGAAAACGCCAAATCCCTCTAAAGGCATTTTTACACCGTTGTTCAAGGTTACATAATCCATTTTCACACACTCCATTTGGATTTAACATAGTTGATGGTTCTGAAACCTATTGTACCGGCAGAGGATATCAAAGTACAGAATTGGTTTCACATAGCAGTATTCGCTAAACGAATACTGGATTGCTGCGGATGGCACACTTTGTTATAATGGAGAAAAAGGGGAGTGTTATGGATGGAATTGGAGCAACTGCGGCAGCTGGTGGCCTTTGCGGAATACGGTACGCTCTCTAAGGCGGCGGAGGCGTTACACCTTTCGCAGCCTTCTCTGAGCCGGACCATGCAGACACTGGAAGAAGAATTGCAGGGGAAGCTTTTTGTCCGGCAGAAAAACCGCATTGTGCTGAATGAAACAGGATGGATTGCTGTGGAGCAGGCCCGAAAGGTTCTTTCTGCAGCAGAGGAGCTGGCCGAGCGGGTAAGGCTGGCCGAACGCTCCCGGCAAAGCATCAGCCTAGGGGCCTGTGCGCCGGTTCCCATTCAGGATCTGAGGCCACTGCTGCGGGAACTATATGGTGAAATCACCGTTTCTGCGGAGTTGAGGGATACGGATGAGGCGCTGCTGGAGGGACTTCACAAAGGGGAATATCAGATTGTGGTTACCCACCAGAAGCCGCCCGAGGACGATGCGCTGTTTTGCTTCCCTTACCGGAAGGAGCATCTCAGTCTGCTGGTGCCCGCGGGGCACTCTCTGGCAATGCTGCCGGTTATTCATGCGAGCGACCTGGCTAACCAGAACCTTCTGCTCTATTCTGAGATCGGCTTTTGGGCGCAGGTTTGCCGGGAAAAGCTGCCCGAGGCGCATTTCCTTTTCATGAACGAATGGGATGCCTTTGGGGACCTTGCAGGGCTGGGGGCGTTTCCGTGCTTTGTTACAGATGCCTTTTCTCACCGGACGCAGGCTGTGAATAAGGTGGTGATTCCCATTGAGGATCGGGATTTTCAAACCACGTATTATTTTGTGTGTATGGTGCAGGAACAGGAAAAATTCCGTGAGCTCATCACTCGCCTTAAGGAAAAACGCTTCCGTACAGAACCGCTGTAAGGGCGAAAAAGTTAATGTTCCTTATGTTTCTGAAAAAGGCCCGCTCTTCGGCAAAGAGCGGGCCTTAAACGAAATAAAAAACACCGCAGCCGAAACTGCGGTGTTTACTGTTGGAACATCGAAACACTATAGAGGCCAAAGCATTTCGGAGATTGAGCAGCAGTGGGTGTGATGCCCTTGCCTTCTGTGGCAAATCATGTAGCAGTATGCTATACTGAAACTGATTCATACGAATTTGGAAGGGAGCGGTATTGTAATGAATTGTCCATTTTGCGGAGCAGAAATGATACAGGGCAAAGTGTGCAGTCGTGGGGCATTATGGTGGCAGAGCGAATCGCATCGCCACCGTCTGAATGATGAGGGCGGTCTCGTGGCAAAATTGAGTGGCTACAGGGTCACCGCATACCGCTGTGAGAAATGCAAAAAAATCATAGTGGATGATAAATAGGTAACGAACACAGACCCGAAGATATCGCTTATTAGTTGAAAAAAGGTCGTGAAATCAACGATTTCACGACCTTTTCTGGTGGACCTGGAGGGATTCGAACCCTTGACCTCTGCGATGCGAACGCAGCGCTCTCCCAACTGAGCTACAGGCCCGTATGAAGATTACTTTTCATATTTTACTCCATTTTTTTGAAAAGTCAATACCCAAAAGTAAAAAATCGAGCACGTTTTTGATTTTCCGGCCAGAGCAGTTCAAACGCAAAGAAGCTGTTTGAAAATGCTCTGGCCGAAGAAATCAACTTCGGCGAAGACGCAGCTGCCAGAATGCTACAGCACTGG
Source organism: Allofournierella sp. CML151 (assembly GCF_027853465.1). NCBI lineage: Bacteria > Bacillati > Bacillota > Clostridia > Eubacteriales > Oscillospiraceae > Allofournierella > Allofournierella sp. CML151. The sequence goes on along the minus strand of NZ_JAPNNW010000004.1, from coordinate 151,896 downwards.
CGGCGGCAACATTCAGCGAGTCCACTCCGTGTTCCATGGGAATCATTACAGTGTAATCACAACGGGCAATGGTCTGATGACTCAGCCCGTCACCTTCGGTGCCCAGCAAAACAGCCAGCTTTTCTTCCTGCTGCAGCCGTGGGTCATCGATGGAGATCGCCCGCTCATCCAGCGCCATCGCTGCTGTGGCAAAACCATGCCGGTGCAGCAGTTCCATGCCCGCCTCGGGCCAATCGGCAGGGCAGTCTCCAATACGCGCCCAGGGTACTTGAAAGATGGTGCCCATGCTGACCCGTACCGCCCGGCGGCACAGCGGGTCGCAGCAGGTGGGGGTGAGCAGGACTGCATCCATGCCAAGGGCGGCAGCCGAGCGGAAAATCGCGCCCATATTGGTGGAGTCCACAATGCCTTCCAGTACAGCAATCCGCCGCGAACCACCGAGAAGCGCTTCGGCCTTCTGGGGTTCGGGGCGCTGCATGGCGCACAGAATTCCCCGGGTGAGAGCATAGCCGGTAAGGCTGGCCAGTACATCCCGGTCAGCGGTGTAAACCGGTATCCCGGGGCAGCGCTCCATCAGCGGGGCACCCTGGCCCTGCAGATGTCGCCTTTCCATCAAAAAGGAAAGGGGAGCACAGCCTGCATTTAAGGCCAGATCAATCACCTTCGGGCTTTCGGCGATGAAAACGCCGCGTTCGGTCTCCATCCGGGTTCTCAGCTGGGCTTCGGTCAGCCGGGCGTACACATCCAGTTCAGGAAAATTCAAATCGGTAATTTCGATGATTTTATTCATATTATAATACTCACTTGTATTGCGGGGTGGATGATGCAGAAAAGCATGCCGGTTTCGGTCACTTTTCTTGCTCAGAATGGTTCTATTATATCATGCCGGCAGCTGCAGCGCCAGGCGAAGTAAAACGAAGAATAAAACCTGTTGCACGGTATGACATATTTCGCTACTATTATATTAGGCAATGATACGCCCAAGCGGCCGAAGGCACTGCACAGTGCTGCATTGGGCAGGAAAAAGATAAATGGTGGGAAGTTTTACGTGGAAAAAGGCAATCGAGAACAGGTGCGGGAGGCAGTGAAAAACATCGTGTTGGTTTATGCCGACCCCATTATGCTGCAAACCCTGAACTGCCTGCTGAATATGAACGGTTATCAGGTCGTGAATTCCTTTCAGACCGGGCGCAGTGCCCTGCGCTTTTTGAAAAGCGGCCCGCAGGTGGACCTTGTTCTGCTGGGTTGCTATCTGCAGGATATGGACACCGTGCGCTTTCTGCGGCAGATGGAGCAGGAATGTACCGACCAGCGCCTGCGCGTGATCCTGACCGGCCCGGCCCGCTACATCGAGCTGGTGGAACAGGGTCACTTGTCAAACTGTGTGGATTATTATATGATAGAGCCATACGATCCGGACGATCTGCTGTCTGCGCTGGCGATGTTTTCACCGGCGCGCCGTTTGCCTCAGGTCACACCGATGGATAAAATCATTCACCGGCAGCTGCGCGCGCTGGGTGTTTCCGATACGATGGAAGGATATTGGTACCTGGGTGGCTGCCTGCAGGAGTGGCTGCGACTGATCGGCTGCGGGCAGGTGCCCCAGATGAAAAGCGTACTGCCGGATGTGGCACGCTATCATGGTGTGGCGGTAAAAGCGGTGGAAAGCGGGATTCATCGGGTGATCCTGCAGCTGAAAAAAGAGGGGAAGATCCCTGCTCCCTATCAAAAAATGAAGCCGTTTCTTGGATGGCTGGCAGATCGTGTCTGGGCGGAATCCTTGCAGGAAGGTTTGAACGACGGTTATGAACAAGAGCCTGGAACAACAACTGTATGAAGAAAAGCAGAGGGGAGCGCTGTGCTCCGGCCTCTCTCACGAAATTTATCAGGCATTGTCTGCAATCCGGGCTTCCAGCGGGCTTTTGCGGCAGGCCATGGACAAGGAGTCGCCCCAGGTCTGCGGTCAGCTGGGCTGGGTGTTTGAAAACATTGATCAAAGTACCCTGCGGCTCAGCCGTGTGGCGGAAAACCTGCAGGACCTTTTGCAGGCGGAGCGGGGTACGCTGGTGCCGCGCATGGAGTCTCTGGACCTGAAAAGTCAGTACGGGGAAGCGATGGCGCTGCTGGCCAATGGCGCTAAGCTTTATGGTGTCTCTCTGGAATGGGAATGCGGCCTGGAAAAGCCGCTCTTTCTTCCGGCAGACAGCGACTGGGCCGATAAGATCCTGTTGCATCTGGTGACCAATGCGGTGCTGTGCAGCGAACGGGGTCAGGTGGTGAAGGTGTCGCTTCAGCCGGGGGAAACATCGCTGGTCCTCACGGTGGAAGATCAGGGCCCGGGCCTGCCCGACTGGGTGAAGGAGCATCTGTTCGAGGCCTTTGTGGGGCAGTATGATCCCATGGGGGAAGGCGTGGCTGCCGGTGCGGGGCTGGGCCTTTATCTGGCGCATATGTATGCAGAAGCAATGGGCTGGACGCTGGAGCTGAACAGCTCGCAGCAGGGAACAAAAGCCTGTGTTTTGATCCCGCTTGCCCAGGCAGAGACGCTGACCGGCGCAGCTGCTGAACCGGTGCTGCGAAGCGACGGGCGCGGCTGGCAGGAGTCTGTGCAGCGAAGCCGCGTTCTGGCGGAGCTGGGTGTATGGCAGGCCCGCAAGATCACGGATGAGGAACAGGAAAGCAGATAAAAGTGTTACGCCGGGGAAGGTTTTCCCCGGCATTATTTTTTGTTTATTGTTTACAAGAAATATGTTTTATTGTAAAATAGGAACAAATATAATATGGATCAGGCGGTGTATTGGTTTTGGATACAAAATACAAGCGTATTTTATTGAAGGTCAGCGGGGAGGCACTGGCGGGCAGCAAGGGCACCGGGTTCGATGAACCCACCATGGAGGCCATCTGCCGCGGCATCAAGCAGGCATATGATCTGGGCGTACAGATCGGCCTGGTTGTGGGCGGTGGTAACTTCTGGCGCGGCCGTTCCAGCGGCAGCATGGAGCGCACCTGCGCCGATAAGATCGGCATGCTCGCAACCGTGATGAATTGCCTTGCAGTGGCGGATCAGCTCCGGCAGCTGGGTGTTCCCGCGCAGGTCCAGACCTCGATCGTCATGCCTCAGGTGGCTTCTGTGTTCACCCGTGACAGCGCAGTGGAGAGCATGGAGGCCGGCAACGTGGTTCTGTTCGGCGGCGGCACCGGCAACCCGCTCTTCTCCACGGATACTGCCAGTGCGCTGCGTGCCATTGAAACGGGCTGCGACGTAATGTTCAAGGCCACCATGGTGGACGGCGTGTACGACAAGGACCCGAAAAAATATGCGGATGCCGTGAAGTACGACCAGCTTACCTTCACTGAGGTGCTGGAAAAGAACCTGGCCGTAATGGACGGTACTGCGGCCACCCTCTGCCGGGAGAACAAGCTCCCGATTCTGGTGTTCGACCTGAAGGACCCGGACAATATCGCAAGAGCGGTGCGCGGCGAAACCATCGGCACCCTGGTTGTGGAGGAGTAACAGCGTAGTTCTTGAGAGAAGCTGCGCTGAAAACCGGCCGCATATTGCCGCCGGAAAATCAAAGAGCAAAGGATTCGGCCCCGGGCCGAAGAAAAGGAGTATAACACATGAGCACTTACACCAAGCCCTATGAAGACAAGATGAACGGCGCCATTCACCACCTGGGCAAAGAGCTGGCTGCCATCCGTGCCGGCCGCGCCAATCCCGCGATTCTGGACCGTGTGGCAGTGGACTATTACGGCACTCCCACCCCCATCAATCAGGTAGCCGCGGTGGCTGTGGCGGAAGCGCGCATTCTGACCATCACTCCCTGGGATACCTCTCTGATTCACCCCATTGAGCATGCGCTGCTGGTCAGCGATATCGGCATCAATCCCACCAACGACGGCCGTGTGATCCGTCTGGTGTTCCCCGCTCCCACTGAGGAGCGCCGCCGTCAGCTCACCAAGGACGTGCAGAAGCTGGGCGAGGAGACCAAGGTTGCAGTGCGCAATGTGCGTCGTGAGGCCATGGATAAGTTCAAGACCCTGAAAAAGAACAGCGAAATTACCGAGGACGACCAGAAGAATCTGGAAGAAGAGATGCAGAAGATCACCGATAAGTTCGTCAAGCAGATCGACAAGGACTGCGAGGCCAAGAACAAGGAGATCATGGAGATCTGATCCCCGGGCAACAAATATTATGTGCCGCGTGCGAGCTTTGCGCGCGGCACCACTTTGTAACAGGAGAGATTTGCGCTTATGCCACAACCGGAAAATTTTGCAAAAGGGCTCAGCATCGGTATCATTATGGATGGGAATGGCCGTTGGGCCAAAAAGCGGGGCCTTCCCCGGACTGCCGGCCATAAAAAAGGGGCAGAGGTTTTTCAGGATATTACCCGTTACTGCAATTCCATTGGGGTGGAGTCGGTCACCTTTTACGCCTTTTCCACCGAAAACTGGAAGCGCCCCTATGAAGAGGTGGGGGCGATCATGAAGCTGTTCGGGGAATACCTTATCAAGGCCTTCGATTACGAAAAGGAAAACAATCGGGTCGTTTTTCTGGGTGATCGCAGCGCGCTGGAGCCCAAGCACCAGAAGCTGATGAACGAAATCGAGACCAAAACTGCGAACAATACCGGTATGACGCTGAATATTGCGGTGAACTATGGTGGCCGGCAGGAAATTGTGCGTGCGACACGCATCCTGGCGGAAAAGGTGAAGAACGGTGAGCTTCGGCCCGAGGAGATCACCGAAGACCTGATGAGCGCCCATATGTATACCTGTGGTCAGAAGGACCCGGATTTCATCCTGCGGCCCAGCGGAGAGAAGCGCCTGTCCAATTTCATGTTGTGGCAGGCCGCCTACTCGGAGCTGGTGGAGATGGACGTCCTTTGGCCGGACTTTACCCGCGCCGATCTTGATCTGGCAATCGAGGAGTTCAACCGGCGCAGCCGTCGCTTTGGCGGGATTTGAGCATTGCGGAAAGAAAGGAAAAGCCTGTTGTGAAAACAAGGATCATAACTGCCGCGGTGGGCCTTTGCGTGCTGGCCGTGGTCATGCTGATGTTCAACACCCTGGTGTTTGAAACCGTGGTCGCTCTGATCGCCATCATTGCCGTTCACGAAATTTACAAAGCGTTCGCATTGGGCGAAAAAGAATCACACATTTTTATCGCATTTGTCCCGTATACTTTTCTGGTAATGTTCTCCCACGTACCAGCGGTAAAGGCGTTGCTGGTTCCCGGCAGCTATCTGCTGGCGGTGTATCTGGCGGTGTGCCTGCTGTGGCACAACCAGACCCTGAGTGCCGCAAAGCTGGGGGGTATGGTGGTGTTCAGCGGGCTGATGATTGCCTGCTTTTACTCCATTGTGTTCATCAAGAACCACCTGAACAACCAGTTCGAGTCCATTTACCTGATCATGATGATTTTGTGCTTTGCCTGGGGCGGTGACAGCGCAGCCTATTTTGCCGGCCGCTACTTTGGCAAGCACAAGCTGGCCCCGGTGGTCAGCCCCCACAAGACCATTGAGGGTGCCATCGGCGGTGTGCTGGGTTCCGGCGCGCTGGGTGTGCTGTGTACCCTGGCTGCTCAGGCACTTTCGGTCCATCTGGCAGGGGGCAAGGCTTGCCTGCTGTTGGAGCGCATGTCTGCCAGCGCGGTCAGCTATATGGTGGTGTTTATCCTTGGTATGGCCTGCTCGCTGCTGGGCATTCTGGGCGATCTGTTCGCCAGTGCGGTGAAGCGCCAGTGTGCCATTAAGGACTACGGCACCATCTTCCCGGGCCATGGCGGCATCATGGACCGGTTTGACAGCGTCACCTTTATTGCGCCGGCCGCTGCTCTGCTGGTCTGGCTTACCACAACGTTTTTGAAGTAACGAGGAACAGAAAATGGCTAAAAAACTTACTTTGCTGGGCTCCACCGGTTCCATCGGTACCCAGAGCCTGGATGTGGCTCGTGCCCAGGGCTATGAGGTGTATGCTCTGGCGGCGAATTCCAATGTGGACCTGCTGCTCAAGCAGATCGAAGAGTTCCACCCGGCCTATGTGGCGGTTGCAAATCCGGATGCCTGCGACCAGCTGGCGGCCCGCCTGGGCGGTGTAGCCGGCGCACCCAAGCTTTTGCGCGGCGCGGAGGGCATTGTGGAGCTGGCTAAAATGGAAGGTCCGGATGTTGTGCTCAACGCAGTGGTGGGCATTGCAGGCCTGGGGGCAACCCTGGCTGCGCTGGAAAACGGGCATGATGTGGCCCTGGCCAACAAGGAAAGCCTGGTCACCGGCGGTCATCTGGTCACCGAAGCTGCTGCCAAGCATGGCACCAGGCTGCTCCCGGTGGACAGCGAGCACTCCGCCATCTTCCAGTGCCTGCAGGATGCCCATTCTGCCAAGACACTCACCAAGATTTTACTCACTGCCTCCGGTGGCCCCTTCTTCGGGATGAAGAAGGAAGAGCTGGCAGGCAAAACCCGGGCGGACGCCCTCAAACACCCCAACTGGAATATGGGCGCAAAGATTACCATCGACTCCGCCACCCTGATGAACAAGGGTCTGGAGCTGATCGAGGCAGTCTGGCTGTTCGGTCTGCCGCCGGAGAAGATTCAGGTTGTGGTACAGCGTCAGAGTATCATTCACTCCATGGTGCAGTTCAGCGATAACTCCATCCTGGCTCAGCTGGGCGTGCCGGATATGCGTATTCCCATTCAGTATGCGCTCACCTGGCCGGACCGGTTCCCGGGTTGTGCACCCGAGCTGGATTTCACCCAACTCAAGTCCATCACCTTCGATGTGGCGGACGAGGAGACCTTCCGCTGCCTGGCAGCCTGCAAAAAGGCCATTGCCAAGGGCGGTCTTGGTCCTTGCGCGGCCAACGGGGCCAACGAGGAGGCCGTCCGGCTGTTCCTGGAGGATAAAATCGGCTTTTTGGACATTGGCCGTCTGGTGGAGGCTGTGGTGGACAGTGATTCCTTCGGCGGAAGCTATACGCTGGCCGATGTGTATGAATGCGACCGCATGGCCCGGCAGTTTGTGCTGAGCCACATTTAAAAAGAAAGAGAGATTATTCACACATGGCAACAATCCTTACCCTCATTATATCGGTGCTGATCTTTGGCCTGGTGGTTATGATCCACGAGCTGGGGCACTTTGTCTGCGCCAAAAAGGCCGGGATTCAGGTGAATGAATTTTCCATCGGCATGGGGCCTGCTCTGTTCACCACGGTGCGGGGCGGCACCCGTTACAGCGTGCGTGCATTGCCCATCGGCGGCTATGTGAGCATGGAAGGGGAGGATGAGGAGCTGGAGGAGCCGGAGACCGGCGATGCGCTGAAGGAGCTTGACCCGGTGGAGGAGCAGCCCAAAGGCCTGCCCTTCCCCCAGGTAAAGGTCTGGAAGCGGATCATTGTGGTGGCGGCCGGTGCGGTAATGAACCTGATCCTGGGCTTTCTGGTGCTTCTGCTTATGCTGGCGTTCGGCGATCCCGGTGCCAGCAAAACGGTAGGTTTTGTGGAAGAAGGCTCTCCGGTGCAGGCTGCGGGCCTGCAGGTGGGCGACGAGATCCTGGCGGTGAACGGTCATCACTGCTTTGTAATGAACGATGTGCTGTATGAACTGCAGCGTACCCCGGATCAAAGCGCAGGCCTGACTGTGAAGCGGAATGGTGAGATCATTCAGCTGGATAACGTGGGCTTTGAGCTGGTGGAAAACGGCGATTCCGTTATCATGAACATCGGCTTCAAGGTCTACGCCCTGGAAAAGAATGTGAAAACCGTGGTGTCGCAGGCCTTCAATTACACCCTGTTCTATGCTCGGCTGGTCTTCCGTTCACTGATCGACCTGGTGGTAGGCCGGGTGAGTGTGAATGAGCTTTCCGGCCCGGTGGGCATTGCATCCGCCATCGGGCAGGCAGCGAGCATGGGCGTGGCCGAGGTGTTGTCCATGCTGGCATTGCTCACCGTAAACCTGGGTGTATTCAACCTGCTGCCGGTGCCCGCTCTGGACGGCGGCAAGCTGGTTTTCCTGGCGCTGGAGGGGATTTTCCGGCGGCCGGTGCCCAAGAAATTCGAAATTCTGGTGAATGCGGCAGGCATGTGCTTCTTGTTCGGGATTATGATTTTTGCCACATTCAACGATATCGTTCGTCTGTTTTAAAAGCAGGAGGATAATCAATCATGCGTAAGGTCAAACGTGAAGTGAAAATCGGCAACCTGGTGATCGGCGGTCACAATCCGGTGGCGGTTCAGACTATGCTGAACGTGCCCGTGGCGGATATCCCGGGCAACGTGGCCCAGGCAAAGCGGGTGGTAGAAGCCGGTTGCCAGATCCTTCGTGCCAGCGTTCCCAGCCTGGAGGACGTACGCATCGTGGAAGCGGTGAAAAACGCAGTGGATGTGCCCTTTGTGGCAGATATCCATTTCAACTACAAGATTGCGCTGGCTTGCGTGGACGCGGGCGTGGACAAGATTCGCATTAATCCCGGCAACATCGGCGCGGACGAAAATGTGCGCGCGGTGGCCCGGGCCTGCAATGCTAAGAATATCCCCATCCGCATCGGCGTGAATGCGGGCAGCCTGGAAAAGGAGATTCTGGCCAAGTATGGTGCGCCGGTGCCGGAGGCTCTGGTGGAAAGCGCTATGTATCATGTGGCCCTGCTGGAAAAGCACGATTTCAACAACATTGTAATCTCCATTAAATCCAGCAATGTGCCCACCATGATGCAGGCCTACCGTCTGCTCAGTGAGAAGTGCGATTATCCGCTGCATGTGGGTGTTACCGAGGCCGGTACCTACCGCATGGGGCTGATCAAATCCGGTATGGGTATTGGCGGCCTGCTGCTGGAGGGCATTGGTGATACCCTGCGTGTTTCCCTGACCGATGACCCGGAGAAGGAAGTGCAGGCTGGTTACGACATTCTGCGTGCTGCCGGTCATGCGGTGGGCGGCCCGGAAATCATCAGCTGCCCCACCTGCGGCCGCACCAACATTCAGGTGGCCAAGATTGCCGACGAGGTGGAGAAGCGCTTGAAGGGCTACAAAAAGCCCATCAAGGTGGCCGTGATGGGCTGTGTGGTAAACGGCCCCGGTGAGGCCCGGGAGGCGGATATCGGCATTGCCGGCGGCAAGGACGAGGCGCTGCTGTTCATCCGGGGCGAAAAGATCCGGATGCTGCGGGGCGACATTGTGGGCCAGCTGGTGGATGAGATCTATAAGCTGTGATGCATGTTGAGCCTGCGGGCGGGATTTTCCTGCCCGCAGGCCATTGCTTTGTAAGAAAAAGGAGACAACCTCATTGAAACCTTTGGTAACACAACTGTGGCCCCAGTTCACGGTGGACGAAACCTTTGCCCGTTGCTTTGCGGGGGTGCTGGTGGAACATGTGGAGATGCTGCGCCTGAGCCGGAAGATCCGAATCCACCTGCGCAGCGGTGCGCCGTTGCCGGTGAGCCTGTGTGACCGCCTGTGCACCTCGCTCAGCCCTTTGTTCGATGGCTTTCAGGTAGAGATCCAGAACAGTTTCCCCTACGAGACTATCACGCCGGAGAGTATCCAGAAGCTGATCGGTGAACTGCGGGACGAGGATTATCCGGTCAACGGCTTTCTGGACCATGCCGCTATTGATATTGAGGGCCAGACCATCCGGCTGCACATCAAGGTGGGCAAAAAGATTCTGGAGGAAATTCAATTCCCCCAGGCGCTGGCTCAGCGCATCGAGCAGCGCACCGGAACCCTGCCTCAGGTGGAGCTTGCCCAGACCGGTAAGACTGCCACAGTGGAGGAATGGGAGAAGAAGGTACTGCAGAAGGTGCCCACCGTGAAGTTCGAGGAGAAGAAGGGCCTGCCGCCCATCAAGATCCCTGGCCTGGACCTGACCGACAAGCCGGTCAAGCTGTTCCATGGCAAGAACTTCAAGCCCGGCGAGCTGACCCCGCTGAAAGATCTGGGCGGCGATGGTGGCCGCGTGATGATCTGGGGCGACGTGTTCGCGGTGGAGGTCAAGGGCAACTTCCAGAAGAGCTACATCGTTTCCATCACCGACTACACCGGCTCCATCAATCTGAAGCTCCGCAGCCGGGAAGGGGAGGACTTCAGCAAGTGGGAGGAGCTGAAAAAGGGCACTACCCTGGTGCTGAAGGGCGAATGCACCTACGATAAATATGAGCACGATTATGTGGTCTATCCCTATGATGTGCTGCAGGTGGAGCGCCGCAAGCGGGAGGATAACGCTCCCCAGAAGCGGGTAGAGCTGCACCTGCATACCAAGCTTAGCAGCATGGATGGCTTCTGTGACCCGGGCGAGATTGTGCGTACTGCTCATCGCATGGGCCATCGGGCTATCGCCATCACCGACCACGGCGTGGTACAAGGATTCCCGGAAGCGATGCTGGCAGCGGATGCCATCCGCAAGAGCGATCCGGACTTCAAGGTTATTTACGGCGTTGAGGCCTACTTTGTGGATGATATGATCCCGGTGCTGTACGGCGAGGCCACCGGTCCCATGAGCGGCAGCTTTGTGGTGTACGATACCGAGACCACCGGTCTGGACCCCAACACCGAGTTCCTTACCGAGATTGGCGCGGTGGTGGTGGAGAACGGCCAGATCACCGAGACTTTCGGTACCTTCGTGAACCCAGGCAAACCGATTCCACCCAAGATCGTGGAGCTCACCGGCATCAACGACAGTATGGTGGCGGACGCCCCCACGCCGGACGAGGCGGTGCGCATGTTTGCGGAATTTGCGAAGGGCCGGGTGCTCATTGCCCACAACGCCCACAAGTTCGACATGCGCTTTATGCACATTGCCGCAAAGCGGGCGGGTATCGAGCTGGACAACGCCTACATCGATACCCTGCCCATGGCCCAGAATCTGTATCCGGGCCTGCGTAACTATAAGCTGGATACCATCAACGACCATCTGGAGATTGAACCCTTCAACCATCACCGGGCGGTGGATGACGCTATGGCCCTGGCCAAGATCTTCTGCAAGATGCTGGAGGATCTGGCGGAAAAGAAGATCGAGCGTCTGGAGGATATCAACATTGGTCTGGGCGGTGGCAACAAAGAGGTCATCAAAAAGAAGTATTATCACCTGATCATTCTGGTGCGCAATCAGGTGGGCCTGAAAAATCTGTACAAGATCGTCAGCGAGGCCCATACCAACTACTTCTTTAAGAAACCTCGGGTGCCGCGCAGCATTCTGAACAAGTATCGGGACGGACTTTTGATTGGTTCGGCCTGTGAAGCAGGTGAGCTTTACAGAGCTGTTGTGGAGGGTCAGAGCTTTGAAAAGCTGTGTCAGATCGCGGAATATTACGATTTTCTGGAGGTCCAGCCTCTGGGGAATAACGAATACATGGTGCGCGAGCATCTGGTGGATTCCATGGACAAGATCCAGGACTTCAACCGGACGATTATCAAGCTGGGCGAGGTGCTGAACAAGCCGGTGGTGGCCACCGGCGACGTTCATTTCCAGGACCCGGAGGACTCGGTCTACCGGGCGGTGCTGCAGGCCGGCAACGGTTTCAAGGACGCAGACAATCAGGCGCCGCTGTACTACCGCACCACTGAGGATATGCTCAATCAGTTCAACTATCTGCCCAAGGAAAAGGCCTTTGAAATCGTGGTGACCAACCCCAACAAGATTGCCGACATGGTGGACGGGGGAGTGCGGGCCATTCCCAAGGGGACCTTCCCGCCTTCCATCGAGGGCGCCGAGCAGCAGCTGCGCGATGCCACCTGGAACACCGCCAAAAAGCATTACGGCGACCCCTTGCCGGAGCTGGTGCGGGCTCGTTTGCAGCGGGAACTGGATTCCATTTGCGGCCACGGCTTTGCGGTTCTGTATGTAATTGCTGTAAAGCTGGTTGCCTTTTCAAACCAAAATGGGTACCAGGTGGGCAGCCGTGGTTCAGTTGGCTCCTCTGCGGTGGCCCATTTCTCGGGAATTTCCGAGGTGAACAGCTTGCCGCCCCATTACCTGTGCCCCAACTGCCAGTACAGCGAGTTTATCACCGATGGCAGCGTGGCCGACGGCTTCGACCTGCCGGACAAAAACTGCCCCTGCTGCGGCGCGCCTCTGATCGTGGACGGCCACGACATTCCCTTCGAGACCTTCCTGGGCTTCGACGGCGACAAGGAGCCGGATATCGACCTGAACTTCTCCGGTGAGTACCAGAGCTACGTGCACCGGTACACAGAGGAGCTGTTCGGCAAGGAGTTCGTGTTCAAGGCGGGCACTGTGTCCGGTCTGCAGGATAAGACTGCCTACGGCTATGTGAAAAAATATCTGGAGGAGCGGGGCCGCATTGTGAACCGTGCGGAGGAGAACCGGCTCACCCAGGGCTGCACCGGCGTGAAGCGTACCACCGGCCAGCACCCGGGCGGCATGGTGGTCGTGCCGGATGTGCACGAGATTCAGGACTTCTGTCCCATCCAGCATCCCGCCGACGATAAGGAAAAGGGTGTGCTTACCACCCACTTCGAATTCAAATACCTCCACGATACTTTGCTGAAGCTGGACGAGCTGGGCCATGATGTGCCCACCATGTACAAGTATCTGGAGAACATGACCGGCATCCCCATGGAAAAGGTGCCCATGAACGATACCAAGGTGATCAGTCTGCTGGTATCCACAGAGGCGCTGGGTGTTACCCCGGAGCAGATCGACAGCCAGACCGGCACCTTCGGCATTCCGGAGCTGGGCACTCCCTTCGTGCGGCAGATGCTCATTGAAGCTCAGCCGAAGAACTTCAGCGACCTGATTCAGATTTCCGGCCTTTCCCACGGCACTGACGTTTGGAACGGCAACGCCCAGGACCTGATCAAGGACGGCGTGTGCACCATTTCCGACGTGATCGGCTGTCGTGACAGCATCATGACCTACCTGTTGCACAAGGGCCTGGAGCCCAAGCTGGCCTTTAACATCATGGAGCTGACCCGAAAGGGCAAGGTGGCAAAGGGCGGTTTCCCGCCGGGAGCGGAGGAGACCATGAAGGAGTGCGGTGTGCCGGACTGGTACATGGATTCCTGCCGCAAGATCAAGTACATGTTCCCCAAGGCTCACGCCGTGGCCTATCTGATTGCGGCCATCCGGCTGATGTGGTTCAAGGTGTACCATCCCCAGGCATTTTACGCCACCTACTTCACCGTCCGCGGCGACGACATCGACTATGAAGCAGCGGTGGGCGGCGTGAAAGTGGCACAGCAGCATCTGAAAGAGGTAAACGCCCGCCTGCGGGAGGAGCGGAAAGCCAAGGACGAAGATATCCAGGTTTCGCTGCAGCTGGTGAACGAGATGCTGGCTCGCGGCTATGAGTTCCTGCCCATTCAGCTGGGCAAGAGCCGGGCCACCCAGTACGTGGTGGAAGATGACAAGGTCCGTCTGCCCTTCGCCTCTCTGAAGGGTGTGGGTGAGTCCGCCGCGGTTGCGCTGGAGCGGGCCACCATTAACGGGCAGGAATACCTGTCCATCGAGGAGCTTCAGCAGGCCACCGGTGTTTCCAGCGCTGTGATGGAGAACCTGAAAAATGTGGGTGCTCTGGGCGGTCTGCCGGACACCAGCCAGGTGAGCTTCTTCTGATCATTTACTTTCCGCGATCTGCGCCTCTTTTGATGCGTGCATGCCGGGGAAGATGGTTCAAACAAAAGAGCGAAACACGTTTTACGAACGTGTTTCGCTCTTTTTCTTATGTCTTAAAGGTAAGAGAAACAACAAAAAGCCCGACACTAAATGTGACGGGCGTGAAAATCTTTTTCAAAAAGCAAATATCAAGCAGCCTTATTCTCTGCAAAACAGGGGAAAACAGTGGCCGGAACAGGCAAAATGCAAGAATATGCAGCCTGGTTGCCGAAAGAATTCACCGGGGCCCCAGCTTGGCCAGGTCGTTGAAGGTGGTCAGAATCTGAGGCTTCTCCAAACGGATCTGCTTGCCGCTCAGGTAATGCAGCGAGCTTTCCTCCGGGATCTGGCCGAAAGTCAGTTGTACTGCACACAGGGCCTGGGTCTTTAGGCCGGCCTTCTCGTTCCACTTCCGGTTGCCGTATTTGATGTCGCCCAGCACCGGTGCACCCAGAAACGCCAGATGTGCGCGAATCTGATGGGTGCGGCCGGTCACCAGCCCGATGCGACAGAGGGTGAAGGGACCGATTACCTTTTCCGGAGTCACCTCGGTGATGATCTCTTTGAAGCCCTCGGCGGCGTCGGCACGCACCTGCACCTTGTTGTTGGATTCATTGTGGCGCAGCCAGGCGGTGTGTCGGCCCTTGGGCGGCTTGCCGAAAGTGATGGTAAGGTACTCCTTGCGCACCAGATCGGTGCGGATGATCTCGTTCATGTCCCGCAGCGCGGCATAATTCTTCGCGGCCACCACCAGACCCTCGGTGCCCCGGTCCAGCCGGTTGCACAGCGCGGGGGCAAAGGTATGCTCCTGCCCGGCAATATATTCGCCTTTCTGGGTAAGATAAGCGGTGAAGGCATCCACCAGATTGGCGTCGCCGGTGCGGTCCGAGTGGCAGAGCAGGTGAGCGGGCTTGTACAGCACCGCCAGATTCTCGTCCTCGTAGACCACCTGAACCGGCGGCTGACGGCGGGCCGGTGCCTTGGGCGCAGGAGCAGCGGAAAAGAACTCGTCGTTGATATAAAGCTCCATCACATCCCCGGCATGAATGCGGTAATCCGCGTCGGCTTTTTTGCCGTTTACCTTGATGCGTTTGTTCCGAAAGCTCTTGTACAGCAAGCTGTTGGGCAGATTAACAGTAACGTTTTGCACAAAACGGGAAAGGCGTACGCCTTCCTCATTGGTGCCCGCGGTAAAGCGTTTCATTCAAAAGGTTCCTCTCTTTCCAATAACCTGTAAATAGTATATAATATAAAGGATAGCGCGTAAAGCGTAACTTTGAAGGGAACGGGGAACACGGAATGGCGCAGCAGCAGATTCACGCAAACCACCGCCAGCGGATGCGTAAGCGGTTTGAAGAGACCGGCTTCGATGGCTTTTCCGATCATGAGGTGCTGGAATACATCCTGTTTCATGCCATTCCGCGCAAGGATGTGAACCCGATTGCCCACGCGCTGATGGATCATTTCGGTGGGCTGGACCGGGTGTTGGAGGCCAGTGAGCAGGAGCTCACTCAGGTGGAGGGTGTGGGCCCTGCCACCGCCCGGCTGATCCGCCTGTTTCTGGCGGTGGACCGGCGCTACCACCAGCACAAAACCCGTCCGGTGCGCACCGTGAAAAGCCTGGAAGAAATCGGCGAACACATGGAGTCGCTGTTTTACGGTGCCCGGGTGGAGCAGGTCTACGCCATGTATCTGGACGACCGCAATCATATCCTCAAGGTGGAAAAGTGCTTTGAGGGCACGGTGAACGCCTCGTCGGTGTTTGTGAACGTACTCAGCAGCCGGATGATCACCCTGGGGGCCACCCAGCTGGTGCTGGCCCATAACCACCCCAGAGGCTTTGCACTGCCCTCCCGGGAAGATATGAATCTGACCAGCCAGATCCGCCAGAAGCTGGGGACACTGGGTCTGAAGCTGGTGGACCATGTGATCGTTGCGCCGGATGGGTATATTTCCCTGCGGCAGAGCGACCGGTTCCAGAGCCTGTTTACCTGAGGCGGCCGGCAGAAAACCCGCGGTTCTACCCGCGAACAGAAAGGATGATCGAATGGATCAGTTTAAACTTGTAGCACCCTATCAGCCAACGGGCGACCAGCCCCAGGCCATTGAAACACTGGCCCAGGGCATCCTGAACGGCGATAAGGCCCAGACCCTGCTGGGTGTGACCGGCAGCGGCAAGACTTTTACCATGGCCAACGTGATTGCCAAGGTCAACCGGCCCACACTGGTGCTGGCCCATAACAAGACCCTGGCGGCCCAGCTTTGCACCGAGTTCCGGGAGTTCTTCCCGGAGAACGCGGTGGAATATTTCGTTTCCTACTACGACTACTACCAGCCGGAGGCCTATATTCCGTCCACCGATACCTACATCGAAAAGGACAGCGCCATCAATGACGAAATCGACCGGCTGCGCCATTCCGCCACAGCGGCTTTGTCCGAGCGGCGGGATGTGATTATCGTAGCCAGTGTGTCCTGCATCTACAGCCTGGGCGACCCCATCGACTACCGGAGCATGGTGATCAGCCTGCGCCCCGGCATGCAGATGGACCGGGACGAGCTGTGCAAACGGCTGGTGAAGCTGCAATACGAGCGCAACGACATCAACTTCGTGCGCAACAAGTTCCGTGTTCGGGGCGACACCGTGGAGATCAACCTGGCCTACATGAACGACGTGGCCATCCGGGTGGAATTCTTCGGGGACGAGATCGACCGCATCAGCGAGATGAACCCCCTCACCGGCGAGCGGAAAAACGTGGTCAAACACGTGGCCATTTTCCCGGCCAGCCACTACATCGTTTCCCCGGAAAAGATGCAGGCGGGCCTTGTGAGCATCCGGGAAGAGATGGACCGGCAGGTGAAGAAGTTCACCGAGGAGGGCAAGCTGCTGGAGGCCCAGCGCATTGCCCAGCGCACCAACTACGATATGGAGATGCTCCAGGAAGTGGGCATGTGCAAGGGCATCGAGAACTATTCCGCGGTGCTTTCCGGCCGTGCGCCCGGTTCCACCCCCACCACGCTGCTGGATTACTTTCCCAAGGACTTTTTGCTGTTTGTGGACGAGAGCCATGTGATGCTGCCCCAGCTGAGGGCCATGTACGGCGGCGACTACGCCCGCAAGAAAACCCTTGTGGACTTCGGTTTCCGCCTGCCCTCCGCTTTCGATAACCGCCCCCTCAAATTCGAGGAGGTGGAAAGCAAGCTGAACCAGATCGTATTCGTGAGCGCAACGCCCGGCGAATACGAGCGGGAGCACAGCGTGCGGGTGGCCGAGCAGGTGATCCGCCCCACCGGCCTGTTGGACCCCCAGATTATTGTGAAGCCGGTGGAGGGCCAGATCGAGGATCTGCTGGGCGAGATCAACCAGCGCACCGCCCGGAACGAGCGGGTGCTGGTGACTACCCTGACCAAGAAGATGGCTGAGGACCTGACCGACTTCCTCACCGAGCACGGGGTCAAGGTCAAATATATGCACCACGAGGTGGATACCTTCGAGCGGATGGAGCTGATCAAGGACCTGCGTACTGGCACCATCGACGTGATCGTGGGCATCAACCTGCTGCGCGAGGGCCTGGACCTGCCGGAGGTATCGCTGGTGGCGATTCTGGACGCGGACAAGGAAGGCTTTTTGCGCAGCGAGACCAGTCTGGTGCAGACCATCGGCCGTGCCGCCCGAAATGCAGAAGGCATCGTAATCATGTATGCGGATGAGGTCACTCCCAGCATGGAGAAGGCCATCACCGAGACCGAGCGCCGCCGCTCTATCCAGATGGCCTACAACGAGGCCCACGGTATCACTCCGAAAACCATCGTGAAGAACATCCGTGACAGCATTGAAATCAGCGACCACAAGGAGAACGCGAAGCTTGGTACCCGCCGCATGAGCAAGGCGGAGCGGGAGCAGCTGATCACCCGCCTGACCCGCGAGATGAAGGAGGCGGCCAAGCTGCTGGAATTCGAGCACGCGGCCTTCCTGCGTGACCGCATTGAAAAGCTGCGCCGGGGCGAGAATCCGAACGACGACGCCTCCGAAGCAAAGCCGAAAAAGAGGAAAGGAAAGTTCTGAGCATTGAATAACGATAAGATCGTCATCAAGGGTGCCCGCGAGCACAACCTGAAAAATGTAAATCTGACCATCCCGCGGGACAAGCTGATCGTGATGACCGGCCTGTCCGGCAGCGGCAAGTCCAGCCTGGCCTTCGACACCATTTATGCGGATGGCCAGCGCCGATATATGGAGAGTCTTTCCAGTTACGCCCGCCAGTTCCTGGGCCAGATGGAAAAGCCGGATGTGGATGACATTCAGGGCCTTTCGCCCGCCATCTCCATCGACCAGAAAACCACCAACCGGAACCCCCGGTCCACCGTGGGTACCGTGACGGAAATTTACGACTATCTGCGCCTTTTGTACGCCCGCATCGGCGTGCCTCATTGCCCCATCTGCGGCCGGGTGATCAGCCAGCAGACGGTGGATCAGATGGTGGACGCCATTCTGGCGCTGCCCAAGGGTACCAAGTTCCAGGTGTTGGCTCCGGTGGTGCGGGGCCGCAAGGGTACCCAGCAGAAGGAGCTGGAGGCAGCCCGGCGGGGCGGCTATGCCCGCGTGCGCATCGACGGCAACCTCTATGACCTGGATGAAGAGATCAGTCTGGAAAAGAACAAAAAGCACACGGTGGAGATCGTGGTGGACCGTCTGGTCATTAACGACACCGTGCAGAGCCGTCTGGCAGACTCGCTGGAGACGGCCATCGCCCTCACCGGCGGTCTGGTGACCATCGACGTGAGCGGCGGGGAGGAGATGCAGTTCAGCCAGAGCTATGCCTGCCCGGACCACGGCATCTCCATCGACGAGTTGGAGCCCCGCATGTTCAGCTTCAACAACCCCTTTGGCGCCTGCGAACGCTGCACCGGTCTGGGTACCTTTATGCGAGTGGACCCGGAGCTGATTATCCCCAACAAGGACCTGTCCATCCGGGAGGGAGCCATCAAGGCTAGCGGCTGGTACTACGCCGAAGGCTCGATCAGCGAGATGTACTACAAGGGCCTGGGCAAAAAATACGGTTTCACGTTGGATACCCCCATCAGGGAGATGAGCGCCGAGGCGGTGAACGCCATTCTCTACGGCACCGGCGGCGAACGCATCGAGATGCACCGGGAAAACGAGTTCGGTTCCGGCCGTTACCTGAACGAATTTGAGGGCATCGTGAACAATCTGGAGCGCCGTTTCCGGGAAACCAGCAGCGAGTGGATGAAGGAAGAGATCGCCACCGTGATGAACGGGGTGGAATGCCCGGACTGCCATGGCAAGCGACTCAAGCCCACCAGCTTGGCGGTCACCGTGGGTGGGGTGAACATCAGCGACCTGTGCGAAATGAGCGTGCGCCAGGAGCTGAACTTCATCAACGACATCCAACTGACCGATCAGGAGCACCGCATCGGCGACGGCATCCTGAAAGAGGTGCGTGAGCGGCTGGGCTTCTTGCAGAGCGTGGGTCTGGATTACCTGACCCTTGCCCGGGGTGCATCCGGCCTGTCCGGCGGCGAGAGCCAGCGCATCCGTCTGGCCACCCAGATCGGCAGCGCCCTTACCGGTGTACTCTATGTGCTGGACGAGCCCAGCATCGGCCTACACCAGCGGGACAACGACAAGCTGATCGCCACCCTGAAACGGCTGCGGGATCTGGGCAACACACTGGTGGTGGTGGAGCACGACGAAGACACCATGCGCCAGGCAGACTACATCGTGGACATTGGTCCCGGCGCGGGCGTACACGGCGGCGAGGTTGTGGCCGAGGGTTCGGTGGAGGATATCTGCAAAGCCCCCCGCAGCATCACCGGCGCGTATCTGTCCGGCCGCAAACGAATCGAAGTGCCTGCTACCCGCCGCAAGGGTAACGGCAAAAAGTTGCGTATCGTGGGCGCGGCCGAGAACAATCTGAAGAATGTGAACGTGGATATCCCGTTGGGTAAGATGATCTGCGTGACCGGTGTATCCGGCAGCGGTAAGTCCAGCCTGATCAACGAGATCTTCTATAAGGCCCTGGCCATGGAGCTGAACGGCGCCAAGCGCCGCCCCGGCAAATACAAGGAGATCAAGGGCCTGGAAAACGTGGATAAGGTCATCGGCATCGACCAGGCACCCATCGGCCGCACGCCCCGTTCCAACCCGGCCACCTACACCGGCGTGTTCACCGACATCCGCAACGTGTTTGCCCAGACGCAGGATGCCAAGATGCGCGGCTACGGCCCCGGCCGGTTCAGCTTCAACGTGAAGGGCGGCCGCTGCGAAGCCTGTGAGGGCGACGGCATTGTGCAGATCGAGATGCACTTTTTGCCGGATATCTTCGTGCCCTGTGAGGTGTGTAAGGGCGCCCGCTACAACCGGGAAACCCTTGAGGTAAAATACAAGGACAAGAGCATTGCCGATGTGCTGGACATGACGGTGGAGGAGGCCTGCACCTTCTTTGCCAACATTCCCCGCATTCACCGCAAGCTGCAGACCCTGCTGGACGTGGGCCTGGGCTATATCAAGCTGGGCCAGAGCGCGACCACTCTCTCCGGCGGCGAGGCTCAGCGCGTAAAACTGGCGCTGGAGCTGGCCAAGCGGGAGACCGGCCAGACCGTATACGTGCTGGATGAGCCCAGCACCGGCCTGCATGTGGCGGACGTGCACAAGCTCATCACCGTACTGGATCGTCTGGTGGACGCGGGCAACACCGTGGTCATCATCGAGCATAATCTGGATATTATCAAGCGGGCAGATTATATCATTGATCTGGGCCCCGAGGGCGGTGACGAGGGCGGCACCATCGTGGCCACCGGCACCCCGGAAGAGGTAGCCAAGGTACCTGCCTCTTACACCGGCAAATACCTGAGCCCCATCCTGGAACGGGACCGGGTGACTGAATAAGAAAGCAAAGAGGGATTCCATGGAAACCATTCTGTTGGTGGAGGACGATGCGGCGCTGAGCGAGGGAATTGCTCTGGCATTCAGTCAGCAGCCCTATGAATTTGTTCGCTGTGCCTCGTTGGCTGAGGCCCGGCAGGCATTGCAGGTGCAGGCGTTTTCCCTGATCCTTCTGGATCTGGGCCTGCCGGACGGCAGCGGGCTGGAGCTTTGCCGCCAGCTGCGCGACCGGCGGGACCCGGTGCCGGTGCTTTTTCTCACCGCCAACGATACCGAGTACAGCGAGGTGGCGGCGCTGGAAGCAGGTGGCGACGATTATATCACCAAGCCCTTCAGTCTTGCGGTGCTGCGGGCAAGGGTCACTGCGGCGCTGCGCCGCCGCACACCCGCCGGGCTGGAGCTGGTGGAAGTCGGCCCTTTCCGGTTCGACTTCGCCCGGCTCCGGTTTGAAAGGCAGGGTGTTGAGCTGGCACTCAGCCGCACCGAACAGCGCCTGCTGCAGCTGTTGGTGAAGAACCGGGGGCAGATCGTTCCCCGGGATACCTTGCTGGATCAGGTGTGGGATGGCGGTGAATTCGTGGACGAAAACACCCTGTCGGTAGCGGTACGCCGCCTGCGCGCCAAGCTGGAAGAAGACCCGCGCCGCCCGCGTTATATCCAAACGGTCTACGGCGTGGGCTATACCTGGAAGGGGAACGCCGATGAATGACTGGTTTTTCGGCATCACTCCCGGGCAGCTGGCTCTGTTGCTGGGATTGGGCGCGCTGGTGGTCACGGCGGCAGGTGTTGGTGTTGCTGTATATGGCTGGTACACCCGGCGCACCATGCGCCGCCTGGAACAGATGCTGGAGCAGACCATTGCAGGCAGCTTTGAACAGGGCGACTACAGCGAAGCCCGGCTTTCCCGCCTGGAGGAAAAGCTGAGCCGCTTTCTGCACTCCAGCCAGCTTTCCCGCAGGGCCATCGAGGAGGACCGGGGACGCATCAAGTCCCTGATCGGCGATATCTCCCATCAGACCAAGACTCCGTTGGCGAACATTCTGCTCTATGGGCAGCTGCTGGATGAGCAGCCACTGCCCGAAGCTGCCCGCCCTATGCTGGCTCAGATCAACACCGAGGCGGAAAAGCTCCGGTTTTTAATCGAGGCGCTGGTCAAGCTGTCCCGCCTGGAAAGTGGAGTTGTTCAGCCCGTGGCCCAGGTTCAATCGCTGGAACCACTGCTGCAGGCGCTGGAATATTCCTTCCGACCCGTGGCCGAACAGAAGGGCGTTTCACTGAGGGTTGCATCTACTGGTGCCCGGGCCTGCTTTGACTGTAAGTGGACTCAGGAGGCGGTGGGCAACCTGGTGGACAACGCCATCAAGTACACCCCGGCGGGCGGGCATGTATCTGTTGCCTGTGAGCAGTATGCCATGTTCTGCCGTGTTACTGTGAGGGACGACGGTCCCGGCATTCCGGAATCGGAGCAGGCGGCGGTATTCCGGCGGTTCTACCGGGGCAGCGCCGCGCCAAAAAGCCCGGGTGTCGGAGTAGGACTGGCCCTGGCAAGGCAGATTGCCACGCTGCAGGGCGGTTACATCAAGCTGGCATCGGAGCCGGGCAAGGGCAGTGAGTTTTCGCTGTATCTGCCCCTGGAAGCGCAAATGTGACAGAACTGTTCGATTTGTCCCGCTGCCCGTAAGGCTGCGGTAAGCTTTGTTTGGTATAGTCTGTGCTGTAAAGAAAAGTGCTTCGCGCATTCTTTGCTGCACAGACTATTTTTATTGGGAGGTTTTGGGGGAATGAACGTTCTGGAAACAAGAGCGCTGAAAAAATACTACGGCGAGGGCGAGACCCAGGTGCGCGCCCTGGACGGGGTGGACCTGACCGTGGAGGAAGGGGAATTCGTGGCCATCGTGGGCACCAGCGGCAGCGGAAAATCCACCCTGCTGCACATGCTGGGCGGGCTGGATGAACCCACCAGCGGTAAGGTACTGGTGGAAGGCAAGGACATCTTCCAGCTGAAAAAGGACGCGCTCACCATCTTCCGCCGCCGCAAGATCGGCTTTGTGTTTCAAAGCTATAATCTTGTGCCGGTGCTGAACGTATACGAGAACATCGTGCTGCCCATTGAACTGGATGGCAACCGGGTGGACCGGGCCTTCGTGAGCCGGATCATCGCCACACTGGGGCTGGAAAACAAGCTGCAAAGCCTGCCCAGCCAGCTTTCCGGCGGCCAGCAGCAGCGGGTGGCCATTGCCCGGGCGCTGGCCACGAAGCCCGCCATTCTGCTGGCGGATGAGCCCACCGGCAATCTGGATTCCAAGACCAGCCAGGATGTGCTCAGTCTGCTTCGGGTGACCAGCGAGCGATTCGGGCAGACCATTGTAATGATCACCCACAACGAGGAGATTGCCCAGCTGGCGGACCGGATTGTGCGCATTGAGGATGGCCGCATCCGGGAAGGGCGGTGATGGGCTGTGTTAAAGATCGACAACCGCAAGGCTTTGTATCGCCTGGCGGACAAAAGCTTCCGGGCAAACCGGGGCCGTAATCTGATTGCTATATTGGCAATTGTACTCACCACCATCCTGTTCACCAGTGTGTTTTCCATTGGCGGCAATTTGATTGCTTCCTTTCAATACAGCACCATGCTCCAGTCCGGAGGCAGTGCCCACGGCACCTTCAAGGACCTTACCCAGGAGCAGTTTGAACAGCTCAAGCAGGTGGCCCCGGCGGGTGCCATTCTGGACCGGAATATCATTTGTGCCTATGAGGTGGAAAATCCGGAGTTCTTAAAGCGTCATCTGGAGCTGTGGTATCAGCAGCCGGATGCCTACGAGCGCCGGTTCTGCCAGCTGACCGGCGGCCGTGCACCCCAGGCAGCGAACGAGATTGCCATGGACGAGCGCAGCCTGGAGCTGCTGGGTATCACTCCCGAGGAAGGGCAGACCATTACGCTGCAGCTGAAGATGGGCTATGACCAGCCGGTGATTGAGCGTCAGTTCACGCTGGTGGGCTGGTTCGGCTACAGTGATATCATGAACACGGGCTTTGGTATCGTGAGCGAAGCCTATCTCACGGAGCATGCCGATGAACTGGCCGAGGCAAGCGAGCAGACCGGCAGCCAGGTGGGATTGATTCAGTGTGACGTAACCTTTTCCAATGGCATGAATATCAGCGGTAAGCTGCGGGCCATGGCCGAAAAGGCGGGCCTTGCGGAAGAGGTGGAGTGGAACGAAAACTGGGCCTATGTGGGGGCTGGCATTACCGACTGGACCAGCATCGGCGCAGTGGCAGGACTTCTTCTGCTCATCATGCTCACCGGATATCTGATTATCTATAACATCTTTCAGATTTCCGTCATGCAGGACATCCGCTATTATGGGCTGCTGAAAACCATCGGGACCACCGCAAAACAGATCCGGCAGATTCTGCGCCGCCAGGCGCTGGTGCTGTGCGGCTTTGGAATCCCTGTGGGGCTGGTGCTGGGCTTTTTGCTGGGCACCGCGTTTACACCGCTCATTTTGCAGATGCTCAATACGGTGGACGAGGTCAAACTGGCGCTGAACCCGGCGGTTTTTCTGGGGGCTGCGGCCTTTTCGGTGATCACCGTGCTGCTAAGCATGCGTAAGCCCGCCCGGCTTGCCGCAAAGGTTTCTCCGGTGGAGGCTGTCCGGTATACCGAAGGAAACGGCAAGGCTGCCAAAAAGGCAAAGCGTTCCACCGGCGGCGGGAAGCTCTGGCGGATGGCTCTGTCCAATGTGGGGCGCAACAAGCGCCGCGCCGTGCTGGTGGTTCTTTCCATGAGTCTTTCGCTGGTGCTCATGAACAGTGTGTTCACGCTGACGGGCAGCTTTGACATGGACAAATATCTGGCCCGTTTTATCAAAACGGATTTTGTGGTGGCAAATGCCCGCTATTGGGGAATTGACTCCTTCCGGGCGCTGGACGGTGAGGATGCGGTGAGCGATACATTGATTGCCAATGTGCAGGCGCAGGAGGGCTTTGTGCAGGGCGGAGCGATCTGGTGCGACATCTATTCCTGGGTGGAGGAGTATCAGTGGCCGGAGGATACCATCTGGGACGAAGCGGGGAACCCCTGCCGGAATGACGGAAAAAACCGGCCCCAGGCGGTGGACGAGGGAAAGAATCCTCTCACCGTAATCTATGGAGCGGATGATTTCATTCTGAACAATCTGCAGGTGATGGAAGGGGAGCGCGACCCGGAAACGATCCTGCAGAAGCTTTCCACCGGTGAATACATTCTGTTTGCAGGTCAGGTGAACGACGAAGGTAAGCTGGAGCCAAACCAGCGCCACAAAGCGGGCGATGTGGTTACCCTGTACGATGCAGATGGCGCCCGGCATACCTTCACCATCCTCTCGGTGATCAACCCCGCCTATTACTGCGAGACAGCGCAGGCCAGCTTTTCCGAATTTGTCTATTACACCACAGCGGATGTGTATGCGGGAATGTGCAACACCGCCAACAAGATGAACTATGCCTTTGAGGTGGAGCCGGAGTCGGTGGACGCCATGGAGCAATACCTGAACCTCTACACCACGCAGATCGACCCGCTGATGGATTACCGTTCCCGGGATGGCTATATCCAGGAGTATTCTGGAATTCGGTTCCTGTTCGTGGCGGTGGGCGGCTCGCTCTCGCTGGTGATCGGGTTGATCGGTGTACTGAACTTCATCAACTCCATCCTGACGGGCATTGTGACCCGCCGCCGGGAATTTGCCATGCTGGAGGCCATCGGCATGACCAGGCGGCAGCTTCAAACGATGGTCATGCTGGAGGGCAGCTGCTATGCGTTGTTCACCGTCCTGTGCAGTCTGGCCGTTGGGGTCGGCGTTTCACTGCTGTGCGTGAAGCCGCTGGTGGATGGCCTGTTCTTTACCAGCTACCGGTTTGTGATTTGGCCGCTTCTGGCGGCGGTTCCGGTGCTGGTTGTGCTGGGGCTGCTGGTTCCGCGGCTGGCTCTGCACTTCGGTGCCGGGCAGCCGGTGGTGGAACGGATGAGGCAGACGGAATAACCGGAAAAATAGGATAGAAAACAAGCCCCGGCCGCTGAAAAATGCTTTTCGGCGGCCGGGGCTTTTGCCTGTCTGCAATTTTACTGTGGGAGGCGTGGATATCCGGCGCAAAGGGCTTGTGAAACAGGGAAAAGTATTGTATACTAAAACGGTGTATTGAAACCAAGCTATTTTCAGAAGGAGCTCAAATTTTGGAGATCATTCATTTTGAACATAACAAACAGGCGGCGGAGCTGGTGGCCAAATGGTACGACAGCCCCCCGCTGGCCTATGTGCATTCCTTCGGCTGCCAGCAGAACGTGAACGACGGCGAGAAGATCAAGGGCGTTCTGGCGGACATCGGCTACGGCATGTGCGACTCGGTGGAGGAGGCGGACCTGATCCTCTTCAACACCTGCGCGGTGCGGGAGCACGCGGAGCAGCGGGTCTTCGGCAACGTGGGCGCGCTCAAGCGGCTGAAAAAGGACAAGCCCGGCCTGATCATCGGTCTGTGCGGCTGCATGGCCCAGCAGCAGAGTATTGTGGACAAAATCCGCGAAAGCTATCCCTTTGTGGACATCGTGTTTGGTGTGAACGGCATCGACACCCTGCCCCAGCTGCTGTGCGAGAAGATCGCCGGCAACAAAAAGCGCATCCTGCTCACACCCACCGAGCGGGCCGAGGTGGTGGAGGAGACCCCCATTCGCCGGGATTCCAATTTCCGGGCCTGGCTGCCCATCATGTACGGCTGCGATAACTTCTGCACCTACTGCATCGTACCTTACGTACGCGGGCGGGAGCGCAGCCGCCGCAGCGCGGACATTCTGGCCGAGTTCAAGGAGCTGGTGGCTGCGGGCTACAAGGAGATCACTCTGCTGGGGCAGAACGTGAACTCCTACGGTAAGGGCCTGGAGGAGCAGATTGACTTCTCCGATCTTTTGAACCTGCTGTGCACTGTGCCCGGCGATTATCACATTCGCTTCATGACCAGCCATCCCAAGGATGCCAGCCGCAAGCTGATCGACACCATCGCCGCGCAGGACAAGATCTGCAACCATCTGCATCTGCCGGTGCAGAGCGGCAGCGACCGGATTCTGGCCCAGATGAACCGTCATTACACCGTAGCCCAGTATCTGGAGCTGATGGATTATGCCAAGGAGAAGATCCCCGGCATCACCTTCTCCAGCGACATCATCGTGGGCTTCCCCGGCGAGACCGAGGAGGATTTTGAGGGCACGCTGGAGCTGATCCGCAAGGTGGGCTACATGCAGCTGTTCACCTTCATCTATTCCAAGCGCAGCGGTACCAAGGCCGCCACCATGCCGGACCCCATTACCCGCAAGGAGAAGACCGACCGCATGGCCCGGCTACTCAGCGTGCAGGACGAGATCGCCCGCAAGCTGGTGGCAGACATGACCGGCCAGACTCAGCGTGTGCTGGTAGAGGGCCCCGGGCGGGATGAAGGCACTCTTTCCGGCCGCCTGACCAACAATCTGGTAGTGGAGTTTACCGCCGAGCCCTCTCTGGTGGGCAGCTATGCCATGGTACACCTGACCGGTTCCCGCGGAACGGTGCTCAAAGGCGAACTTGTGTGAAAAAACTGCGCGAGCCGCTGTTTTTTGTAATTTTGTGGTATAATATTTTTATTATATAAATTGTTCCAATCAAAGGAGAATTATCATGGACGTTATCGACCTGTTTAAGAAAGCCGCCGCAGCCCTGCAGACCGACGCCCGCTACCTGGCGCTGGACGCTGCCCGCAAAGCCAACGATGCGGACGAGACCCTGCAGAACATGATCGGCGAGTTCAATCTGGCCCGTCTGGATCTGAACAACGAGATTGCCAAGGACGAGCGCGACGAGGCGAAGGTGGCCGAGCTGAACGCCAAGGTCAACCAGCTGTACACCGACATCATGAACAGCGAGAGCATGGTTGCTTACAATGAGGCCAAGGCTGAGGCTGAAGCCCTGATCGGTTACATCGACGCCATCATCAACACCGCGATGAACGGCGGCGACCCCATGACCGTACAGGAGCCCCAGGCCGGCTGCAGCGGCAGCTGCTCTTCCTGCTCCGGCTGCCACTAAAAGGCATTTGCCATAAAAGCGTTCGTGCGGCCCGGAGGGTGCTGAGTTCCAGTGCTCTTTGGGCCGCACTCTTTCCCGTCTAAAAAATGCAGAGGTGATAACCGTTGGCACAGCTTTCGCCCATGATGGCGCAATACTTCGAGATCAAAAAGAAGCATAAGGACGAGATCGTCTTCTTCCGGTTGGGCGATTTTTACGAGATGTTCTACGACGACGCGATCCTGGCGTCCAAGGAACTGGAGCTTACCCTCACCGGCCGCGACTGCGGGCAGGAGGAGCGGGCACCCATGTGCGGCGTGCCCTTCCACAGCTATGAAAGCTATGTGGCGAAGCTGATCGCAAAGGGCTACAAGGTTGCTATCTGTGAGCAGATGGAGGACCCCGCCACTGCCAAGGGCCTCGTCAAGCGGGATATTATCCGAGTAATCACACCGGGTACCGTGATCGAGAGCAGCATGCTGCAGGACGACAAAAACAACTACATCGGCAGTGTATACTTAAAGAACGGATGCATCGGCGTCTGCTTTGCTGACGTTTCCACCGGCAGCGCCCATACCACCGAACTGGTGGGGGAGAAGCTTTCCACCCAGCTGATTGCGGAGCTGTGCCGCTACAATCCCAGTGAGCTGCTGTTCAATACAGCCCTTTTGGATTTCAAGGACGTGACTGCTTACATCAAGCAGCATATGACCTGCTCGGTGGAGCTGATGGAGGACGAGTGCTATGCTCCGGACGAGGTGGAGCGTCTGCTGACCGAGCAATTCGGCGCGGACTGGTCCAAGGCCACCGGCCTTTCCCGGGATGGCAATGCCCACGCGGCACTGAGTGCGCTGCTGGGTTATCTGCACCGCACCCAGAAAAAAGGCGTAGAGCGGCTTAAGTTGGTACATAGCTATGCCGAAGCCCAGTATATGCAGCTTTCCCCGGTGACCCGTGCCAATCTGGAGTTGACCGAGACCATGCGCGGCCGGGAAAAGCGGGGCACCCTGCTCTGGGTGCTGGACAAGACCCAGACTGCCATGGGCAAGCGCCTTTTGCGCAGCTGGCTGGAGCAGCCTCTGGTAAGCTCGGTGGCCATCAACCGCCGCCTCAACTGTGTGCAGGCCCTTTACAGCGAAAACATCCAGCGGGCCGAGCTAAGCGAGGCGCTGTCCCACGTGTTCGACATGGAGCGGCTGATGACCCGCACGGTTTACGGCTCCGCCACCCCCAAGGAGATCTACGCACTGGCCAGTACCTGCACCCAGCTGCCTCTGATTCGGGAGCTGGCCTCCGGGTGCAGCTGCCCGGAACTGGAGGAACTGGCCCAGCGCATTGATCCGCTGGAGGATATCCGGGACCGTATTTTTGCCGCGCTGGAAGAGGAGACCCCCGCCACCCTGAAGGATGGCGGCGTGATCAAGCAGGGCTACAACGCCGAAGTGGACGAGCTGCGCGACATCGTACACGGCGGCAAGGGCTATCTGTCCCAGCTGGAAGCCCGCATGAAAGAGGAGACCGGCATCCGCACCCTGAAGGTGGGCTACAACCGGGTGTTTGGTTACTATCTGGAGGTCAGCAAGTCCTTCACCGACCAGGTGCCCGAGAATTTTATCCGCAAGCAGACCCTGGCCAACGCGGAGCGTTACATCACCGAGGAGCTCAAGCAGCTTGAGGGGAAAATCCTGGGGGCAAGCGAGCGACTGCTGGCGCTGGAGCGGCAGCTGTTCGAGGACCTGCTGCAGGACCTCTCCGCCCAGATTCTGCGGGTACAGAACACCGCCTCCGCCCTGGCTCAGCTGGACGTATTCACGGCACTTGCCCAGGTGGCTGTAAACAACAACTATGTGCGCCCGGTGGTGGACGACGGTGACGAGCTGATTATCACCGAAGGCCGCCATCCGGTCATCGAGCAGATGCTCAAGGGCAGCCTGTTCGTGCCCAACAACACCCTGCTGGACTGTGGGGAAAACAATATGCTCATCATCACCGGCCCCAACATGGCCGGTAAATCCACCTACATGCGCCAGAATGCACTAATCACTCTGATGGCGCAGATCGGCAGCTTTGTTCCGGCCCAGGAATGCCGGGTGGGCGTGGTGGACGCCATCTTCACCCGCGTGGGTGCGTCGGATGATCTGGCTGCCGGTCAGTCCACCTTCATGGTGGAGATGACCGAGGTGGCCGAGATTCTGCAATACGCCACAAAGCGCAGCCTGGTCATTCTGGACGAGATCGGCCGCGGTACCTCCACCTTCGACGGCATGAGCATTGCACGGGCAGTGGTGGAGCATATCGCCGGGCAGATTGGCTGCAAGACCTTGTTTGCCACCCATTACCATGAGCTGACCGAGCTGGAAAGCGCCATGGACTGCGTGAAAAACTACAACATCGCAGTGAAGAAGCGGGGCGATGACATCACCTTCCTGCGGCGAATTGTGCGCGGCCCGGCCGATGACAGCTACGGCATTCAGGTGGCAAAGCTCGCCGGCTTGCCGGACAGTGTGACCAAACGGGCCAAAGAGGTGCTGCGCGCACTGGAGGCGTCCGCACCCAAAAAGCAGCAGGTGGAGCAGCTGGACTTCGGCGTGGTGGAGGAGATGAGCAGCCCGGCGCTGCCCAGCGAGATTCTGGACAAGCTGCGCGATACCGATCTGAACACCCTGACCGGTATCGAAGGGCTGCAATT
The DNA here is from genome assembly GCF_027853465.1 of Allofournierella sp. CML151. Classification (NCBI taxonomy): domain Bacteria; kingdom Bacillati; phylum Bacillota; class Clostridia; order Eubacteriales; family Oscillospiraceae; genus Allofournierella; species Allofournierella sp. CML151. The sequence goes on along the minus strand of NZ_JAPNNW010000004.1, from coordinate 121,632 downwards.
CCTGTGTGAAATCAAAAACGCGCTGCAATAAGGCGGCGTTTTCAGGGAGGTGACCGGATTTGGCGGTCATACATATTCTGGATAAGCATACGGCAGAGCTGATCGCCGCCGGTGAGGTGGTGGAGCGGCCTGCTTCCGTAGTAAAGGAACTGCTGGAGAATTCCATTGATGCCGGAGCCACGAAGGTTGCGGTCACCATTGAACGGGGCGGCGTTTCGCTGATCCAGGTGGCGGACAACGGCAGCGGCATCGAGGCGGAATACATTTCCACCGCGTTTATCCGCCACGCCACCAGCAAAATTCAAACCCAGGAGGATCTGGAGAGCATCCACACCCTGGGTTTCCGCGGCGAGGCGCTTGCCTCCATTGCCAGCGTGGCCCGGGTGGAGGTGCTCACCCGCACCGAGCCGGACGAGTTTGCATGCTGCTACCGCATCGAGGGCGGTGAGGAGCTTGGTATGGAGCCGGGGGCACGGCCCATCGGCACCACTATCTCGGTACGGGACCTTTTCTACAATACCCCCGCCCGGATGAAGTTTTTGAAGAAGGATTCCAGCGAAGGTACCTTCGTGGGCGAGACGGTCAGCCGAATTGCCCTGTCTCACCCCGAGGTGAGCGTATCTTTTATCCGTGAAGGCAAATTGCTTTACAAGACTCCCGGCGACGGAGATCTGCGCAGTGCGGTTTATGCGGTGCTGGGCAAGGAGTTCGCTCGGGACCTTCTGCCGGTAAAAAGCAGTATGGGTAACTATTCCGTGTCCGGCCTGATCACTCCGCCTCGAGCCTGCCGGGCCAGCCGGGGCATGCAGTTCTTCTTCATCAACGGGCGGTTCGTAAAGAACCGCACCATGATGGCCGCAATGGAGAACGCATACCGGGGAACCCTGATGCAGGGCAAGTTTCCCGGCTGTGTACTGATGCTGGATATGCCCGCACAGCTGGTGGATGTGAATGTGCACCCCGCTAAAACCGAGGTGCGCTTTGCCCGGGAAAACGATGTGTTTGATGCAGTTTACGGCGCGGTGAAAAACGCGCTGGGTCAGCCCGGCAGTGGGGAGCAGCAGTTCCAGTTCGCTGCCGGGCAATCGCCCGAAAAGGAGCCGGTCAAGCAGCCCGCAGCGCAGCCGGAAGCAGCGAAAAAAGTATTTGATTTTGCTGTGAAGCGAGATGACTTTACAGCAAAAACGGAGCCGAAAAAGGCGGAAATCAGCGGAATCTGGCCGGTTCTGCCCAAAAAGGAGGAGCCGCTGGAGCCCATCGTTACGATACCGGATGAAGAGGACGCCCCGCGCATCTCCCGCGTTTGGCAAAGCAGTCAAAGTGGCTTTGCGAAGCCGGTGGGAGAAAGCTTCCATTCGGAGCCGGTGCCGCTGGCAAAATACGCCGAGCCGGAGCAAACCAGGGAAGAGCCTGTCGCTCAATGGGATACGGTGAAGCCCGTGCCTCAGCCGGAGCCGGCGAAACCGGAAGTGCCTGCGGAGCAGACGGTATTCTCCCCGCCGGAGGCAGAGTCGCTGGAGCCCCGGCAGCAGACAATGGAGCCGGAGCAGACCAGTCAGCCATTGCAATACGTGGGCGAGGTGTTCAAAACCTACATCATCACCCAACGCGGACAGGAGATGTGCCTGATCGACAAGCACGCAGCCCACGAGCGCATTCTGTATGAACGGCTGGCCGCAGATTACGGCAAGGTGAGCAGCCAGCTGCTGCTTGCCCCCGTCACGGTGAACCTTTCTGCGGAAGAGAAAAACGCCATTCTGGAGCATGAGGCCCTGTTGCGGGATGCAGGCGTGGAAACCGAGGATTTCGGCGGCAGCACGGTGCTGGTCCGTTCGGTTCCGGCCGATGTGGAAACTCCGGACGTGGAAGGTCTGATCTGTGAGCTGGCTGCAAAGCTGGCCCGAGGCAGCCGGGATGCTTTGAGCGAGAAGACCGAGTGGGTGCTGCATTCCATCGCCTGTCGGGCGGCCATCAAGGCGGGCGATCGCACCGCCAGCGCCGAGCTGATGCATCTGGCGCAGGATATTCTGGACGGCAAGGTGCCGCCCTTCTGCCCCCATGGCAGACCGGTGGTGTTGAAATTGACAAAGAAGGAGCTGGAAAAACAGTTTGGGCGGATTGGATAAACCGAGAGTTCTCGCCATCGGCGGACCCACAGCTTCCGGCAAGACCTCTTTGTCGGTGGAGTTGGCCAAGCGTTTGAACGGCGAGGTGATCTGTGTGGACTCCATGCAGATCTACCGGGGGCTGGATGTGGGCACCGCAAAGGTGACTGAAGAGGAGATACAGGGAGTGCCTCACCATCTGGTGGGCTTTCTGGCACCGGAGGAAGCCTTCAGCGTGGCGGACTTTGTCGCGCTGGCAGACCGGTGCATCCGGGATATCAGTGCCCGGGGCAAGCTGCCGGTGCTGGTGGGCGGAACCGGCCTGTACATGGAAAGTCTGCTGTGCGGGCTTCGTTTTGCCGAGCAGAAGACAGACCCGGCTGTGCGCAGGCAGCTGGAAGAACAGGCAGAACTGCTGGGAGCCGATGCCATGCACGAAAAGCTGGCGAAGATCGACCCGGAATACGCGGCCACGGTCCATCCCAACAATGTGGGGCGGGTGCTGCGGGCTCTGGAGCTGTTCCAGGTAACCGGCGTTACCATGACCCGGCAGCGTGCGGAATCAAAGCCGAGTGAGCCTCCCTACGACAGTCTGCTGTTCTGCATCGGGTTTGAGGACCGGAGTGCTCTGTATCAGCGAATCGACCGCCGGGTGGATTTGATGCTGGAACAGGGGATTCTCGAGGAGGCCCAGCTGGTCTATGACCACCGGGATACCTACCGGACTGCAGCGCAAGCCATCGGATACAAGGAATTCTTTCCGTATCTTTGCGGGGAAAGCCCGCTGGAACCCTGTGTGGAAAAGCTCAAGCAGGCATCCCGCAACTATGCAAAGCGGCAGCTTACCTGGTTCCGGCGGATGCCCCAGACCATCTGGCTGGATGGCATGCGAGGCAATCTGGAAGAGCAGGCCTGGGCATACATTCAAGAGCGCTGGCCGCAGTTGAATCTCGGTCTGTGAGACTGTAACCCAGTTCAATTACAACGGGAGATGCAGGGCCATCCGCCGAACAGCTGCGGTTCAAATTCATTGCAATAGGAGGAGCGAAGCATGCGAAGCTCCAAACAAAAAATTATCACAGCAGTGGTGCTGGCGGTGCTCGTGCTGCCGGCAATATATCTGGGGGTTCAGCTGTTTGCTATTCTGAACCGTCCCTACCGCACGGAAACGGCGGTGGAATACACCATGTCTGACAGCGTTTTTGCCAACGGCTATGTGGTGTTCGATCAGACCGCGGTGGAAGGCAGCGGCGATTTGGGGTACCTGGTGGAAAACGGCGAGCGTGTGGCGGCCGGCACCGCAGTGGCGGAGGTTTATGCCAGCACTGAACAGGCACAGAGCCGCCGCCAGTTGGAGGAGCTGGAGACTCAGCTCAGTCTGCTGGAAAAATCCGAAAACACCAGTGGTACCGATGTGGACATGCTCTATAAGCAGCAGCAGAACGCATTGTACGATCTGCTGGACTGCATCGACATGCAAGCCTACGATCAGGTGAAAGAGGCAGGCAACCAGTATCTTCTGGCGGCAAACAAGATCCAGATCATGACCGGCGCAGTAAGCAATTTTGATCAGGCCAAGCAGGAACTGCAGGCACAGAAGGATCAGGCGGAGGCTCAGCTGGGTCAGCCGGAAACCATCTCTGCGCCGGTGGGCGGCTACTTTGTGGCCTCTGATTCGGCGGATCTGCTCTCGCTGACGAGGGAGCAGCTGGATGAAATGGATGCGGCTACGCTGGCGCAGTCCATTGAGGACGGCGAGGGCGTGCAACCCCTGGAGGGCGCGGGTAAGATCGTAACCAGTTATACCTGGTATTTCTACGGTACCTGCAGCCTGGAAGAGGGCAAAAAGTTCGAGAATGTGTCCAGCGTTCAGATCAGCTTCCCGGGTGCGGCAGAAAAGACACTTCCGGCCACGGTGGAGTCCATCGAGCTGAATGAGGAACAGGGGCTTGCCAAATTTGTGCTGCACTGTGAATACATCGGCGCCGATGTGCTGGGCCTTTCACTGGAGGAGGCGAAGATCGACTTCGAGTCCTACGAGGGCCTGCGTGTGGATGCAGACGCGCTGCATATTGTGGATGGCGAAAAGGGCGTCTATGTGAAGTATGGCAATCTGGCGCGCTGGCGTAAGATTCAGATCGTCTATCAGAACGATGAATATATGCTGGTAGCAGAGGACGGCAAGGTTGGTACCGACAATGAGCTGCGCATGTTTGACGAGGTAATTGTGGAAGGTACGGACCTGCGGGACGGAAAGATCCTGAGCTGATTAGAGCCGCGTGAAAATTTATGGAAGCAGCCAAAAAAATGATTTTGTTTGTTGACAGGTTGCCGAAAAACGGCGATAATATATACTAACTTATTCTATATTTTTCTTGCATGAAAAAGGTCAATCTTATCAATGCACATTGGAAGGAGCAATGAAAGATGTTTGATAAAGTGAAAAGCATGCTGGGCGTGGGTGACGAAGCCGAGGACGACTACTACGATACCGACGATATGTTCATCAATCCCTCCCGCGGTGGCGCTGCCCCCGAAGAGGATTATCCGCCGGAAAATACCGGTAAACGCAATAAGGTGGTAAACATCAATGCCACCACTCAGCTGCAGGTGGTTCTGGTCAAACCCGAACGGTTTGATGACGCCAGCACTGTGGCGGATCATCTGAATGCCAAGCGCACCGTTGTGCTGAATCTGGAGTCCACGAACAAAGAGGTTTCCCGCCGTCTGGTGGACTTTTTGTCCGGCGTGGCCTACGCGAACAACGGCCAGATGAAGCGTGTGGCCAACAGCACTTTCATCATCACTCCCTATAACGTGGATATTATGGGTGATCTGCTGGACGAGCTGGAGAGCAATGGCGTATTCTTCTGATCCGATTGCCCAGCGGGGCTTTGTTCCGCCGCAGAACGATCAGGAACGGCTGGTGATGCGCCGGATTCAGGACCTGTGCGAAATCGCCATGCGCAAGGGAATTGCACGCTACAGCACCTTTCTGAGTGACCGGGAACAGACGTTGGCACAAGCTGCGCTGAACCGGGAGGGGTGTGAGGAGTATTCCTTCGATGGCGGCTATCCTTTTGCAGAGCGAAAAATCCTGTGCATCGAACCGGTGGGGTCTTGCGGGACCCTGCCCATTGCTTGTGTTCAGGTGGAGTGCTTCCGTGCGCAGGATGTGCCCGCCCACAAGGATTATCTGGGCGCGGTTCTGGGCCTTGGGCTGGACCGATCCAGCATCGGCGATATTGTACTTGACCCCCAGATGCCGGGCACGGCCTATGTATTTGCGCTGGAACCGGCAGCGGAGCTGCTTTGCAATGAACTTGCCAGTGTGGGCCGGTATTCCGTTCACACGCAGCGCTTTTACGGAGAGATTCCGGTGCAGGAGCCGGAGCGAACCCGGCAGAGCGCTACGGTTTCGTCCCTTCGGGCGGACGCAGTCCTGGCGGCGATGCTTCGATGCAGCCGTGGTCAGGCCGCTGATCTTGTGCGCGGCGGCCGGCTGGAGATCAATCATGTGGCTGTGAGCAATCCGCATGCACCGGTGTATCAGGGCGACCTGTTCACGGTGCGGGGGAGCGGCCGGTTTCGCCTGGAGGAGATTGGCGGAAAAAGCAAAAAAGATCGCCAATTTATTACATTTTTTCAATACTGATACCAGAAGCACTGGAGGAATTAAATTATGATCTCACCGCAGGAAATCCGCAGCGTCACGTTCGACAAGGTCATGCGTGGATATCGGCCGGAGGACGTGGACGCCTTTTTGCAGCAGGTGGCTCAGGATATGGAGCAGCTGGCCGCGGACAACGCCGACAAGGAGAAGAAATTGTACATCCTTGCGGAGAAGATCGAAGAGTACCGGCGGGACGAAGACAACCTGAAGACTGCGCTGCTGAATGCGCAGCGGATGGGCGAAAGCGTGATCCGTGAAGCCAAACAGAAGGCGGAGTCTTTGCTGCGCGAGGCCGGCATCCGGGCCGATACCCTCACCCGGGTGGCTCAGGAGCAGAGCGAAGAGCAGCAGCAGGAGCTGGAGCGCGTCAAGGCCGAGGTGGCTCATTTCAAGAATACCCTGCTGGCCATGTATAAGCAGCACATCGAGCTGATCAGTGGTCTGCCTGGCGATGAAGAGGCAGAGGAAGCCGAGCCTGTGGTGGAGACTGTTGAGCCTGTGCAGGAGGAAGTACCTCAGGCACAGCCGGAGGAAGAGGCACAGCCCGAGCAGGCTCCCGCTGCGGAGGAGCCGAAGGCGGAGACGATGCAGTTCCCCGATCTGTCTGAGCTCTACGGAGAGCAGTCCAGTGAGCCGTCCGGCAATATGCTGGATACCGTGGAAGAGTTCTTTGAGGAAGATTTTTCCGCGCAGAGCTTCAGCCAGCAGCCCACAGAAGAGCCCAAGCAGGCGGAGCAGCCTGAGCAGGCCCCTGCGTTCCAGGGATTCAAGGGAATCCAGTTCACCGATTGATCGGAATAAAACACTAGGGAAGGCGGCGTTTTGAAAAAGGCGCCGCCTTTGCTGCGAAACGGAAGACTAAAGGAGAACATTTGTTTTGGCAACTGTATTGATTACCGCCGCTGTGGTGGCGTTGCTTGTGATTTTGGACCAGGCCATCAAACTCTGGGCGACGGCAGTGCTCGCCCCGGTGGGGGCAATGCCGCTTATCCCCGGCGTAGTGGAGCTGCGCTATTACCTGAATGACGGCGCAGCCTTCAGCAGCTTCAGCGGTCAGCAGCTGTTCCTGATCGTTTTTACAAGTGTGGCGATGGTAGCCATTGCAGCCTATCTGCTGATCAAACGCCCGGCCCGTAAGCTGGAATATTGGGCCTGGGTGCTGGTTCTGGCAGGCGGAATCGGAAACTGGATCGACCGGGTGTTTAATCATCAGGTTGTGGATTACATCAACTTCCTGTTTATCCGCTTTGCGATCTTTAACCTGGCGGACATATTGGTTTGCACGGGAATCGGCCTGCTTGTCCTGAATCTGATTCTGGAAGAGCTGGCAGCCAAAAAGAAGGCTTCTGGAGAAAAAACGGATGGAACGATTTGAATTTGTGGTGCAGCCTGAGCAGGCAGGCGATCGGCTTGACCGGTTTCTGGCTGCACAGACCGGGCTTTCCCGCAGTGCGCTGCAGCAGCTGATGGAGCAGGGAGGCGTGCTTTACGCTGGTAAGCCTGCCGCGAAAAATCAGAAGATTCAGCCGGGAATTGCTATCTGCGTGGAAGTGCCTGAGGCTCAGCCATTGGACGCGGTGCCCCAGGATATTCCGGTGGATATTGTCTATGAGGACGAGCACCTTCTGGTGGTGAATAAGCCTAAGGGGATGGTGGTGCATCCTGCACCTGGGAATCCGGACGGTACACTGGTAAATGCACTGTTGTATCATTGTGCGGGCCGGCTTTCCAGTATCGGGGGCGTAGTGCGCCCGGGCATCGTCCACCGCATTGACAAGGATACCAGTGGCCTGCTGGTGGTGGCAAAAGACGATGCTACCCACACCGGACTGTCGGAGCAGATGGCCGTCCACAGCATTAACCGGGTGTATCAGACTGTGGTGTATGGCGGTTTTGCAAACGATGAGGGTTTTGTGGAAGCGCCCATCGGCCGCCATAAAATCGACCGAAAAAAGATGGCAGTCACCGAGCAGAACTCCAAATATGCATACACCGCCTATCATGTGCTGGGGCGTTATCAAGGATTCAGCCATCTGGAGTGCAGGTTGAAGACCGGCCGGACCCATCAGATTCGGGTCCATATGGCAAGTATCGGCCATCCGGTGGCCGGCGACCCGGTCTACGGGCCCAAAAACGTGATCAAGAGCTTGCAGGGGCAATGCCTGCATGCAAAAACGCTGGGATTTGTGCATCCGATCACCGGCGAATATCTGGAATTCGACAGTGAGCTGCCGGAGTATTTCACCCGCTTTTTGCGCTCGCTGGGAAAGGAGCAGGAGGAATGGAGCAGCTGAAAAATTACCTTGTGGTCTGCGATATGGACAACACCCTGCTCACGGCCAAGGAGGGCATCCCTGCCTGTAATCTGGCGGCCATCCGGCTGTTTATGGCCATGGGTGGGCGCTTTACTGTGGCCACCGGCCGCCCGCCGGAATCGATCCGGGCGGCGCTGCAGGGGCTGGAGCTTTCCTGCCCAGCCATTGCGTGCGGCGGTTCGGTGCTGTATGATCTGCGTGCAAATGAGGCTGTGGATCAGCATTTTCTGAACCAGGAATCCGCTGTGCAGGCCATTGAGGAAGCGATGGCCGCATTCCCGGATCTGGGCGTAGAGATCATGGTGGAGGAGGGCCGTCCCTATGTGGTGCGGGCCAACCAATACACCACCGCACATATGAAGGACGAAAAGATGGGCTGTGTGCTCTGTCCGCTGGACCAGGTTCCGGCGAACTGGGCCAAAGTGGTTTTTGCGGCGCACCCTGCAGCCCTGTTCAAAGTGCAGCAGTATTTTGCGGACAAAAGTTATCCCGGGTTGCAGTTTGTGTCAACCAACTTCATCTATTTTGAGATTATGCCGGAGCAGGTCTCGAAAGCGTCCGCACTGAAAGAGCTTTGCCGCAGGGAACTCATCCCTATGGAACATACCATCGTGATCGGCGATTACTTCAATGATCTGGAGCTGATGGCCGCCGCCGGCTATTCGGTGGCTGTGGGCAACGCGCCGCCGGAGGTGCAGAATGCCGCCGACGAGGTGGTTGCCCGCTGCACGGATGGGGGCGTGGGTGAGTACCTGTATGCATTGGTTAAAAAACAAGAGGGAAAATAACGGGAGGAACAGCATGGACAAACAAACGATGAACCACCTGAAGCGTATGGCGAATCAGGTGCGGCAGGACGTTCTGAGCGAGGTGTACAGCGCCGCTTCCGGCCATCCGGGCGGATCTCTGTCGGTGGCCGATACTCTGACCTATCTCTACGAGGTACAGATGCGGGTGGACCCCCAGAATCCTTCCTGGGAGGGACGTGACCGTCTGGTGCTCTCCAAGGGACATACCTGCCCCGCGCTTTACGCGGTTCTGGCACAGAAGGGCTTCTTTGACCGGGAGGAGCTGAAGAAGTTCCGCCACCTGGGCGCGATGCTTCAGGGTCATCCGGATATGAAGGGTACCCCCGGTGTGGATATGAGCACCGGCAGCCTGGGCCAGGGCATCTCTGCCGCTGTGGGTATGGCGCTGGCTGCCAAGACCCAGGGCGCTGACTGGCGTGTGTTCGCGGTTCTGGGCGATGGCGAGCTGCAGGAAGGCCAGGTTTGGGAGGCTGCCATGTTCGCAGCACACCATAAGCTGGATAACCTGATTGCTGTGGTGGATAACAACGGCCTGCAGATCGACGGCAATGTGAGCGACGTTTGCTCGGTGTACCCCATTGACGAGAAGTTCCGTGCCTTTGGCTGGGAAGTATTTACTGCAGACGGCCACGATTTCGAGAGCCTGGATGCGGCGTTCAGCGCGGCGCGTCAGGTAAAGGGTAAGCCCTGTGTGATCGTGCAGAAGTCGGTAAAGGGCAAGGGCGTGTCCTTTATGGAGAACCAGGCTGGCTGGCACGGCAAGGCCCCCAATCAGCAGCAGTATGAACAGGCTATGGAAGAGCTGCGCGCCGCGGCGGCCGAACTGGAGGTATAAGAACGATGATGCAGACAAAACCGATCGCTACCCGTGAGAGCTATGGCCGCACCCTGGCACAGCTGGGCGCAGAAAACAACAAGGTCGTTGTCCTGGATGCGGACCTGGCGGAATCCACCAAAACCTGCATGTTCCAGGAAAAATTCCCCGAGCGTCATTTTGATTGCGGCATTGCCGAGGCCAACATGGTTTCCATTGCTGCTGGTCTGGCTGCCGCCGGGATGATCCCCTTCGTATCCAGCTTCGCCATGTTCGCCACCGGTCGTGCATATGAGCAGATCCGCAACTCGGTGGGTTATCCTCATCTGAATGTGAAGATCTGTGCCAGCCATGCAGGCATTTCTGTGGGCGAGGATGGTGCGACTCACCAGTGTGTGGAGGATATCGCCCTGATGCGCGGTATTCCCGGCATGGTTGTGGTGAACCCCGCTGACGATACCGAGGCCAGCCAGGCAGTTCGTGCTTTGGCCGAGTACAAAGGCCCCGCTTACCTGCGTCTGGGCCGCCTGGCAGTTCCTGTGATCAATGATCCGGAAAGCTACCACTTCGAGCTGGGCCGTGCAGTCACCCTGCGCGAGGGCAAGGATGCAACGGTCATTGCCACCGGTCTGATGGTTGCCCGCGCTCTGGAAGCCGCGGAGCAGCTGGCTCAGGAAGGCATTCAGGTACGCGTGGTAAACATGCACACCATCAAGCCTCTGGATGTGGAGGCTGTGGTAAGCGCCGCGAAGGAAACCGGCTGCATTGTGACCGCTGAAGAGCACAGTGTAATTGGCGGCCTGTACAGCGCGGTTTGTGAGGCTATGGTGGGTGCGGGTGTTTCCTGCCCGGTTTCTCCCGTTGCAGTTATGGACGCGTTCGGCCAGTCCGGCCCTGCCAATGACCTCCTGGAATACTACGGCCTCACCGCTGAGGCGATTGCCCAGAAGGTACGTGAGCGTCTGGCGCACTAATCGCTATTCGCAATTTGTTATCTCCCGTTCTGATGGAATATCGGAACGGGAGATTTTTGTATATCTTTACAAACAATGGCAGGGATTTGTGATATAATAGAAAAAAGACCGTGTTTGGCAAAAAACGATTAAGGAACGCGGCCAAACGAAGAAGGTGCGGCACGGAATGATAGGGGATCGGGCCACCGGAAAGGTGCTTCTGAGCTGTGCGGCGGCGCTCCTGTTTTTGCTGGCGGGAGCAGTCGGGTTCAGTGTGCCATTTTGGCAGCCGGGTTATCGGGCCGTTGCTTCGGAAGAATTCGATGTACAGCGGATGATGCTGGTGGATCTGAATTCCGCTGGGCTGGAGGAGTTGTGTTCGCTTCCCGGTATCGGAGAGAAAAAGGCACAGGCAATCCTGGACTACCGGGAGGAGCATGGTCCGTTTTCCCGTATAGATGAGCTGGATCAGGTCGACGGCATATCTGCAAAGAGCATCGAGGCCTGGCGTTCAAGGCTTTACATCGAAGCGGATGAGATGCAAAAAGAGGAGAGATAGATCGTGATGACAGAGAACAACATCTACATCAACCGTGAGCTCAGCTGGCTTGACTTCAACAAGCGTGTACTGGCTCTGAGCAAGGATAAAACGGTTCCACTGGCAGAGCAGATGAAATTTGCGGCGATTTACGGCAGTAATCTGGATGAGTTTTTCATGGTGCGTGTTGGTTCGCTGTATGACCGGACCCTGCTGAAAAACGAAATTACTGAAAATAAAACCAATATGACGGCTGCCCAGCAGCTGGCGGCTATCATGCCCAAAACTGCTCTGCTGCAGGATCAGTGCGATAAGTACGTGACCAAGCTTCGGGATAATCTGGCGCAGATCGGCTACCGGAAGATTGATTTTGAAAATCTGGAAAAGGAAGACGAGAAGTTCTGGAAGAAATATTTCCAGAGCGAGCTGTTCCCGGTACTGTCTCCCCAGATCATCGATCACCGGCATCCGTTCCCGTTCCTGCGCAACCAGGAAATTTACCTGTGCGCTACCCTGAAAGCAAAGGGAGATGCAAACCTGTCCTTCGGTTTGATTCCCATCGGCAATCAGTTTGAGCGGGTTCTGTACCTGAAAAAGGACGATGCGGTGTACTACGGCTTGGTGGAGGAGCTGATTTACCACTATGCCGAGCTGGTTTTCCCAATTCTGCAGAAGAAGTGCCTGTTCCGGGTAACCCGCAACGCGGATATCGATGTGAAGGAAGGCATGTTCGATCAGGACATCGACTACCGTCAGGTTATGAGTGAGCTGCTGAAAAAACGGCGTAAGCTGGCGGCGGTACGCATCCAGTTCTGGAATCAGCCCCCGCAGGAAGTGAAGAACTACCTGTGCGAAAAGCTGGTGCTGCCCGCACAGCAGTGCTTCAACCAGAGCAGTCCCCTGGACCTTTCCTATTGCTTCAAGCTCACTGCCCGGCTGCAGAATGAGGGCCACAGCGAGCTGTTCTATGCACCGGCCAAGCCGATGCAGGCCCCCCATGGCTATAAGCTGAGCGAGGCGGTACAGAAGAACGATGTGCTGATTGCATATCCGTACCAGAGTATGCGTCCCTTCATCAAGATGCTGATGGCGGCGGCGTTTGACCCGGAGGTCATCTCCATCAAGATGACTCTGTATCGCATGGCACGAGATTCTCAGATCGTGCAGGCCCTGATTGCAGCTGCGGAAAACGGCAAAGAGGTGGTAGCGGTCGTAGAGCTGCGCGCCCGCTTTGATGAGCAGAATAACATCGACTGGTCCAAACAGCTGGAAGAGGCTGGCTGCACCGTGTTGTATGGTTTGGATGACTACAAGGTTCACTCCAAGCTGACCCTGATCACTCGCCGCACCAAGGATGGTTACCGCTACACCACCCAGATCGGCACCGGCAACTACAACGAAAAGACCAGTGAGCAGTATACTGATCTTTCCTACGTGACTACCCGCACGGAGATTGGCGAGGAGGCTGCTGCTGTATTTAATAATCTGGCGGTGGAGCGGCTGACCAGCAACACCAAGTATCTGCTGGTAGCGCCTCTTTGCTTCAAGAGCGTTCTGCTGGAGGAAATGGATCGGGAGATTCAGAAGGCCAAAGAGGGCAAGCCCGCCCGCATTATCCTGAAGAATAACTCGGTCAGCGATAAAAACGTGATCGAAAAGCTGTCGGAAGCTTCCTGTGCGGGTGTCTCGGTGGACATGATCGTGCGCGGCATCTGCTGCGTAACCGCCGGGGTGCCCGGCCGCACGGAGAATCTGCGGATTCGGAGCATCGTGGGCCGGTATTTGGAGCATTCCCGCATCTACTGCTTCGGTGATGGCGACGATATGCGGATCTACATCGCCTCCGGTGACTTCCTCACCCGCAACACCGAACGCCGTGTGGAGGTTGGCCTGAAGGTGCCGGATCGTGCATTGGCCAATAAGCTGCGCCAGATTCTGGAGCTGCAGCTGAGCGATAATGTGAACGCCCGGGAGATGAAGCCGGACGGTAGCTATTCCAAGGTGAAGGCGGAGCCGGGTGCGCCCCGTGTAGACAGCCAGATGGCTTTGTACGATGCCTTCCGGGATGGCTTTGTACTGCCGGAATCTCCGGCGGCTCCGGCACCCGCCCCGAAGCCCAGCCTGCTTGATAAAATCACCGGTTTGCTTCGCTTCAAGAAAAAGTAAAGAATCGATATTTGATTCCCCCTGTCCGGGCAATTGTGCTCCGGGCAGGGGTTTTTTTGCGGAAAAGGACTATTCCGCCAGCAAAAGGAATAGAAATGCAGTGGCGCGTTTGTGAACAGCCGTAAAAAGGAGGAATACCCATGTGGAATGTGGAAACAAGTGAGACGATAACACCACCTGTGTTTGCCAGCCGACAGGAAATGGAACAGCTGCTGTGCCCACCGCCGGTTCGTCAGCAGAATCCGGAACGGAAAAATCCGGTGCTTTCACTGCAGATTTTAATCTGCGGACTGATCCTGCTTTGCGTTGTGTGCATCCGCTCGGTATCGCCGCAGCTTTATGAATCCTTTCAGGATGGCTACCGCCAGCTGCGGTATCAGGGAATTGCCCTGTCCGGTGAGGAGAAACTGGTGAAGTTTGCAAGCGCGGCGGTTCGTGATCTGGGCGTACAGGCGGCGGAGAAGATCAACCAGCTTTCCGGGGAAAGCACATTGGCTTTGGGATATGGTGCAGGTGGATGGAGCCGCCGGGCGGCGCCGGAAGGCAGTTCTCTGGAAGCGCTGAAGCCGGAAAACGCACTCTCGTTGCCCATTCGGGGCTATACGATTACCTCCGGTTACGGCTGGCGCAGCGATCCTTTTACCGGGAAAACGGATTTTCATACCGGGATTGATCTGGCGGTCGCAGAGGGAACAGCCATCCATCCGGCCTGGAGCGGTATTGTGCAGAGAAGTGCATGGAATTCTTCCTACGGAAATTATGTACAGGTCCTTCATGAAAATGGTTTGGTTACCCGATATTGCCATATGCAGTATATTTTTGTGCGGCAGGGGCAACGGGTGACTCTGGACGATGTGCTGGGTACTGTGGGCCAGACCGGGGCTGCCACCGGTCCGCATCTGCATTTTGAGCTCTTTTGTAATGATGTGCGCTACGATCCCACAAAGGCATTGGAGGCGGGTGCATGATTCGATTGCGGCAGCCGGAGGTGCTGCTGCTGGGATTGTGGTTTGGGCTGATGCACGATCCTTTGGGTATTTTGCGAATCAGCCTTTTGTGTTCACTGCTTCACGAGAGCGGGCACATTGCAGCCTGGGTTGTTTTTACCGGAACACTGCCGGTGTTGGAGCTTTCGCCCGGCGAAATTGGGTTGTGCCTGGGGAACGCCCGGCTTTCTCCCTGTAAGGAAGGAGTCCTGGCTGCTGCCGGTCCGTCGATCAATCTGATTGCAGCCGGAGCGGCGTATCTGTGGATGCAGCAAAGCGCCAGCTACTGGGGATGGTTCTTTCTGGGAACAAACCTTCTGGTGGGCGGTTTTAACCTGCTGCCGGTGGGCCCGCTGGACGGCAAACGCATCTGGAACAATTTCTTTGGCGGATAAATTGCATTTCCGGCGCAAATCGGTTAAAATGAACTGTAACATTCAAATTGCAAAGGAATGAAGCAAGTGTTTGATCCGAAATTGAAGGAGGCCCTGGCACGGGTGCAGAAGCCCGGCCGCTATACCGGCGGCGAGCCCGGGTGCATTATAAAAAACAAAGAGGATGTGGACCTTCGGTTTGCATTCTGCTTCCCGGACACCTACGAGGTGGGCATGTCCTTTCTGGGCATGAAGATTCTGTATGAGCTGCTGAACGAGCACCCCAACTGGTGGTGCGAGCGTGCCTTCATGCCCTGGCTGGACATGAAGCAGGAGATGGAGCGGCTGCATATTCCCACCTATGCGCTGGAGAGCAAGGACCCCCTGACAGCGTTTGACATTGTGGGCTTTACTCTGCAGTATGAGCTGTCCTACACCAATATTCTGGCCATGCTGGATCTGGCGGGCATTCCCTTGTACAGCAAGGACCGGAACGAAAGCTGGCCCCTGATAGTGGCCGGTGGCCCCTGTGTATGCAACGCGGAGCCCATTGCCGACTTCATCGATATGATGATGCTGGGCGAGGGTGAGCTGCAGCTGCCCGAGGTGTGTGCCACTGTGGAGCAGGCCAAGAAGGAAGGCATCAGCAAAAAGGAGCTGCTGCGCCGTCTGGCCAAGATTGAAGGCTGTTATGTACCTTCCTTCTACGATGTGACCTACAAGGAAGATGGCCGCATTCAGGCCATCACCCCCAATGAAGAATGTGCCCCGGCGGTGATCCACAAGGCGATCATCAAGGACATGAACACCCAGAAGCTGCCCACCAACTTTGTGGTGCCCATGGTGGGTGCAGTGCACGACCGCGCCCAGATCGAGGTGCTGCGTGGCTGCGTGCGTGGTTGCCGTTTCTGCCAGGCAGGCTTCATCTACCGGCCCATGCGCCAGCGGGATGCTCAGCTGCTGAATCGCGCCGCGCAGGATCTGTGTGCCAATACTGGTTATGAGGAAATCAGCCTGACCAGCCTGTCCACCTCGGACCACAGCCAGCTGGAGACCTTGCTGGACGATATGGCCCCTTGGACTGAAAAGGAGCATGTGAGCATTTCGCTGCCCTCGCTGCGCATCGACAACTTCACCGAGAGCTTGATTGAAAAAACCACCAAGGTGCGCAAGAGCGGCCTGACCTTTGCTCCGGAAGCAGGTACCCAGCGTCTGCGGGATGTAATCAACAAGAACATCACTTGGGACGAGATCGAGAAAACCTGCACCCTGGCCTTCAATGCAGGCTACACCTCGGTGAAGCTGTACTTCATGATGGGTCTGCCCACCGAAACCCTGGAGGACATTGAGGGCATTGCAAAAACTGCTCAGCAGATCGTGGAGCTGTACTACGCCAACCCCAACAAGCCCAAGGGCCGTGGTGTACAGGTGACCATCAGCTGCGCCTGTTTCGTGCCCAAGCCGCACACTCCCTTCCAGTTTGTTCCCCAGGATACCGAACAGATGCTGCGGGAAAAGCAGCAGCATTTGCTGCATAGCGTTCACAGCAAAAAGATTCACGTGAACTACCACGACAGCAAGACCAGCTTCCTGGAGGCTGTGTTTGCCAAGGGCGACCGACGTCTGGCTCCGGTGATTGAAGCTGCTTACCGCAAGGGCTGCTTCTTCGACGGTTGGGATGAGTGCTTCCAGTACGATACCTGGTTGGAGACCTTCCGGGAATTCAATATGGATACCGCTTTCTATGCCAACCGGTTCATCGAACTGGACGAGCTTACCCCCTGGAGTCATCTGGATTACGGTGTAAGCCACGAGTTCCTGGTGCGGGAATACAAGAAAGCCACCATGGCGCAGACCACGCAGCCCTGCAACCGGGTATGCAGTGCCTGCGGAGCAAATAAACTGTTGGGAGGTGCCTGCTTTGACTACAGTAAGGATCTGGTTCACTAAGACAGGGGAGGCATCTTACATTTCGCTGTTGGACCTGCAGCGCGTCATGCAGCGCTCCATCAAGCGCAGCGGCATTCCGGTGTGGTACACCATGGGCTTTAATCCCCACATCTATATGACCTTTGCCAACCCGCTGCCCCTGGGCCAGGAGAGTCTGGTGGAAAGCGTGGATGTGAAAACCGAGCTGGAGCCGGTTTCTCTGGAGGACTGGCGGCAGGCGCTGGACCGGGTGATGCCTCTGGGCATCAAGGTGACCCGCGTCACACTGCCTCAGTACAAGGCAGAAAAGATCAGCTTTGCGCGGTATCTGCTGCGCATGCCGCTGAATGCTCAGGCCAGTGTGGATGCCTACAACCAGCTGGAGAGCGCGGTGATTCAGAAAAAGACCAAGCGCGGCCACAAGGAAATCGATCTGAAGCAGGCGCTGCCCCGCATCGAGACCGAGCAGAAAGAAAACGAGCTGCAGGCAGAACTGCTTCTGACCGCAGGCGAGGGGAACAACTTGAACCCCTCGCTCTGGCTGAATTTCATGCAGGAGCATTGCGGACTCAACCCCACCGACGTTTCGGTGCTGCGCACCGCGCTTTTACTGGAAGATCAGACGGATTTTCGATAAAAAAGCCTTGCAAAACCCAAAAGGCTGTGATATGATATTTAGGCGTTAGTGTTCGCTGGCTCCAACCAGCGGGGTTAATGTATATCATTAAAACAGGCGGTCCTCTGCTGTGCGGCCATTGCACGGGTACGAACGTCGATAAAAATGGAGGATTTTACAATGGACGCAATGAAGATTATCACCGAGGGCATGATCAAAGAGAACCAGCCCAAGTTCGAAGTCGGCGACACCGTTCGCGTGTCCGTTCGCATCAAGGAAGGCGAGCGTGAGCGTATCCAGGCCTTCGAGGGCACTGTGATCGCCAAGAAGCATGGCGGCGTGGCTGAGACCTTTACCGTTCGCCGTTCTTCCTACGGTGTTGGCGTGGAGCGCGTGTTCCCCGTGAACTCTCCCTTCGTTGAGAAGGTTGAGGTTGTTCGCTGCGGTAAGGTTCGCCGTGCGAAGTTGTTCTACCTGCGTAGCCGCACTGGTAAGGCTGCCAAGGTTAAGGAGCAGATCTGATAATCGACAAAAAAGGGGCAATTTATATTGCCCCTTTTTTCGTTATATGGTAAAATGTGAAATACGTTCTGTAAATCCCTGGAAAGAGGATGTACCCAATGGAAGAAAAACGTTTCCGCAAAAATGTGGACTTGCTGGACTGGTACGACGCGCTGGTATTTGCGTTGGCTGCCCTGGTCCTGATCTTTGCGTTCTGCGCCCGGATTGTGGTGGTGGATGGCCATTCCATGGAACCCACCCTGCATGAGCAGGACCGCCTGCTGGTGCAGAGTACCTTTTATAAACCCCAGCGGGGGGATGTGGTCGTGGTGGATGGCTACATCAATTACGGTAAGCCGCTGGTCAAGCGTGTGATCGCCATGGGCGGTGATACGGTAGATATCGACGCGGAGCAGGGTATCGTGTATGTGAACGGCGAAGCCCTGGACGAGCCCTATACCGCCGAGCCCACCTATACTGAAGGCAACATTGGCTTCCCGCTGACGGTGCCGGAGGGCCAGCTGTTTTTGATGGGTGATAACCGGCAGCACTCCACCGACAGCCGCTTTGTGAGCGTGGGTCTGATCGATGAACGGGATATCCTGGGCAAGGTGCTGTGGCGCATCTTCCCGCTGAACGCATTTGGGAGGATCAAATGAGCAATGATATGATCAATCGCCGCAACATCCAGTGGTTCCCTGGCCACATGATGAAGACCCTGCGGCTGATGGAAGCGAATATCAAGAATGTGGACGCGGTTCTGCAGTTGCTGGATGCCCGCATCCCCATGAGCAGCCTGAACCCGGAAATTCAGCGGATCACCGAGCAGAAGCCTCGCCTGTATGTGATGAACAAGGCGGATCTGGCGGACCCGGCTCTGACAAATGCCTGGGTGAAGTATTTCCGGGCTTCCGGCGCCGGATGTGTGGCCATTAGTGCCAAACAGAAGGGCAGTGCTGCGCAGGTGCGTACCGCCATTGAAAAAGAGCTGGAGGACCTGATTGCCCGCCGGGCCATCAAGGGTATGGGCGGTGCCCGTATCCGGGTTATGGTAGTGGGCATCCCCAACGTGGGCAAGTCCACCTTTATCAATAACTTTGCGGGCCAGGTACGTGCCAAGGCGGCAGACCGCCCGGGTGTGACCCGCGGCAAGCAGTGGGTTACCGTGGGCAACTATGACCTGTTGGATATGCCCGGTGTGCTGTGGAAGAAGTTTGACAGTCTGGAGACTGCCACCAACCTGGCGTTCATCGGCTCCATCAAGGACGATATTTTGGACATTGAAGAGTTGGCCATGGGCCTGCTCAGCCAGATGCAGAAAATTTATCCGGAGAAGCTGGCAGAGCGCTACAAACTCAGTGAGGAGCAGCTGCAGCTGGGTCCCTGGGAACTGCTGGAGGCCATCGGCCGCAAGCGCGGTATGCTGATCAGTGGCGGCGAGGTAAACACCGAGCGGGCGGCGATTATGCTGGTGGATGAGTTCCGTGCCAGCAAATGGGGCCGCATTACTCTGGAAAAGCCTTATCAGATGGAGCAGACCCAGGAGCAAGAGGTGCAGGAATGAACGCGTTGTATGAATTCGACGAGCAGCTCCGCCGGGAAAAAGGTGTGTTCTGCGGTGTGGATGAGGCAGGCCGCGGCCCTCTGTGCGGTCCGGTCTGCTGTGCGGCTGTCATTCTGGACCCGGAGAACCCGATTGAGGGGATTAATGACTCCAAAAAGCTCAGCGAAAAAAAGCGCGAACAGCTGTTTGATGTGATCCGGGAAAAGGCGCTGGCTTACAGCATCGTGATGGTGGACCCTGCGGTGATTGATGAGAAAAACATCCTGTGGGCTACCATGGATGGCATGCGTCAGGCGGTGGAGCAGCTTTCCATCCGGCCGGACTATGTCTTGGTGGACGGCAACCGGGTACCGCCGGAACTTTCGGTTCCGGCAGGGGCTCAGGTAAAGGGTGATGCCACCAGTGCGAGCATTGGCGCAGCTTCTATTCTAGCCAAGGTCAGCCGGGACCGGTTCATGCTGGAGCTGGACCGGCAGTATCCTCAGTATCAGCTGGCAAAGCACAAGGGATACCCCACCAAGCTGCATTATGAGTTGATTCAGCAGTACGGCATCCAGCCCTTTTACCGCCGGTCTTTCCTGAAGAAGCTGGGGTACTAAGGGTGAATGCTCAGGAGACGGGCCGGCGTGGAGAAGCCGCTGCCGCCCGCTATTACATGAACCGCGGCTATAAGCTGCTGGAGCACAACTACAAAACCCGCCAGGGCGAACTGGACCTGGTGTTGCAAAAGGGTGAGCTTGTAGTTATCGCGGAAGTAAAGACCCGCGCGGAAAATGCCTGGTACCGGCCGCAGGACGCGGTGACCCGGGCGAAGCAGCAGCGAATTCTGCTGGCTGCACAATCTTACCTGCAAACCAACGGATTGCTGGAAAAAACAATCCGGTTTGATGTGGTGGAGGCACTGACTCTGCCCCAGGGTGGTTTTGCGATACACTGCATTCAGGACGCGTTTCAAGCGTAGGGCTGCAGATCCACAGAAAAGAAAGGGGACAACTACCATGCAATTTTTCAGTACACGGAACGCAGGCAGCCGGGTGTCGGCGGCTCAGGCCATCGTTCAGGGCCTTTCCTCCGAGGGCGGCCTTTTTGTACCGGAATCCTTCCCTCAGGCGGATCTGAAAACTGCCTGTGAAAAAGCCAGTTATGCAGAACTGGCAGCCTATGTACTTGGGCTTGTCCTCCCTGGTTATCCTCAGGAATTTGTGGCGGAAGCCACAGAGAAGACCTATGGTGAGGCTTTTCAGGGCAAAGCCGGATATCTGCGTCCGGTAAACAAGGATCTGTATTCTCTGGAGCTCTGGCACGGGCCCACCTGCGCCTTTAAGGATTATGCGCTGCAAATCATGCCGAAGCTTCTGGTCAAAGGCAAGGAGCTTTTGGGGCGCAGTGAACTGACCTATATTCTGGTGGCCACTTCCGGAGATACGGGCAAGGCTGCCCTGGCCGGGTATCAGGATGTTCCCGGCGTGAAAATTGCGGTGTTCTATCCCTCTCACGGCACCAGCCAGGTGCAGCGCCTGCAGATGACTACGCAGCAAGGCGATAATGTGGCGGTGTATGCGGTGAAAGGCAACTTCGACGATGCGCAGACCGGTGTGAAAAAGGTCTTTGCGGATCAGGAGCTGGGCCGTCAGCTGGCCGAGCAGAATGTGTGCCTGTCCAGCGCAAACTCCATCAACTGGGGCCGTCTGGCTCCTCAGATCGTATACTACTTTGCTGCTTACCGGCAGCTGCTGGAGCAGGGCCGTATTCAGATGGGTGACGCGGTGGATTTCTGCGTGCCCACCGGGAACTTTGGTGATATCCTGGCGGGCTATTATGCCAAGCGGATGGGCCTGCCTGTAGGCCGGCTTGTCTGCGCGTCCAACCGGAACAATGTGCTTACTGAGTTTCTGAAGACCGGTCATTATGATGCCCGCCGCACCTTCTATCGGACCACCTCGCCCTCCATGGACATTCTGGTCTCCTCCAACCTGGAGCGCCTGCTGTATCATATGTGTGAGGACACCGAAAAGGTGAGCGGATGGATGGAAGAGCTGCGTACGCAGGGCCACTATCAGGTGGATGCACAGTGCCTGGAGAAGATTCAGGAGATCTTCTCTGCGGGCTGCACGGATGACGAGCAGGCAGCTGAAGAGATCAGCGCCATGTTCCAGGGCAATCAGTATCTGTGCGATCCTCACACGGCGGTGGCTTTCCGCGTGGCGCAGGAATACAAGAACGAAACTTCTTCTGGTGCGCCTATGGTGGTATTATCCACTGCGAGCCCCTTCAAGTTCCCCGGCGATGTGCTGAAGGCTTTGGGACAGCCGGTGCCGGAGGATGAGTTTGAGGCGATGCGGCAGCTGGCCGCACATACAAATGTCCCCGCGCCGCAGGCGCTTGCTTCGCTGCAGGGACAGCCGGAACGCTTTGATCGGGAGATCGAACCGGAACAGATCCGCGAGATCGCAAAAATCCTGTAAAAAAGCAGCAGTGCCGCTTCGCGTATTTGCCGAAGCAGCACTGCTGTTTCCCGGAGCGGAGAAACTGCTTTTAATTAGATCTCCGCAAAGGTATCACATTTGGTTTTGCCCGGGTCGTCGGAGCAACGGTTCACATGAATCGAATCGGCGGTGCAGCAGCACGAGCCGTCGTTGTGGACGCAGTTGCGCACATCACAGCAGACTCCCCGAATGACAGGTTCTTTGTGTTCCATTTTCAAAACCTCCTTTGTGAGGTTATTGTTTGCCGGATCGACTGGAATATGAGGAGAAATATATGGCAATTTACACGATCGGGGATCTGCATCTTTCGCTGGGATGCGAAAAACCCATGGATATTTTCCCGGGCTGGCAGGGCTACATGGAAAAACTGGAGCACCACTGGAACACTCTGGTGCGGCCGGAGGACACCGTTGTGCTGGCGGGCGATACCAGCTGGGCCATGAAGCTGGAGGATACCGTTGCAGATTTTTCCTTTTTGCAGCGACTGCCCGGACAGAAGCTGCTTTTGAAAGGCAACCATGATTACTGGTGGACGACGGTCAAAAAAATGGAGCGTTTTTTGCAGGAAAAAGGCTTTGACAGCCTGCACATTCTGCACAACAATTCCATTCTGACCGAGGGCCTAGCCGTATGCGGTACTCGCAGCTGGATGTTCGATGTGGGGGAACCTCATGACGAAAAGGTGATGAACCGGGAGCTGGGCCGGCTGCGCGCCAGCCTGGAGGCGGCGCCGGAAGGTGCCGAACGGGTGGCCTTCCTGCATTACCCCCCGGTATATCCCAACGCCAATGCTCAGCAGGTGATTGACCTGCTGAAGGAATACAATGTAAAACGCTGTTTTTACGGCCATCTGCATGGAAATGCAATCCGCTTTGCGGTGCAGGGAATGGTGGATGGAATCGAATATCGACTGATTTCAGCGGATGCACTGGCATTTTGCCCATATAAAATTTAACGAAAGTATGGAAATTCCATGCACAGCATGGTATAATAAATTGAATTTCTTTGTATGGAGGAAATAAAATGAATCTCGTAAAAAGTGAAAAGCTCGAAAAGAGCATGCATGAGTTACAGTTTTCGGTGGATGCCGAGGCTTTTAAGGCTGCCATTGACAAGGCGTTCAAGCGCGAAGGCAAGAAGTACAATGTGCCTGGTTTCCGCAAGGGCCACGCTCCCCGCGCTGTGATCGAGAAGATGTATGGCGCTGATATCTTCCACTACGATGCCATCAACGATCTGTTCCCCGAGGCTTTTGAGGCTGCGGTGAAGGAAGCCGGCATCGAGCCTGTGGGCCGCCCCGAGGCTGACGTTGTTTCCCAGAGCCTGGAGGACGGCGTTGTGCTGAAGGTGGTTGTGGCTGTGAAGCCCGAGATCAAGCTGGGCCAGTACACCGGTTTAAAGGCCACCAAGAAGGTCAATACTGTTGAGGACGCTGATGTGGATGCCGAGCTGGCTCGCATGCAGGACCGCAACGGCCGCATCGTTACCCGTGACGGCAAGGCCGAGAACGGCGATACCGCCGACATCGACTTCGAGGGCTTTGTGGATGGCGTCGCCTTTGAGGGCGGCAAGGCCGAGCACTACAGCCTGGTTCTGGGCTCTGGCAGCTTCATCCCCGGTTTCGAGGAGCAGGTTGTTGGCCACGCTGCCGGCGAGGAGTTCGATGTGAACGTGACCTTCCCCGAGGAGTACCAGGCCAAGGAGCTGGCTGGCAAGGCTGCTGTCTTCAAGATCAAGCTGCATGAGGTAAAGACCAAGGAGCTGCCCCTGCTGGACGACGAGTTCGCCAAGGACGTGAGCGAGTTCGATACCCTGGATGAGCTGAAGGCCAACATCCGTAAGGGCATGGAGGAGCAGAACGAGAAGCAGGCTGCTCTGGCCGTTGAGAACGATCTGGTTGACCAGGTGATCGGCACCATCGAGGGTGACATCCCCGAGGTAATGTACGAGAACCGCATGGACGAGATGGTTCGTGATTTCGAGTACCGTTTGGCTCAGCAGGGTCTGAAGCTGGATATGTACCTGCAGTACATGGGTCAGACCATGGACAGCTTCCGTGCTTCCTTCAAGGAGCAGGCTGAGAAGCAGGTTAAGATCCGCCTGGCTCTGGAGGCTGTTGCTGCTGCTGAGAACATCACCGCCAGCGACGAGGAGTACGAGAACGAGATGCAGCGCATTGCCGATCAGTACAAGATGGAGATCGACAAGGTGAAGTCTCTGGTCAACGCCGACGAAGTGAAGAAGGATCTGGCTGTGAACAAGGCCATCGACTTCATCAAGGAGAAGGCTGAGATCACCGAGGAGAAGGTTACCAAGGAGTAATTCCTTCGGAGCTCTTCCTCTTACATAAGCGGAATCAATTTGACCGATACGCGCAATGTGACTGCTCGTATCGGTCATTTTGCAGGCGCTTAATTTTATCAACAGGAGGCGACGAATCATGAGTTTGGTTCCTTACGTCATTGAACAAACCGCTCGAGGAGAGCGTTCTTACGACATTTTTTCCCGTTTGCTGAACGACCGCATCATCATGCTGTGCGATGAGGTGAACGACACCACCGCCAGTCTGGTTGTGGCTCAGCTGTTGTATCTGGAAGGCCAGGATCCGGACAAAGATATCAGCCTGTACATCAACAGCCCCGGTGGCTCCATCAGTGCAGGTATGGCCATCCATGACACGATGAAATACATCAAGTGTGATGTTTCCACCATCTGCATGGGCATGGCTGCCTCCATGGGCGCGTTTTTGCTGGCCAGCGGCACCAAGGGCAAGCGTCTGGCTCTGCCCAACGCCGAGATTATGATCCACCAGCCGCTGATGAGTGGCCTGCAGGGTCAGACCACTGACATCAAGATCCATGCGGATCATCTGGTGCGTACCCGTGAACGCATGAATCGCATGCTCAGCGAGTACACCGGTCAGCCCTATGAGACCATCGTGGCGGACACCGAACGCGACAACTTCCTGTCTGCGCAGCAGGCTGCGGATTACGGCCTGATCGACGCAGTGATCACTCATCGATAAAGGAAAGCTGATTGTATGGCAAATATCAACTCCGGAAAAGATAAGGAAAAAACACTCCACTGCAGCTTCTGTGGCAAAAGCCAGGACGAAGTGGAGCGCATGATCATTGGTCCCGGCGTAAACATCTGCAACGAGTGCATCACCTTGTGCCACTCGCTGTTGGATGAGGAGGGGGTGCCGGAGCCGCCGCGTCAGCAGCAGCCGTCCGCGAAGCCCCGGAGCAATGCGAGCCGTCCGGCTGCCACGGAATCCATCAATATTCTGACTCCTGCCGAGATCAAGGCGGGCCTGGATCAGTATGTAATTGGCCAGGATGACGCCAAGCGTGTGCTGGCAGTTTCGGTTTACAACCATTACAAACGGATCCTCAGTGGTGACGATAAGGATGTGGAGCTGCAGAAGAGCAATGTTCTGCTGCTCGGTCCTTCCGGTGTGGGCAAAACCCTGCTGGCACAGACTCTGGCCAAGATGCTGGGCGTTCCGTTTGCAATCGCGGATGCTACCACTCTGACCGAAGCCGGTTATGTGGGCGAGGACGTGGAGAATATTCTCCTGAAGCTGATTCAGGCTGCGGATTTTGATATCCAGAAGGCCGAAATCGGCATCATTTACATCGACGAAATCGATAAAATCACCCGCAAAAGCGAAAATCCCTCCATTACCCGCGATGTGGGCGGCGAGGGCGTACAGCAGGCCCTGCTGAAAATCCTGGAAGGCACCGTGAGCAATGTTCCTCCCCAGGGTGGACGCAAGCATCCTCAGCAGGAGTTTATTCAGATTAATACCAAGAACATCCTGTTCATCTGCGGTGGTGCTTTTGATGGTCTGGAAAAGTACATCCAGCGCCGTACGGAGACTTCTGTTCTGGGCTTTGGCGGTCAGCTGAAGAGCAGTGAGGAGAAGGAACGGGAGGCCCTGCTGCGCAAGGTAGAGCCTCATGATCTGGTCAAGTTCGGTTTGATTCCCGAGCTGATCGGCCGTATCCCTGTGATCACGGTTCTGGAAGCACTGGATGAAGACGCTTTGGTCCGTGTGCTGAAGGAGCCCAAGAACAGCATTGTGAAGCAGTACCAGGCGCTGTTCAAGATGGACAACGTGGATCTGGACTTCACCGATGAGGCTCTGCGCATGGTGGCCCGCAAGACCATTGAGCGCAAGAGCGGTGCGCGCGGTCTGCGCAGTGTGATGGAGAATATGCTGATTCCCATCATGTACGAGATTCCCAGCGATCCCACCATTATCCGGGTGACCATCACCGAGGATACGGTGAACGGCGGTAAGCCGGAGCTGGAATACGGCGCGGTGCGCAAGCGTTATAAGAATAATATGCCGATCCTGTGATTGGCAGAAATGCCGAAAAGGGGCTCTCTGTTTGCAGAGGGCCCCTTTGATGCATTCATCCCAAGGCTGTTCACAGAGGATCACTTGAATTAACTCTACTTTTTGTGTATAATATAAAGTCAAATACACTATATTGATCCGTCTCCTTTTTAGGAGACAGCAGGAGGTTCCTGGATATGTCTGAGCGTGTGAAGATTAAAGTGGAGCACAATGTGGAACGCCTTCCCGCCATTGCGCTGCGCGGATTGGTGCTGTTTCCCAATAACGTTGTACATTTTGAAGTGGGCCGGGCCAAGAGCATTGCGGCCATCGAATGGGCCATGGCCAATAGCAGCCCGATCTTTTTGATCGCCCAGCGCGATATGGAAACGGAAGATCCTACCACGGACGACCTGTACCGGCATGGTGTGGTGGCGGAAATTAAGCAGATTCTGCGGGTGTCCGATGAGCTGGTGAAGGTACTGGTGGAGGGCAAAGAACGCGCCCGACTGCTGGCGGTGGAAAGCAATGACCAGATGCTGGTGGCTTCCATCAAGCCTGCACCGGTCCGAGGTATAAAGGCGGAAAAAAGCGTGGAGGCCGAAGCGCTGGTCCGCAGTCTGAAAGGCCTGTTTGAGGAATATCTCAGCTTGAACAGCCGCCTTTCCAAAGATGTAGTCTATAACATCGTTACTAATAATGATCCGGTATTTCTGAGCGAATATGTTCCGGCAAATCTGCTGTTCAAATATCAGGATAAGCAGGCTATTCTGGATGAGGGTACCCTGATGGGCCGTCTGCAGAAGCTGGTGGATTTGCTCAAGCGGGAGAACCAGGTTTTGGCCATTGAACAGGACATCCATGAGCGTGTGAATGACCAGATGGACAAAAATCAGCGGGACTACTACCTGCGGGAACAGATGCGGGTAATCGCCCAGGAGTTGGACGAAGATGAGGATACCCGCTTTGAAGCGGACCGTTATCGTCAGCAGATGGAGGCGTTGAACCTGCCGCAGGAAGCAGTGGAAAAGCTGGGCAAGGAGATCGACCGGTTGAGCCGTATGCCTGGCAACAGCCAGGAAGCGGCCGTGATTCGCACCTATCTGGATACCTGTCTGGGTCTGCCTTGGGGGCAGTACACGGTGGATGATCTGGATATCCGTCGGGCGGAAAATATCCTGAACAAGGAGCACTACGGTCTGAAAAAGGTCAAGGACCGTATTCTGGAGATTCTGGCCGTGCGGAAGCTGAATCCGGAGCTGAAAGGACAGATCATCTGTCTGGTCGGCCCTCCGGGTGTGGGTAAGACCTCCATTGCCCGCTCTATTGCCACCTGCATCGGACGCAAATATGCCCGAATGAGCTTGGGCGGCGTGCGGGATGAAGCGGAAATCCGTGGCCACAGAAGAACCTATATCGGTGCTATGCCCGGTAAGATCATCAGTGCCATCAACACAGCCAAGAGCATGAACCCGCTTTTGCTGCTGGATGAGATCGACAAGCTGGCAAGTGATTTCCGGGGTGATCCTGCCGCAGCTCTGCTGGAGGCTCTGGACCCGGAGCAGAACAAGACCTTCCGCGATCACTATCTGGATATTCCCTTTGACCTGAGCCAGGTGTTGTTTATTACCACGGCCAATAATTTGGACACTATCCCGGCACCGCTTCTGGACCGTATGGATGTGATCGAGCTGCCCAGCTATACCCGGGTAGAAAAGTTTAACATTGCCAAGCGCCATCTGCTGCCTAAGCAGTTGAAAAGCAACGGGATGGAGGGTATGGTCACCATTACCAACAGCGGTTTGTACGGTCTGATCGATGGCTATACCCGCGAGGCAGGTGTGCGCCGGCTGGAACGCCGGATCGCAGAGGTTCTGCGCAAATGCGCCCGGCAGCTTGCCAGCGGCGACGCGGAAAAGATCTCTATTGGTGCTGCCGATTTGGAGGCGCTTTTGGGCCCCCGTCGTGTAAAGCCGGATTTCTACAACCGGACCAATGCAGTGGGCATCGCCAACGGTCTGGCCTGGACCAGTGTGGGAGGAGAGATTCTTCCCATTGAGGTGCTGGTCATTCCGGACGGAAGCGGAAAAATTGAGCTGACCGGTTCTTTGGGCGATGTGATGAAGGAAAGTGCCAAGCTGGCGGTAAGCTATGTGCGGGTCCACGGTGCGGAATATCACATCGATTCGGCGGTTCTCAAGAATGCGGATATCCATATTCACGCGCCGGAAGGTGCGGTTCCCAAGGATGGCCCCTCCGCTGGTGTCACTCTTACCACTGCGCTGGTATCCTGCCTGTCCGGAATGCCGGTGCGGGCGGATGTGGCGATGACCGGAGAGATCACTCTTCATGGTAATGTGTTGCCCATCGGTGGTCTGAAAGAAAAGAGCATGGCCGCGTACCGGGAAGGAATCAAGACGGTTCTGATTCCCAAAGATAATGTGAGCGATCTGTACGAAGTGGATGAGGAAGTAAAGAAAGCAGTGGAGTTCCTGCCCATGAGCGATCTGGGTCAGGTTTTGAAGGCTGCTCTGGTGTGGCCTAAGGCTGCGGAGAAAAAGAGCCGTTCCAAGAAGGCTGCTGCTCCCGTTGCGGCCGGTGAGCACAGCGGCCTGCTGGAAAATGTGGTACAGCAGTAAGGAGAGAATGTGCAAATGCTGAATTATAATAAGGCGGACTTTCAGGCGTCCTACGGTCTGTCCAGCCAGCTTCCGGACAGCGACCGACCGGAGTTTGTGTTTTCCGGCCGGTCCAATGTGGGCAAGTCCAGCCTGATCAACAAGCTGTGCAACCGGAAGAATCTGGCGAGAGTAAGTGCTACACCAGGCAAAACAGCTACCATCAATTTTTATACGGTGGATACTGCCTATTTTGTGGACCTGCCCGGATACGGCTACGCCAAGGTATCCAATGCGGACCGACGCCGCTGGGATGAACTGATTAACAGTTATTTCGATGCAGACCGTAACCGGATGCTGCTGGTACAACTGCTGGACAGCCGCCATATGCCTTCGGCGGATGATCTGCAGATGCTCGAATATCTGCAATACCGGCAGATTCCTTTTGTGGTAGCGCTGACCAAGGCGGATAAACTGAAGAAAAGTGAGATCGAGCCCACAAAGCAGCGTTTTGCAGAGCTTTGTGAAGGTTATGGTTGCAGTGCTGTTATCCTGACCAGCAGTGAGAAGGGAACTGGCATTCCGGAGCTGCAGGCTCTGTTCGAGCAATGCCTTCAGCAGGGGGAAGCAGTAGATGGCGTATAATGAGTTTGCCTACTTCTATGACGAGCTGAATGGTGCGGCGGATTATGATGCGCTGTACCTGTACGTGAAAAGCCAGCTGGAGAAGAATGGCATCCAGGATGGGATTGTAGTCGATCTGGGCTGCGGTACCGGCGAACTGACGCTGATGCTTACCCAGGCGGGTTATGATATGATCGGTGTGGACCAGTCGGAGGAGATGCTGGCTGTCTTACGGGAAAAAGCCGATGAGCTGGAGATTTCAGAGAGGCTGCTTCTTTTGCGGCAGGATATTCTGAATCTGGATCTATACGGAACCATTCGGGCAGCTATTTCCACCTTTGATACCTACAATCACATTGGCCCCAGAGAGAATTTTGAAAAGGCTATCGAAAAGGCTGCTTTTTTCATGGAAAAGGACGGTGTGTTTTTGTTTGACCTGAATACACCGTATAAGCACAGGGAAGTGCTGGCAGACAATGTATTCGACCTGGAGGGCCCGGATGCCACCTGCCGCTGGGAAAACCATTACGACGAAGCGGAGCAGACGGTGGATATCCGGATCGGCATTCATTATCTGGATACCGATGAGCGCTTTGAGGAGCATTTTAAGGAGTATACCTATCCGCTGGAATATGTGGAAGAGGTTCTCAAGCGCTATGGTTTCCGTATGGAAACAGTATGTGATGGAGAAACGTTTGCTCCCCTTACAGAGGAAAGCCAGCGCTATATCATCACGGCAATTAAAGAATATACACAGATGGAGAAACGATAATTATGGGAAATATGATTCGCGGCATTTCGGAAAATGGCGGCGTGATTTTCTGCGGGGTTGATTCTACAAATCTTGTCCGCACTATGGAACAGATTCACAAAACCAGCGCGGTGACCAGTGCAGCTCTGGGCCGTTTACTGACTGCAGCATCCATTATGGGCATCATGCTGAAAAACAGCAAAGACTCTATTACTCTGCGAGTAAATGGCGGTGGCCCGGCGGGTACTGTTCTGGCTGTGGCGGATGGTATGGGCTGCGTAAAAGGTTATGTGGAGCATCCCGTGGTGGAAATCCCTCTGCGCCCGGACGGAAAGCTGAACGTGGGCGGCGCTGTGGGCCGGGATGGTACCCTGAGCATTGTGCGTGACCTGGGGCTGAAAGAGCCCTATGTGGGTCAGATTCCTCTGGTATCCGGCGAAATTGCCGAGGATATCACCAGCTATTATGCGACCAGTGAGCAGATCCCCACGGTATGCGCGCTGGGCGTTCTGGTGGCGCCCGATCTGACCATTTCCTGTGCTGGTGGTTATCTGCTTCAGCTGCTGCCTGGTGCCACTGAGGAAGAGATCACCATGCTGGAAAAGAATATTGCCAATGTTCCCAGCGTGACCACTTTGCTGCAGCAGGGAAAGACTATGCAGGAGATCATGGAAATGGTCATGCAGGGATTTGATCCGCAGGTCTTGGATGAGTATGACGTGGAATACCGCTGTGACTGCACTGAGCAGCGTGTGGAGCGTGCACTGATCAGTATGGGCCGTGCCGAGCTGGAAAAGCTGGCGGCAGAGGAACCTGTGGTGGAAGTGAACTGTCAGTTCTGCGATAAGAAGTATCATGTGGATGTAAACAAGCTTTTGAAAAGCCTGGATTAATAACTGATTAAACAGCTTTTTACATTGCAGAATGCCCCGTCGAGGCTGCTTGAAACAGGCCCGGCGGGGCAAAATAAAAAAGAGAAAAATTTTTTCAAAAACCTGTTGACAAAAGGAAGAATCTGCGGTAAAATAAACAACGTCGCTGAGAGACAGCGGCACAAAAACCACATCGTTAAGCGGCTTTAGCTCATCTGGTAGAGCGCCACCTTGCCAAGGTGGAGGTAGCGAGTTCGAGCCTCGTAAGCCGCTCCAACGTGGAAGTTTAGCTCAGCTGGGAGAGCATCTGCCTTACAAGCAGAGGGTCACAGGTTCGAGCCCTGTAACTTCCACCATGTGGCCCGGTAGTTCAGTTGGTTAGAACGCTAGCCTGTCACGCTAGAGGTCGTGGGTTCGAGCCCCATCCGGGTCGCCAATTTTGCCTCTGTAGCTCAGTTGGTAGAGCAGGGGACTGAAAATCCCCGTGTCATTGGTTCGATTCCGATCGGAGGCACCATTTATAAGCGGCTTTAGCTCATCTGGTAGAGCGCCACCTTGCCAAGGTGGAGGTAGCGAGTTCGAGCCTCGTAAGCCGCTCCATTTTTTTGGTGCTGTGGCCAAGTGGTAAGGCAAAGGTCTGCAAAACCTTCATTCACCAGTTCAAATCTGGTCAGCACCTCCAGGAGATCCCGGTTGCAGTTGCAGCCGGGATTTTTTGTTGTCTTTAAACTGGTGGTCAGCTATGCTATAATACCACTAAACAATGAAACAATATAGATCGGGGAGGGGTTGCTAATGGAGCGCCGCGATAAAATCAATTACTACTTGGATCTTGCAGAGATTGTTCTGCAGCGAGGGACCTGCCTGCGCCGGAATTACGGTGCAGTGATCGTGAAAAACGACGAAGTGATTTCCACCGGTTATGTGGGAGCTCCCCGTGGAAGAAAGAACTGCACAGATCTGAATGTGTGTATCCGCCAGAAGCTGCAGATTCCTCGCGGAGAGCGGTACGAAATCTGCCGCAGTGTGCACGCAGAAGCGAATGCGATCATCAGCGCGCCCCGTGATAAGATGCTGGGCAGTCAGCTGTATCTGGTGGGCATCGATATGGCTACCAAGGATTATGTGCAGAACGCCAACAGCTGCTCCATGTGCAAGCGTATGATCATCAACGCAGGTATCGAACGGGTCTATATCCGCGACAGCAAGGACGAATATCGGGTGATCGAAGTGCAGGATTGGATTGATCAGGATGAATCCCTGGAAGGCGTATTCGGATATTAAGCAGAGAGGAAACAGCAGCGAATGAAGGATGGCAAATTAAAATCCATTTATGTGTGCTCCAACTGCGGGGAAACCAGTCCCCGTTGGATGGGGCGCTGCCCATCCTGCGGCGAGTGGAATACCATGACCGAGGATGTGGTCATGGTAGAAAGCAAAGCCACAGCAGCCAAGCGCAGCGCAAGCGTGGCAACTGGCCGTGTACAGGGGCAAACCTCACTAAGAGCAGAACGCCTGGCAGATATCAGCACCGATGAGGAAAAAAGCCGTATTGTAACCGGAATTCACGAATTGGATCGTGTCCTGGGGGGCGGTATTGTTCTGGGTAGTGTGGTTCTATTGGGCGGTGAGCCTGGCGCAGGTAAATCCACACTGCTTCTGCAGCTGTGCGGAGCAATTTCCGGCAGCCATCATGTTTTGTATGTGACCGGCGAGGAATCTACCCGGCAGATCAAGCTGCGTGCCAACCGGCTGCGAGTTGCCCAGGAAAATATCAGTCTGGTGGCAGAGACGGAGATTGATGAGATTTGCGGTTTAATCGAACAGATGCGTCCCGACCTGGTGGTGATTGACTCCATCCAAACGATGCACTGCTCGGATGTTTCTTCGTCCGCAGGCAGTGTTTCACAGGTGAAGGAATGCTCCGCCAGATTGCTGGCTGTGGCAAAGAGCTGTGAGATCCCGACCTTCATTGTGGGTCACGTAAACAAGGATGGCGCAATTGCGGGCCCCAAGGTCATGGAACACATCGTGGATACAGTGCTGTATTTTGAAGGGGATAAGACCCTTCCGTATCGAATCCTGCGTGGTGTAAAAAACCGCTATGGCTCTACCAATGAGATCGGTATGTTCGATATGACAGGAACCGGCCTGACTGAGATCGAGAACCCCTCTCAGTTGCTTCTAGATGGCCGTCCGCTTGGAATCAGCGGAAACTGTGTTGCCTGTACCATGGAAGGTACCAGACCCATTCTGAGTGAGGTACAGGCCCTTGTGACGAAGAGCGGCTTTGGTACGCCGCGTCGTGCTGCCAGCGGGTTTGACTTCAATCGGACCAATCTGTTGCTTGCAGTGCTGGAAAAGCGGGCAGGCTACTTCTTTGCAAATCTGGACGTTTACATTAATATTGTGGGCGGCTTGGATTTGAACGAGACGGCTTGCGATCTGGCGGTTTGTCTGGCGATGGCTTCGGCGTTGATGGATAAACCCATTGGGGACAAGACCATTGCCATTGGTGAGGTTGGCCTGGCTGGTGAAATCCGTAACGTGACGTTTTTGGAAAACCGGCTGCGGGAAGCGCAGAGAATCGGCTTCACGAAAGCCATTGTGCCGAAGCATAGCTTGAAGCAGCTGGAACTCAGCGAATTTTCGGATATGGAGCTGATCGGTGTTTCGTATATTCGAGATGCCATTCAGGCCATTAAGTAATAACAAAAAGCTCAGCGGCGCTGGAATGCAGAAGTTGTGGTACCAGCGCCGCTGCAATAAAAAATCAGATGAGAAATGTGAAAGGGCAAAACCTCGGGATTAAGTGAGGAATAAAAAGAAGGTATGGGGCAGGGGCCCTTCTATTTTGTTCCATATAGTATTTCGCTAAATGCAAATTTAGCGAAATATAGGGGAGCGAAAAAGGGCATGCTTCTTCCGATATAGCTTTTTCTGGGCCGACGGCGCTCTGATCAGCCTGGACAATCTGTTGGACTGATTTGATGCAAAATCATTGTTTTTACAAAAAACAAATTCAAATGTTTCTGTTATAATAATATGGTCAGTTGATTTTGGGATGTGATTATCTTATGAGTACCTACATCAATCCGCTTCATCCGAATCGTCATGCGCCGTATGATGATATCCCGCGGGATGTTCGGGACTTCTTGAATTATCTCGGCGCGATTCTGAATCGCTCGCCGCGCACGGTCAATGGCTACTACATTGATCTTCGCACCTTTTTCCGTTTTATGATGCGTTATCGTGGTTTGGCTCCGGATACGGATTTTGATGAAATCGATATCTCCGGCCTGGATTTGGAGTTCATCGGCTCTATTACCACCAGTGATATCTATGAATACCTCTATTTTCTGAAAAATGAGCGGCTCAACGAACCGGCAGCCCGTGCACGCAAGCTTAGCGCTGTGAAGAGCCTTTACCGGTTCCTTACGGTCAAGGCCAACCGGCTCAGCAATGATCCAGCGAAGGATGTATCGGTACCCACGACGAAGCGTGCGTTGCCGAAGTATCTGTCGTTGGAAGAAAGTATGGAATTGTTAAAAAATATACAAAGCGACTTTTATGAGCGGGATTACTGCATCATCACGCTTTTCCTTAATTGTGGTATGCGTCTGGTTGAGTTGGTGGGCATCAACATGAGCGATTTCCAGGAAGACACCATTCGAATCGTTGGCAAAGGCAACAAGGAACGCTTGGTGTATTTGAATCAGGCATGCATCCACGCACTGGAGAGGTATTGCGCCGCCCGGGCAAAGCTGATGAATCTGCAGGATAAAGAGGCTCTTTTTGTATCCCGAAGAACCGGAAAACGCATCGGCGCGCGGCGTGTGGAGCAGATTGTGGAGCGCTGCCTGAAGTTGGCTGGACTTTCCGGCAAGGGCTATTCGCCGCATAAGCTGCGGCATACCGCGGCAACGCTGATGTACCGGCATGGTAATGTGGATATGTTGGAGCTGAAGGAAATTCTGGGGCATGAGCATGTTTCCACCACAGAGATTTATACGCACATCAACACGGAAAAGCTCCGTACGGCTGCCAGCTCGACTCCCCTTTCTCGTGTAGAATTTACCCAGAAGAAGGATGTACCCATGCCACAGGAAGAGCCGGAGGAAGAGCCAGAAGTACCGGAGGTTCCGGATTTATTCGAGGAACTGGAGGATGATCCATCAGGCCAGGAATAAACCGGCAAAAAGAAAGGAACATACGCAGGAAAGAATGGCCGGCAGCAATGCTGTACAGCAGCAAAGCAGCAGCCTGCTTAAAACGCGTTTGCTTTCTGTTAAGGGTCGAGTACCTCGGTTGTGTATACACACGGCCAGTAGCTCACGGGAAAGGCGCCACGCGGCGGTACTTTGGCTGAGCAGAAGAAACAGTCCTAAAAGCTGAGGAAAAAAGAAAAGAAGAAACTCAATGCCGGCTCCCTGTGCAAGGCCATATTCCAGATACAGGCAAGCGGTGAAAAAACCGGTGCCGATTCCCTTTAACAAAATGAGTGCGGGGAGCAACGCAACGCCAAAAACACAGAAGCCGGCCAAAGCGGCCAGTATCAGCTGGGTAAGCAGCGCGAGAAACTGCGCACAAAAGATCTGAGCGAGCTGATGCTCCATGTGCCGGTCGATTTGCAGGTCCACATAATGCTGGGCATATTTCCACAGCCAGCTGTCTGTCCCAGGCTGCCAGAGCGCCCCCAGAAGCATACCAGTCAGGTAAAGCAATGCTCCTCCCAGTGTAAATATATCAAATTGCTTTTTGGACCGAATAACACGTTGAGCAAACGAAGCTTTTCCGATAGTGGTTACCGGACTGTGAGCAGCTGATTGGAACGTTTTTTCCGAGAAAGGAACTTTCGCGGAAGTATGCATAGATGAATTTTTGTTGAAAGTAACGCGTGACTCTTGCGCCACGGAATGGATGGATGCCGGTTCATTTCGATACGTCCACATAAGCCTGTCCCTCTTTGCAGTTTCTTTTGCTACAATTCTATTCAGTTGATCGAATAAAAAGAACCAGGGCAAACGCCCTGGTTCTTTTTATTGACGTGATGTATGTGCTTTCCGCTTCGATCGCTCGCTGGAAAGCAGACCGATGTATCCACCCAAAGCGCCTGCAAGGCTGTAGCACACGCATTTGATTGCGGCAAAAGCAGTATATTCGTGGCTTCCGCTCAGCATTGCAGCAAGCAGGAAGATCAAAAAGAAGAACAATCCACAGCACAGACCGCAAAACAGACCGTTCTGCCCCATCCGCCGGGCCAGGATGTATCCGCTCACAAAGCAGCCTGCCATGACTGCAATGACGGATATGGGAATTGCCCACCAGGCAGATGGTTGTGTGGCAACGATTAGCTTTGCCAAAAGGCAGAGTGCGGCAGCGCATACCGAGGCTCCGGCCCCAGCGGAAAAAAGGATAGAAAACAGCAGTTGCTTCCCTGCATATTCGGCAGACATTCGTTTTTGCATAGAAAAAACACCCCCTGCACTATTTCTATGCAGAGGGTGTTTTTATATGCGTGCTTACTTGGAGGAAGTCTGAGTAGCTTCCATGTTCAGCTTTTCGATGGACTGGATCGCAGCACGGCGGAAACGGATCTTGGTGCGGTCGCTGCCGGTCTCCAGAACGAAGGTGTCCTCTTTGATGGCAACCACGCGGCCAACAATACCGCCAATGGTGGTAACCTCATCGCCGATCTCCAGAGAGTTGCGCATCTCGGTCTCTTTCTGCTGCTGCTTCTTCTGGGGCCGGTAAATGAACAGCCACATGAACAGCACCATGACCAGGATCATGAGGAACGGGCTATAGAAGGAAATTGCGTCGGTGGAAGTGCTCAAAAGATTCAGTGCCATGTGTTGTAAACTCCTCTCGAATTCAATCGAATAAGTTTATTATAGCTGATAACGAGCGGATATGCAAGCCTGTGAACAGGAAGATTTGGTCAGATACGAGTGTCCAGCAGGGTTACGTAGCGGTCGTGGAATTCCTGGAAGGTGCCTTCGTCCAGAGCCTGCCGGATGCGTTCCATCAGCCGGTTGTAGAAATACAGGTTGTGCATTACGCCAAGGCGCATACCCAACATCTCGTCGGCTTTAAACAGATGGCGCAGATAAGCGCGGCTGAAGTTGCGGCAAACCGGGCAATCGCATTCCGGATCAATGGGACCTTCGTCCTTCTGATACTTCAGATTCTTGATGTTGATGATGCCGCTCCAGGTATTCAGGTGACCGTGGCGGGCATTGCGGCTGGGCATGACGCAGTCGAACAGGTCAACACCGCGGGAAACGGCTTCGATGATATTGCCGGGAGTGCCGACGCCCATCAGATAGCGGATTTTATCCTTGGGCATATGAGGCTCTACCGCAGAGATGATG
The DNA here is from genome assembly GCF_027853465.1 of Allofournierella sp. CML151. NCBI lineage: Bacteria > Bacillati > Bacillota > Clostridia > Eubacteriales > Oscillospiraceae > Allofournierella > Allofournierella sp. CML151. The sequence goes on along the minus strand of NZ_JAPNNW010000004.1, from coordinate 84,219 downwards.
CGGTACATATCCTCAGCGGGCTCACCCACGGCCAAGCCACCAATGGCGTAGCCGTCCAGATCCAGCTCGGCAATCTGCTTCATATGCTCCACACGCAGGTCCTCATAGGTGCAGCCCTGGTTGATGCCGAACAGCATCTGATCCGGGTTGACTGCCAGGCCCTCCCGTTTCAGGCGTTCCATTTCGGCCTTGCAGCGCTTGAGCCAGCGGACAGTGCGATCACAGCTGGCCTTGGAGTATTTGTACTCCGCCGGGTTTTCCACGCATTCATCAAAGGCCATTGCAATGGTGGAACCCAGGTTGGCCTGAATCTGCATGCTTTCTTCCGGGCCCATAAAGATCTTATGACCGTCCAGATGGGAGTTGAAGGTAACGCCCTCTTCGGTGATCTTGCGCAGCTTGGAAAGGCTGAATACCTGGAATCCGCCGCTGTCGGTGAGGATCGGACCATCCCAGCGGGTGAACTTGTGCAAGCCACCCATCTCGGCTACCAGTTTATCGCCGGGGCGCAGATGAAGATGGTAGGTATTGCACAGCATGACCTGGCAGTGGATGTCTTTCAGATCGAACGCGCTCAAACCGCCTTTGATGGCAGCTGCCGTGGCAACGTTCATGAATGCAGGGGTTTGAACGGTGCCGTGAACGGTTTCGAATTCGCCCCGCCGGGCGTTGTGTTCGGTTTTCAGCAAGCGATAGGGCATAAACCGAGCTCCTTTCTGAATAAGTTATACAATCAAAGAATCAGCATGGCATCGCCAAAGCTGAAAAAGCGGTAACGCTGTTCCACAGCAGTTTTATAGGCTGCCATGGTTTTTTCGTAGCCGTAGAAGGCACTGACCAGCATAATCAGGGTGCTTTCCGGCAGATGGAAATTGGTAATCAGACCATCCAGGCACAGGAACTTGCAGCCGGGATACAGGAAGATGCTGGTGTCGCCGCTGCAGGCCTGGATTTTGCCGTACTTGGCAGCCACCGATTCCAGAGTACGGCAGCTGGTGGTGCCGACGGCGATGACCCGGTGACCGGCTTCCTTGGTCTCATTGATGAGCCGGGCGGTCTCTTCGCTCACGCTGTACCACTCCGAGTGCATCAGATGATCCTCGATCTCGTCCTCCTTGACCGGGCGGAAGGTACCAAGACCCACGTGCAGGGTAACCTCAGTGATGCCGATCCCCTTTTCCTTCAGCTTCTGCATCAGTTCCGGGGTGAAGTGAAGGCCTGCGGTGGGTGCCGCCGCACTGCCCAGTTCCTTGGCGTATACGGTCTGGTACTGGCTCTGATCCTCCAACTGCTTGGTGATATAGGGAGGAAGCGGCATCTTGCCGAACTCGTCCAGTTTCTCGTAAAGGGTCTGGGTGTTGTACTCGAAGGAAACCAGCTTGTTGCCGTCCTCCTTGGTTTCCTGAATCGTGGCAATCAGGGAGCCGTCGCCAAACAGAATGCGCATACCGGGTTTGAGCCGCTTGCCGGGGCGCGCCAGGCACTCCCAGACGTCGTTGCTTTCCTGCCGCAGCAGAAGCAGCTCACACACCGCACCGGTGTGTTCCTTCTGACCAATCAGACGGGCCGGCAAAACCTTGGAATTGTTTACTACCAGAAGGTCGCCGGGCTCCAGCAGATCCACAAGATCGCGGAAGATACGGTGCTGGATCTGATCGTTGGAACGGTCCAGGCACATCAGCCGGGCGGCATCACGGGGACTGCAGGGTTCCTGCGCGATCAATTCCTGCGGCAGGTCGAACCAGAAATCTTTTTTCAGCATAGAAATATTGCCTCTCCTTACATTGACATTACCTGCCGGCAATGCTATAGTTAGAACAAAGCACAGAACCGCTGTGCATGTGTTATGCAATCTAATTTATTATATTGCATACGTTGCCGGTTTTCAAGCCGGTTTTTTTTATATCCGGCGGTATTGTTCGGATATAACCCCAAAGGGGTCCGGCATAAGATTAAAAATGCCGGGAGGGAAACGGAAAGGATGATGTAAGCGATGAAAAAGTATCAAGTTGGTGTAGTTGGCGCCACCGGAATGGTTGGTCAGCGGTTTGTTTCCTTGTTGGAGAACCATCCTTGGTTCGAGCTGGTCGTCGTGGCTGCGTCTCCCCGTTCTGCGGGCAAGACCTATGAGGAAGCCGTTGGCGCCCGCTGGGCCATGCCGACTCCGATGCCGCAGAATGCTGCAAAGCTTGTTGTAATGGATGCTTCCCACGTGGAGGAAGTTGCCCAAAAGGTGGACTTCGTATTCTGCGCTGTAGACATGAAAAAGGATGAGATCAAGGCTCTGGAAGAGGCGTACGCCAAGGCAGAGTGCCCGGTGATTTCCAACAACAGCGCCAACCGGTTTACCGACGATGTGCCCATGATCGTACCGGAGATCAACGCAGATCACGCTCAAATCATCGAGGCACAGCGCCGCCGTCTGGGCACCACCCGCGGCTTCATTGCCGTGAAGTCCAACTGCTCTCTGCAGAGCTATGTTCCCGCGCTTCATCCCCTGCGGGAGGAGTTCGACCTGAAGAATGTGCTGGTATGCACCTATCAGGCAATTTCCGGCGCAGGCAAGACCTTTGAGACTTGGCCGGAAATGGTGGATAACTGCATCCCCTACATCGGCGGTGAGGAGGAAAAGAGCGAGCAGGAGCCTCTGAAGCTGTGGGGCCATGTGGAGGGGGACTGCATTGTGAAGGCTTCCTCCCCTGCCATCACTGCCCAGTGCCTGCGTATCCCCGTTTCTGACGGCCACATGGCTGCCGTGTTCATGAGCTTTGAGAAGAAGCCCACCAAGGAGCAGATTCTGGAGCGGTGGGCTTCTTTCCAGGGCGAGGCGCAGCGTCTGGAGCTGCCCAGTGCACCCAAGCAGTTCCTGCACTATTTTGAGGAAAATGACCGCCCGCAAACCAAGCTGGACCGGAATCTGGAAAATGGTATGGCGGTTTCTATCGGCCGTCTGCGTGAAGACACCCAGTACGATTATAAGTTTGTATGCCTTTCTCACAACACCCTGCGGGGCGCTGCCGGCGGCGGCGTACTGTTGGCAGAGCTGCTGGCGGCGAAGGGCTATCTGGATTGAGTTAAACCAATTGATTTGAACCAAAGGAGATGACAGCGATGAAAGAGCTTATTTTCACCGGAAGTGCGGTTGCCATGATTACCCCGATGTGCGACGATGGCTCCGTGAATTTTGCGGAATTGAAAAAGATGGCCGAGTTTCAGGTGGAAAGCGGCACGGACGCGCTGGTCGTGTGTGGGACTACAGGTGAATCCGCTACGCTGGAGGACGACGAGCATCTGGAGTGCATCCGCTGCGTGGTGGAAGCAGTGCAGGGCCGTGTTCCGGTGATTGCCGGAACCGGGTCCAACAACACTGCCCATGCGGTGATGATGTCCAAAGAAGCTGCTGCACTGGGCGCGGACGCACTGCTTCTGGTTACCCCCTACTACAACAAGACCAGTCAAACCGGGCTCGTGAAGAGCTTTTTCACCATTGCGGATTCCACCGATCTGCCTGCCATCATCTATAATGTGCCTTCCCGTACCGGTGTGAACATTCAACCGGAAACTGCATTGGAGCTTTCCCGTCATCCCATGATCCGAGGCCTGAAGGAAGCCAGCGGCAACATTGCTCAGGTGGTGCGGATTGCGGCGCTGTGCGGCGAGGAGCTGCCGCTGTATTCCGGCAACGATGATCAGGTGGTTCCCCTGCTCTCGGTTGGCGGAAAAGGTGTGATTTCAGTGGCGGCCAATGTGGCTCCCGCCCAGATGCACCAGATGTGCCAGCTCTGGTTCGATGGCAAAACCAAAGAGAGCGCGGCGATGCAGTTGGAGCTCAGCGAATTGTGCAGCGCGCTGTTCTGCGATGTAAATCCGATTCCCGTGAAGGCTGCAATGAATATGCTGGGGTGGGATGCCGGCGATTGCCGGTTGCCTCTGGTTGAGCCCAGTGAAGCAAATCTGGCACGAATCGAAAAGGCATTGCGGGATACCGGTTTGCTCTGATTCAAATTCAAAACAAACTGATTATATTTGATGAATTTCTGCCCGGCGGCTGGCCGCAGATGCAACGGCGTAAGCTGTTTGCCGCACCTGCGCTTCCGCCGGGCATTTTTACAAAAGGGAGTACGAAAAATGACGGATATTATCATTCAAGGTATCAATGGACGGATGGGAAAGGTACTGTGCGACCTGATTGCCCAGCGGGATGACTGCCGGATTGTGGGTGGCGTGGATGTTTCTGCACAAAGCGGCCCGATTCCGGTGGCAGCCAGCCTGGAGGAGCTGAATGTAAAGGCGGATGTAATCATCGACTTCTCTACCCCTGAGGCCACGAAATCTATGCTGCGCTATTGCCAGGGCACCGGCACCGCCTGTGTGGTGTGCACCACCGGACTGGATGAAGAATGCAGTGAGCTGATTCAGCAGACAGCAGAAAAAGCCCCGGTTTTCAAGAGTGCCAACATGTCTATGGGTATCAATCTGCTGGCAGAGCTGGCCCAGAAGGCCGCTCAGGCGCTGGGGATGGATTACGACATTGAGATCATTGAAAAGCACCATCACAACAAGGTGGATGCTCCCAGCGGAACCGCTCTGCTTCTGGCAGATGAGATCAACAAAGCCACGGGCAACCGGTATCACTATGTTTATGACCGCCATTCCGTACGCCAGAAGCGGGACCCTCATGAGCTGGGTCTGCATGCGATTCGTGGCGGCAGCATCGTAGGCGACCACGAAATTCTGTTCTGTGGTCCGGATGAGGTGATCACCCTCTCACACAGTGCCGGATCTCGCGCGGTTTTCGCCAATGGTGCGATCAACGCGGCAGTTTTTCTCACCAGCCAGAAAAATGGCCTTTACGACATGAAGGATTTGATGCGTTCTCTGCTGTGAGGTTATTATGAAACGTACAATTGCTGCAGTTCTGATGCTGGTTTCTGTATGCTGCCTGCTGCTTTGCGCAGTGTGGTTTTTCAGGAATAGCACAGAGGCACAGCACACATTTGCTCAATCAGGGCTGGAACAGGAGCAGGAAGCGCCCCTCTCCTCCCCTACCCCAACACCCGGGCCGCAGGTACAGACACTTCGCTTTTCTGCTACCGGCGATAATCTGATCCACAACGGCATCTATGAACAGGCAAAGCGGCGGGCACAGGCAAATGGATCGGACGGTTACGATTTTTCCTACTGCTATGAAAATGTGAAGTCCTTTTACAGTGATTTTGATGTGAACTGGATCAACCAGGAAACACTTGTGACGGATACATTGGAGCCCAGTACCTATCCTTGCTTTTCCACGCCCGGTGATATGGGGCGGCAGCTGTACGACCTGGGATTTCGTGCGTTCAATCTGTCCAACAATCACACCTATGACAAAGGCGCGCAGGGCCTGCAGGCAACAATGGACTTTTGGTCCGCCATGCCGGAGGATGTGATAACCGCCGGGCTGTATACGGACGATGCCACTGCGCCGGTGATCCAAACAGTGGATGGTGTGAAGATCGCCTATCTGGGATTTACGGAACACACCAATGGAATCAATACACCCGCTGATGCACCTGCCCATGTGATTTACACCAGTGAGCTGGATGTGATGCAGCAGCTGCTGGAACAGGCCCGCAGCGAAGCGGATCTGGTGGTGGTAAGCGTACACTGGGGTGTTGAGGGCAGTCACTCGGTCACACAGACGCAGAAGGATCTGGCGCAGAAAATGGCGGATTGGGGCGCTGATGTAATTATCGGTACCCATCCCCATGTGGTGCAGACAGCACAGTGGCTCACTGCAGCGGATGGACGGCAGGCCTTTGTGGCCTATTCCCTGGGGAATTTTTTGAATGCACAGTCCACAGCTGACACGATGGTGGGCATGATCCTTACGTTTACGGTGGAAAAAACTACTCAGCCGGATGGCACTGTCAGCACGGTGATTCAGGACCCTTTGTTCTATCCAACGGTCAACCACTACGATGCGCATTATGCCAATATCCGAATGTATCTGCTCAGGGATTACACCGATGAGCTTGCCGCAGCCCACGGCGTACGCGGTAACTTCCCGGGCTTTTCGCTCAGCTATATCACCTCGATGCTTCAGGAGAATGTGGACCCGGAATTTCTGGCACTTCCTGCATAACCAGGAACTCCCATACAGTGGAATACCGCTGTACGGGAGTTTTTTTATTGGATGAATTGATACGGAAGTGTACCGGTGCTATAATGAAGCAAGAATTTTAATAGAAAGGAGTTTATTCAAATGAAAGCAACCAAGAAAATGATGAAATCTACCACACGGAGGGTCATTTTCAAATAAGCCCTCCGGAATCATTTTGGAGGACATAATGAAGTCTCAGTTTACAAAACAACGTGCCCGAAAGTTTTTATCCTTTACAAGCCGCACCGGAACATATTTCTCATGGATATGTTTTTTGCAGCACTCAGCGCTTGCAGCGTTCTGCTGTTTCCGCTGGTTTCCGGTTATCTGACCGGTGAGGTCCTTACCCGTTGGGACAGTAGCACCAAAAGTAAGCTTATCAGCGCCGCCTGCTTGTTGGTGGTATTGACTGTGGTAAAGGTGATCAGCAACATCACGTATGCATACTTTGGTCATTCCATGGGTGCGAAGATGGAGGAAACCATGCGCACCGAGCTGTTCCGCCACTATGAATCCCTGTCGTTTGATTTCCATGCAAGAAACAGTACGGGAAAGCTGATGACTGTTCTTTCCAACGATCTGACCAACATGACCGAGCTCTTCCATCATGCGCCGGAAGATCTGCTGATGACGCTGATCAAATTTGTTGGGGCATTCATCATCATGCTCAGCATTCATGTGCCCCTGACGCTGATCGTTTTTCTGGCATTACCATTTCTGGCCATCGCTGCTTATTATACGGATAAAAGAATGGAACGCTGTCTGCTTCAAAACAAGCAGCACCTTTCTGAGCTGAACGAATATGCAGAGGATACTCTTGCAGGCATACGCACGGTGAAAGCCTTTGGAAAAGAGGCTGAGCATGCAAAGCGTTTCCAGCAGCAGAACGCACGTTATACCAAGAGTAAGTGCATCTTCTACAAGCTGGAAGCCTGTTTTTATGAAACAGTGGACGCGTATCCGCAATTCCTTTCCATGATGGTGGTGATTTTCGGTTCTCTGTTCATTGCACGGGGAAGCCTGAACGCAGCAGTTCTGGTAACCTTCCTGCTGTATGCCGGAAGCCTTGCAGAACCCATCCGTACCATGCTGAACTTTATGCGGCTGTTTGAGGAAGGCAAAGCAAGCTTTATCCGTTTTATGGATATGATGGAAATCTGTCCGGCAGTGCAGCAAAAAGAAGATGCAGTCCCCCTGCCTGATCCGACCGTGGATATTGTTTTCGATAGGGTCTCGTTCCATTATGAAGACTCGCAGGATAATGTGCTGGAAAATGTCTCCTTCCGAATTCAGAGCGGTCAGACCGTGGCCTTCGCCGGGGCATCCGGCATTGGAAAAACGACCATCGCTTCCCTAGTTGCCCGTTTCTATGATGTCTGTGCGGGACAGATCCGGATCGATGGTGTCGATATCCGTGACCTGGTGTTGAGAGATTTGCGAAAACACATTGGTATCGTCCAGCAGGAGGTTTACATTTTCAACGGAACAATCCGGGAGAATATCCGCTACGGGCGGCAGGATGCTACGGATGAAGAGATTGTGGAGGCTGCCAAACTGGCGAATATTCACGACTTCATCCTTTCGCTGGAGCATGGGTATGACAGCATCGTCGGCACAAGAGGAATTATGCTTTCCGGCGGGCAGCGTCAGCGGATCAGTATTGCGCGGATCTTTTTGAAAAATCCCAAGATTCTGATTCTGGACGAAGCCACCAGTACACTGGATTACGAGAGCGAAGAAATTATCCAGGCATCCATTGAGCGGTTGAAACAGAACCGCACATCGATTGTTATTGCGCATCGGTTGTCTACGATCCGCAATGCTGACCGGATCTATGTCTTGTCCGATCGAGGAATTTCGGAACAGGGCACACACGATGAACTGATTGCACAAAATGGCGAATACGCAAAGCTTTCCAGAATCGGAAATTTGTAAACGGAAAAAAGGACGGGGTAAAAGCCCCGTCCTTTTTTGCATATAGAAAAGCGGCGCATGGCCTTACATAGAGCCATGCGCCACTTTAATGCGTTTGCTGAGGATTTATGTTCCCGAGACAGTCGCTTACAGCTGAACCTTGTGGTAGGTCTTCTTGCCCTTCTTGATTACAACACCGTTTGCCAGCTGCTCGGCAGTGACAGGCAGAGTGGGATCGGAAACCTTCTCACCGTCCAGCAGAATGCCGCCCTGCTGGATCAGCTGACGGGCTTCACGCTTGCTGGGAACCAGCTTAGCAGCCATCATCAGGTCCAGGATGCCGATGCGGCCGTCCTGCAGCTGATCGGCGGTCAGAGTGGTGCTGGGCATATTGGCCATATCAGCTGCACCGCTGAACAGACCGCGAGCGGTCTCCTGCGCCTTGGTGGCTTCCTCTTCGCTGTGAACCAGTTTGGTCAGCTCGAAGGCCAGCAGCTCCTTCGCCTTGTTCAGCTGGCTGCCTTCCCAATCGGCCATTGCGTCGATCTCTTCCAGAGGAACATCGGTGAGCATACGCAGGCACTTGAGAACATCGGCGTCATCCACATTGCGCCAGTACTGGTAGAACTCGTAGGGACTGGTCTTTTCGGGGTCCAGCCATACGGCCCCCTTCTGAGTCTTACCCATCTTCTTGCCCTCCGAAGTGAGCAGCAGAGTGATGGTCATGGCGTAGGCATCCTTACCCAGCTTGCGACGAATCAGCTCGGTACCGCCCAGCATGTTGGACCACTGGTCATCGCCACCGCACTGCAGATTGCAGCCCAGCTCCTGGAACATGTGATAGAAGTCGTAAGACTGCATGATCATGTAGTTGAATTCCAGGAAGGACAGACCCTTCTCCATGCGCTGCTTGTAGCATTCTGCCCGCAGCATGTTGTTGACCGAGAAGCAGGGGCCCACTTCCCGCAGCAGTTCAATGTAGTTCAGTTTCATCAGCCAGTCGGCGTTGTTCAGCATCAGAGCCTTTCCGTCCGAGAAGTCGATGAATTTGCTCATCTGCTTTTTAAAGCATTCGCAGTTGTGCTGGATGGTTTCGGTGGTCATCATGCTGCGCATATCGGTGCGGCCGGAAGGGTCACCCACCATGGCAGTGCCACCGCCGATCAGGGCGATGGGGCGGTTGCCTGCGCGCTGCATCCGGCGCATCAGGTTCAAAGCCATGAAATGGCCCACATGCAGAGAGTCGGCAGTGGGGTCAAAGCCGATGTAGAAGGTAGCCTTACCGTTGTTGATCAGGTCTTTGATCTCTTCCTCGTCGGTTACCTGGGCAACCAGGCCGCGGGCAACCAGTTCGTCGTACAAAGTCATTGTGTTTCCTCCTGTGTCTTTGCGGCAAAAGGCATAGAAAAAGCCCTCTGCCAAATTTAAATTTGGCAGAGGGCGAAAAGAATCGCGGTACCACCTCTGTTCGCCCGCTCCTCACGAAAACGGGCCTTGCGGAGTGCGAAATATACACTCCTGCGCGGTAACGGGCGCACACGGCACAGCCTAATTGCCACAGAGCGTTCAGCCTGCTGCTCAGGGAGGTATTCATTGCTTGCCGCGCTGCCCTTTTCACCAACCAGGGCTTCTCTGTGCCGCAAACGGAGCAATTACTCGTTCCCGTCGTTGCATTTGACATTTAGCAGTATAGCGCAAAGCATTTGCGTTGTCAAGAGTTAGAGCGACAGCATCTCCCGGGCATTGGCCAGGCTCAGATCGGTGATGTGGTCGCCGGAAATAATGCGTGCCAACTCCTGCACGCGGCCTGCCTGGTCCAGAGGATGGATCTGCGTGAAGGTGCGCTGCCCTTCCACATTTTTCTGAATCAGCAGATGGCTGGTGGCCAGAGCGGCGATCTGAGCGGTGTGGGTGATGCAGAGCACCTGCCGACCCTTGGAGGTCTGGCGAAGCTTCTCACCGATTCGTCCAGCAGCAAGACCGGAAACGCCAGTGTCAATCTCGTCATAAATAACCGTGGGAATGGCATCCTTTTCCGCCAGCGCGCTTTTCAGTGCCAGCATGATGCGGGAAAGCTCGCCGCCGGACGCAATCTTCGCCAGAGGCTTCGGTGCTTCACCCAGGTTGGTGGAAATATAAAATTCCACGGTATCCTGACCGGAACCTGCCAGAGGACCGCGGCTGTGCTGCAGCACAAACCGGGTGCCGGGCATGTTCAGGAAGGTACATGCTTCCACGAGCTGCTGTTCCATCCGTTCAAAGGCGTTCAGACGGGTTTGGGTGAGCTTTTCCGCCAGAAGTTTTGCTTCCTTGTACAATGCCTGCTTTTGCTGATTCAGCTGCTCCAGCGTCTCATCTGCACGCTCAATATGTTCCAGTTCCTCGCGGGATTTCTCTGCCATGTGCAGAAGTTCCTCCACCGAGTCGGCCCCGTATTTGTTTTTCAGCCGGTAGATGGTATCCAGCCGCTGTTCCAGCTGGTCCAGTTCGGCCGGATCAAAACCGTAATCATCCAGTCGGGAGGCCAGATCCACAGCAAGCTCCCGGGCATTGTAATACAAATCCGCCAGTCGTTCCTGCAGAGGCTGCAAAGACTCATCCAGAACGGCAGCCTGCTCCAACGAACCATTTGCGCCGCCCAGCAGGTCGGCAGCGCCGGAAAACTCATCTCCGCCGGAAAGCGCACTGTGAGCCGAAGCAATTTGCTCCAGAATGGTTTGTGCGTGGGAAACAATCTGACGGCGGGCAATCAGCCGTTCTTCCTCGCCAATTTGCAAAGCAGCATCTTCAATTTCATTCAACTGAAAACGCAAAAGTTCCATCTTTCGCTGTTTTTCAGCTTCATCTAACTGAAGTGCATCAGCCTGCCGTTTCACCGCAATAAGTTCCTTATACACCTTGCGGTAAGCGTTGAATTCGTTTTGATTCTGAGCGAAGGCATCCAGAATCCCCAGATGCTTTGAAGGGTCAGTCAGTCCCTGGCTGTCGTGCTGGCCGTGAATATTGATCAGACCGGCGGTGATATCCCGCAGGACTGACACGGTGGCGGGCATGCCGTTGATGCGGCAATGGCTTTTTCCTTCCGCGGTGATCTCACGATAGATCAGCAGTTCTTCACCTGCGTCGTAGCCGGCCTGTTCCAGCTGCATCTTCACCTGTTTGGGCAGCTGGTCAAAGGTGGCCCAGATGCAGGCTTTCGGTGCACCGGTGCGCACCAGATCACGACTGATCCGGTTGCCCAGAATAGCGCTGATGGAGTCGATCAGAATCGACTTACCTGCGCCGGTTTCACCGGTCAGAACATTCAGTCCGGCGGTAAACTGTACCTGAACTTTTTCAATTACTGCAACATTTTCAATTCGTAATGAGGTTAACATGGAACCCGATCAATCCCTTCCTGTGATTGCATTCCACTCAGCGCTTGGCCACATACTGGCTCAGGGTCTGGCACAGATGCTGGGCGTCTGCCTCGGTGCGCATCAGGATCAGGAAGGTGTCGTCGCCGGAAAGAGTGCCAACGACCTCTTCCTCCCATTTCATGGAGTCGAACAGTTCACAGGCGGCGTTGGCCATGCCGGAAAAGCATTTGACCAGAACGGTGTGACCTGCATAGTCAATTTTGAGTACAGACTCCCGAAAAATCATTTCGAACCGGCCCGGCGAATGTACCTGCTGGCTGCCGGCTGCGGCTGCGGATACATAGCGGTACTGCCCGCCCCCTGCGGCCACCTTGACCAGATGCAGCTCCCGAATATCCCGGGATACTGTGGCCTGGGTGACCTGGAAGCCGGCGTCCTTCAAATAGCGCAGCAGATCTTCCTGCCGGTCGATTGCGTGCTGCTGGATCAATTCAAGAATTTTGTTATGGCGTTCACCTTTCACCGGCGTTACCTCCCTCGTAATTTTCTGTCGATAGCGTCAAACTGATCAGCCAGGCTAAAGGTGACCAGACGAATACTTTGGCGGGAAAGCTCCACTTCCACATGACCACCGTCCCGCAGAAGGCTCTCCTCTTCCCCGTCTGTGCTGATAAAGATCTCATTTCGACCTTTGGCGTTTACTTCGATGCGGATACACCGGTCAGCCGCAAAAACCATGGATGGCTGGTGCAGGCTGTGGGCGCAAATCATGCTGACCACAATTCCTTCAATGTGTGCGTCCAGGATCGGTCCCCCGGCGGAAAGTGAATATGCGGTAGACCCTGTGGGGGTGGAGATAATTACACCGTCTCCGGAGCAATGGTTTACCAGGATTGCATCGCAGTAAATGTTGAAGTCGATGGTCTGAAGCCGATGCCCTTTATAAATCACCACATCATTCAAGGCGGTTTGTGCATGGGACACATCATCGTCCACAATGGCGTTCAGCAGCATCCGCTTGTCGCACTGGAACTGACCTTTGGCAAGCCGGGTGAGCTTGGCCTGCATTTCATTTACCTCGCAGGTGGCCAGAAAGCCCATCCGACCCAAATTAATGCCCAGAATCGGCTTGTCGTATTCCAGGCAATCCTTGGCGGTGTGCAAAATGGTGCCATCGCCGCCCACTGTAATGACCACATCGCATTCAGTGAATGCTTGCTCTTGGGGCAGATAACGCACACCGGGCAAAGTTTTTACATCAGACCCGATGGCCAGAATTACATCTGCTCCGGCGCTGTGCAGAATCCGTACAGCCTGAGCAGTCACAGTGCGTGCCCGGGGTTTTGTTGTGTTTGGAATAATAAAAACAGTCATGCGGATCGTTCCTTTCGCAGACCTTTCTGGACATTACAGATCCAATGCTCCATGCGCGGCGCTAACTACCTGATCCGCCAGCTCTTCCTGCAAAAGAACCGGCTGGTCTGCAGCTTTTTCCACAAACAGCAAGAACTCAATGTTTCCTTCCGGTCCCTTGATGGGAGAATAGTCCAGCCCCAGCACGGAAAAACCGTTAGCGGCTGCATAACCCGCGGCCTGCAGGATTACTTCCCGATGGGTTTCCGGTTCACGTACAACGCCTTTTTTGCCCACCTTTTCCCGGCCTGCCTCAAACTGAGGCTTGACCAGGCATACACCGGTGGCGTGATCGGCGGTCACTGCCTGCGCTACCGGGAAAATGTGCTTCAAAGAAATAAACGAGACATCCACGCTGAAAAATTCAACCGGCTCTTCCAGCATGTCCAGGGTAACGTTCCGAATATTGGTCCGTTCCATGTTCACAACACGCTCGTCGGTGCGCAGCTTCCAGGCCAGCTGGCCATAACCCACATCCACCGCATACACTTTGCGTGCACCGTTCTGAAGCATGCAATCGGTAAAACCGCCGGTGGATGCGCCGATGTCCATGCAGACTTTTCCGTTCGGAGTCAGCGGGAACGCACGCATGGCTTTTTCCAGTTTGAGACCGCCGCGGCTTACATAGCCGATGTCATGGCCGCGTACTTCCACCTTTGCATCCGGGGAAATCATCTCGCCAGCTTTATCGGCCTTCTGCTCATTTACAAACACAATGCCGGACATGATCAGAGCTTTAGCCCGTTCCCGGCTTTGCACCAGACCGTTCTGGCACAGGTATTGATCCAATCGAATTTTCAAATGCTCAGTCCCTTTCTATTGCATTCGCAAGGCTGGAAGCATCCAGCCCAAGAACTTCTCGAAGCTCCGCTACAGAAGCGTGAGGAATTGCGCGGCCGCTGTGAACGCCACGCAGAGTCAGATGACCCGGCCAGCGGTATTCCGACAATGCAGCGCCCAGAGAATCGCCGATTCCGCCCTGCTCCATGCATTCTTCTGCGAACAGAATATGGTCGTAGCGAGTCAGCTCCTCACACAGTCCATCGGGAAGCGGATTGATCTGCACAAGCTTGTATACATCCACGTCCGTTCCCTGCTGCTTCAGCAGCTGTGCCGCCTTCAGCACCTCGGCAGTCAGAGTGCCGTAGGTGACAAAAGCTGTCTTGGCAGGGCCTTCGGCCTTATACACATCATAAGGCTGTTTGCTGCACCCCAGCAAAGAAAGCGTTTCCGGTTCCCCACCACGCGCATAACGGATGGCACGGGGACCCTTGCCCTGGTCCAGCAGATATTCCAACCAGTAGGTCAGTTCTGCATAGTTGCAGGGAGAGTAGACAGGAATGCCGATCTGACGGAAGAATGCAGGGTCATAAATTCCCTGATGAGTCTCACCATCACCGGGAACAAGTCCGGCACGGTCCACTGCGAACACCACATTCAGATCCATCAGACACACGTCGTGGATCATTTGGTCATAGGCCCGCTGCAGGAAGGTGGAATAAATGGCTACCACAGGCAGCATTCCCTGGCTGGCCAGACCTGCGGCAAAGGTTACCGCATGCTGTTCTGCCATGCCCACATCGAAAAAGCGGTCTGGGAAATGCCGGTAGAAATACTGCAGCCCGGTACCGTATTTCATGGCCGCAGTGATTGCGCACACATTGGTACGGCTTTCGGCCAGGGCCTCCAGATGCTGTCCAAAGCAGGTGGAGAAGGAAGCGGCAGGGGCCACATCCGGGTCCAGCGCATGGGAGGGATCAAAGGAAGAGACACCATGGAACTCCCCGGGGTTCTCCTCAGCAGGCTTAAAGCCCTTTCCCTTTACAGTGACTGCATGCACAAAAACAGGCGCAGTCTGATGGTGCAGGTTCTGGAAAAGCTCAGTCAGCTTGATCACGTCATGTCCGTCCACAGGGCCCAGATACTGGAAGCCCATTTCTTCAAACATGGTGGAGTGGTACAAGCCGCGGCGCAACAACGCCTTACCGCCCTGCAGTGCCCGCACCAGGGGCGAACCCAGCAGAGGAATCGCCGACAGGATGGTTTCTGTATTGGCTTTGGCCCGGTTATATTCCGGGTTCGTGCGCAATACAGTGAGATAACGGGACAGCGAGCCCACATTTTTGGAAATCGACATCTTATTGTCGTTCAAAATTACAATCAGGTTATTGAGGGTATCGATATTGTTCATGCCCTCGTATACCATACCGCCGGTGAAAGCACCGTCACCCACCAGAGCAATCACCTTGCCGGGCTCGTTTTTCAGCTTTTTGGCCCGTGCCATGCCAATGGCCACCGAGATGGCCGTATTGCCATGGCCTGCGATAAATGCGTCGTGTACACTTTCGCGCGGGCTGGGAAAGCCGGAAAGGCCGTTCAGCTTACGCAGTACATCGAACTGCTGCCGGCGGCCGGTTAAAAGCTTATGGGTATAACATTGATGCCCCACATCAAATACAATCTTATCCATGGGGGTGGTGAAGGCACGGTGCATTGCAACCGTAAGCTCGATTGTGCCCAAATTGGAGGAAAGATGGCCTCCGGTTTTGGAAACACTCTCGATCAGAAACGCCCGGATCTCTTCACACAGGGGCGCCAGCTGCCCGGCAGGAAGCTTCTTCAGGTCCTGCGGGCTGTTGATTCGTTCCAACAGTGAATATGCCATGATACAATCCTTCTAAAAAAGATAGTGGTTCAATCACATCATTGGGATCAGCAAGCCGGTGGCGATGCCTACCGCGGCGCCGCCGAAAACTTCAAAGGGAGTATGGCCGACCATTTCCTTCAGTTTTTTGTCGCCAAGGATGGGGGTGCGTTTGGCTTCCTCATCCAGCCAGTCAGACAGCAACTGATTTAAAATTTTGGCCTGCTCGCCAGTTTCCCGGCGTACGCCCATGGCATCGTACATTACGATTACAGCCATAACTGCCGCAAGAGCGAAGACCTCGGAATGCGTACCCTGGGAACGCCCGGCGGCAATTACCAACGCACATACCGTAGCGGAGTGTGCGCTGGGCATTCCACCGGAACCCCACATGCGCTCGACTCGGAATTTTCCCATTAAAATGAAATTGATGATGGTTTTCAATACCTGAGCAATCAGCCAGGCTGTGAGCGAGACCGACAGCAGGTAGTTCCAACAATATATTTCCTTGATCCAGTCCATTGCATCCTCCCCGTTTTATCATTTACGCCGGGTAACCAGCTGCCCGGCGAGGCGGATCAGAAACTGTGCACGAGCACCATATGCCTGCTCCAACGCGCGGCAGCTTTCGTCGTTGATCTGCTGCGCCAGTTCCAGTGCACCCTGCGGGCCATAAATCGTTGCAAAAGTAACCTTACCGTTTTCCTGATCGCTCCCGATGGGCTTGCCCAGCTCTTCCGGCGTGGAAATCACATCCAGCACATCATCCACAATCTGAAAAACAAGCCCCAGGTCAAACGCATACCGTTCCAGCGCTGCTGCATCCTCCGCGGTTCCGTCTGCGGCACATACGCCCATCTGAACGGCGGCATTGATCAGTGCGCCGGTTTTATTCCGATGGATTTTGCGCAAAAGCTCCTCGTTCAGAGGCTTGCCCTCAAAGGTTACATCCAGCTCCTGGCCCCAGATCATTCCCCGGCTACCGCCGCCTACAGCCAGCAGGCGGGCAGCTTCAATGCGGGCATGTTCCGGCAAGGGGGCGTTAGCAATCACTTCAAACGCTTCCGTGAGAAGTACGTCTCCCGCAAGAAGGGCGGTTGCTTCATCAAAGGCCTTATGGCAGGAGGGCTTGCCACGGCGGAAGTCATCGTTGTCCATACAGGGCAAATCGTCGTGGATCAGCGAGAAGCAGTGCAGCATCTCAACCGCCGCGGCGAAATGCGCGGCGGCACGCCAATCCCCGCCCAGCATATCGCAACAGGCCATGGTCAGCACTGCACGAATCCGCTTGCCACCGGCAAGAAGGCTGTAGCGTGCGGCCTGACATACCCGGGACTCCTCCGGCAGGTATGTATCGCAAGCAGCCTGAAGGGCAGCCTGGATTTCATTCAGATACACGTCGTATTGTTGCTCATAGGTCATCATGCAAGGATATCCTCCTCTCCGGCAGGCTCAGTGCTGGAAGAATGCGGGAGCGAAAGGTCAATGCGCTCCATTTCCAGTCTGGCATGCTCCAGAGTTTCATTGCAATACGCGATCAGTCCGGCTGCATCACTGTAAAGCTTAATTGCTTTATCCAGCGGCGTTGCCGGGTCAGAAAGCTGATCCAGCACCTGCTGCAGGGCTGCACTTCCCTCTTCAAAGCTCTTCGGTTTTCTCATTCTGCGGTACCTCAATTTCATGCACTTGTTCCACAAGGCAGTCGACGGATACTTTGCTGCCAACCAGCAGAATTCGGTCGCCAGGAGTCACTTGCTCGAGTGTAATGCTTTTTCCCTTTACAGTTTTTGGGATGGCATAACCGCGCTCCAAAACCGTATAGGGGCTGAGCGAGTGTGCAAGCTGCATTGCGTGATGCATAACCTGCAGGCGATCCTGGTAAATCCGTTTGATGCTTGACTGCAACGCCTGAGTCTGCTCGTTCAGTCTATCGGCACGAGCAGCGCAAAGCGAGGCAGGAGTCAAAGTCTCCCACTTTTCGACCAGTGGATCAAACCTATTATAACACATTTCGAGCCTTGACTGAATATTTTTGTGAATATTATCCGAAATATTCATGAGCTTTCCCAGAATTTCCCGCCGATCCGGGGTGGCAAGCTCTGCCGCTGCTGAAGGAGTGGGGGCTCGAAGATCTGCGACGAAGTCCAGGATAGTGAAGTCGATCTCGTGGCCAACGGCGGAAATCAGCGGGGTTTTGCAACTGTAGGCTGCACGGGCAATGCCCTCGTCATTAAAGACCCACAGATCCTCCCTGCTGCCGCCGCCCCGAGCCACAATGATGACATCCGCCTTTCCGGAATGATCCAGAACCTGGATGCCGCGGGCAATCTGGGCAGCCGCCTGGTCCCCCTGCACATTGACGGGAGCAAGCAGCAACTTCACCAGTGGCCAGCGGCGGCTGAGCACATTACGGATGTCCTGCAGAGCTGCGCCGGTCTCACTGGTTACCACGCCGATACATCGGGGACAGGCAGGAATGGGCTGCTTTGCTTCCGGGCGAAACAGGCCTTCCTGCTCCAGTCGGGCTTTCAGCTGTTCAAAGGCCATTTGGGCAGCGCCGATGCCGTCCGGGAACATATCCTGCACATAGATTTGGAACGCACCGGTCGTCTCGTAAAGGCTGACTCGGCAGCGCACAATAACTCGCATTCCTTCTTGAGGTGTGAAGGCGAGCCGCCGGGCGTCCTGCCGGAACATAACCGCCTTCACGCTGGCGGCATCATCCCGCAGAGAAAAATAAAAATGTCCGCTCTTATAGTGATGCACAAAGTTGGCAATCTCACCTTTGATAGCGATTCCAGACAAAAAACGGTCGCTGTCCAGCAGCGACCGAACATAACGGTTCAACCCGGAAACGGTGATCATCTCAGCCATGGTCTGCCTCCCGTGCAGCGATACACGCCACACCAATGGCGTTGTCGCTGGAAAATTTGCCGGGCACAAAATGCGCGCCAGGCAGCCGCCGGGTTACATATTCCCGAATGATCTGGCTGCTCATCACACCACCGGCAAAAACCACCGGCAACCCAGGATGCTCCTCAAGCGCTGCCTTTACCATGCGCAGTGCGGTTTCCGCTACACAGTTCAAGCAATAGCGGCAAACGTATTCCGGGCTTTTCCCTTGCTCCAAAAGCCGGTTGCACTGGTTTTCCAGGCCGGACAGACTGCAGCTTGTCCCCTTTACGCTTACCTTGGGGCGAACGGTCTCGGTGCAGCGTGCGGCAAGCTCGCTGACCATGACGCCGGCCGGAAAGTCAAAGCCCAGTTTTACCCCGACCCGGTCCACTGCCTGTCCGGCATAAAGGTCACTGCTGGTGCCGATGCATTGAATCGCACCATAGCCGTTGCAGAGCAGCAGATCGGTGGTTCCTCCGGAAACATGGAATACCAGGCTGGGGCGCTCGAACAAATCCGGCTCGCCGGTGGCAAACAGGGCCGCGGCGATGTGCCCCTGTTGATGGGTCGTTTCAATCAGCGGAAGACCACGAGCGGCAGCAAAGGCCACCGCTGCACTTTTGCCCGCAAGGAAGCAGGGCATGTAGGAGCCATCCACCGGCCGCGGGCGGGTGGAAACACCAATTGCCTGAATCTGGCGCAAATCCACCTGCTGACCGAGCTGGTTTAAGAGCTCCGGCAGAGCCGCTGTGTGGTGAAACAGCGCGTCGCTCTGGCGCAGGCCCAGCTGGCCCTGTTTGACGGGCAAAAATTGCTTTTTATCGCAAACAACCTCTTTGGCACAAGAGTCATACACGGCCAAAGAGGTTGCATAGTTGCTGGTATCGATGCCCAGTGTGAGCATTATTCCGAAGCGGAGTCCTGATCCGCCAGACCCAGTTCGCGCACCACAGAGCCAAGCAGGCCATTCACAAACTGGTAGTCCTCGTTTCCGCCGAATTTCTTGGTCAGTTCCACTGCCTCATTGATGGTAACGCTGGGCAGCTTTTCGTCGCCATACAGGATCTCGCTCAAAGCCAGACGCAGCACAGTGAGGCTTACCCGGGGAATGCGGTCAATGGTCCAGCCCTTCAGATGATCGCGGATCATATCGTTGATCTCGGCACTGTGCTCGTAGTAATCGTCGATCAGCTTACGGCCAAACTCATCCACCCGGTTCTCACCCAGTTCGTTGTTCAGGGCGATCACATCCTCCGGCATAGCGTTGTCGAAGGTGGATGCGAAAGCGGCCAGGAAAGCGTTCTCACGTGCGGTTCTGCGTGTCAGTTTTTCCATAAAACAAAGTATCCTCTCACAGCCAAAGCCCCCCTGCGAACCGCGGGAGGGCCGATTGGTTATTCTTCTTCAGCAGGCAGCTCCGGCTCCTGCAGGACGCCGACTACCACAATGTTTACCCGGGCGACCGTGATGCTGGTCATGTTCTGCACAGCGGACTTCACGTTCTCCTGCACTTTTTCGCAGACCGCCGGGATCTGACTGCCGTAGCGCACCGTCAGGCTGACAGTGATCTCGGCCACATTCTCCAGCAGCTCCACCGAAACAGGCTTTTGCAGGTTTACCTTGCCCAAAAAGCTGCGCATCCCAGCGGAACCGGCACAAACATCCACCACGCCGTCGATTTCGGTGGCTGCAAGCTTTGCAATCTTACCAATCACATCGGTGGAGATCTGCAAGCTGCCGTTTACAACATTGGAATTTGAAACTTCCATACCCGGTCCTCCCAAAGGTAATTATTTTCATGGCATCTGAATTGAAGATATTATACCATCTTTTTGCATAATCTACAAGGTCATTTTATTTCTACCACGGTAATATTCTGTGCACTCACCGAGCACTCACTCAGTACGATGTCCCGAATTTGTGCCACCTCGGCCTGAGTCAGGCCGTCGCTGGTGGTCATAACGGTAATGTTGACCTTATCCCCATCAATAAAAGCCACACAGTCCACAAAACCTTTGGCTTTGATTCGACTTTCCAGATCACTTTCCTTGGTAATGCTCTCGATTGTGGCGGTGAGCTCCTGTGTGAGTGCATCTTTTTCCTCCTGGGTAAGTGCGCTGTTTTTCAGGCTTTTCTGCAGGGTATCCAGAGCTTCGTCGCGGGTTTTGGTGCGAGAGAGGCGGGCCTGTTCAAAAAAATCGCTCCCGCTGGGGTCACCTACGCTGACCAGCTGGGCTTCGCCATAGTTTTTGTCGGCGGTTTCCTGGGTGGAGGCGGCAGTCTCCACGGCAAGTTCATCGGTGATGATGCCAGTGCTGGCTGCCGCGTTGGCCTGAACTGTATCACCCATCACCAGATCGGTACTTTTGGCATATTCCCAGTTCAGGTACACAGCTACACCCAGTGCCACCACCAGGGTGAGAAGCGTCATTTTCTGGTTGATCTTTTTTACTTGCATTATGTTCCCTCCGATTCATTCATTTTTGCAATGCTGATCCGGTTGCTCGATACACCGGTAAGCACCGAAACTGCTTCGGTGATCTGTGCCTGCACCTGGACATCGGCCGCGCCCTGACATACCACGGCGATCCCGCGGATTTCCGGTTCCCAGACCATCTCCACCAGGGCGCTTTGCCCGGAAGCCTCCTCCAGCAGGATGTGCTGGACTTCGCTGCCGTTTTCACCCCGGTCCGTTTCGTCCAGAGCGTAGACGGTTTGCGGGCCCGCTTCAAGCGTTACAGCCACCTTTACCTGCCCTGCTCCCTGAATACTCTCAATGACCCCTGTAAGTGTTTGCTCCAGATTGGAAGCATATTCCTGTGCATACATCGTCTCACTTGCGGTGATCTGCGGTTCAACGGTTTCGCGACTGCTCCTTCCGGGTGAAAATGCATTCCCGGCCAGCAGAAGAAACAATCCCAATGCACCGGCAAAAACAAGAAGGCTGCTGCGGTTCCAGTTCTTTGTTTTGAAAAGTTCCTTGAAAAAATCACGTCCCATTGCTTGGTCCCTCCGCCTTGATCTCAATCTCCTCTCCCTCGCCCAATACCTGCCGCAGAGCCGTTTCAGCACGTTCCGGTTCGGTGCAGCCACGTGCGGTTACGGTCAGAGGCGGGCCAGTTTCCACCTGAATCTGACCATCGATCCCCTGGGCGGCGAGTGCTTGTTCCAGCTGCTTTTCCAGAGCCTGCTGCTCAAGCCCGGCACGATAGCCGGAAAAATCCACGGTGTCTGTCTGCTCCGACGGCCAAAGCGAATCCCAGCCGGAAAATGCCACCCGTACGGGTTGCAGGACCGTTACTAAAATATACAGTGCCACAACCACTTTTATGCTCTTTTCGTATTCTTTGCGGGGCATCAGGAGTTCGAGCCCGCCGGCCAGAACACATGCCATGCAAAGAGTGTACGCCCATTCATTCACATCAGCCACCTCCTCCCAGCAGGATCATCAGCGCAGTGGAAAGAACCGTGAGCATGAAAAAGAACACCAGAAACGAGATGCATAAGCCGGTTGCCTGCCCCATTCCCTCCAGCACACGGCCTGCACGGTTGAGGCCAAATGACTTTGCCAGTGCAGCGCTCAAAAGATAGGCCAGGTAAAAACAAAAGCAGCGGATCAGCAGGGGCAAAAAGGTAACGGTCAGAACTGCGATGGCAGCAAATCCCAAGGTGCCTTTCAAAACCCGAAGCCCGCTGAGAACACTGCCCATTGCATCAGAAGCAAGGCTGCCAATCACGGGAATACCGCTGCTGAGTAAAAACTGACCGGTTTTCATGGCAAGGGTATCGGTGTTCTGGGCCAGCACGCTCTGCAGTCCCAGAACACCACCAAATAGAATGGACAAAAAGCCCAGAATCCATTTTACGATTCGGTGCAGGATAGCGCAGCCGTCGGAAAGGCCGCCCAGATCACACAGCCCGCCCGCGACGGTCAGAGCCAGAAAGGCACGTACCAGCGGAAGTGCTACCGTACTGATCATCTGAGCGCAAAAAGCGGCCATGGTCAAGAACATCCCGCTGTAAACAGCAGCTTGGGTGGGCTGTCCGCAGCTGATCATAACGCCGGAAAAAACAGGGACAAAGCTAAGCAGATAAGTCTGACATTCCTGTATCCGCCCGGTCAGCTGTTCCAGCAGCGGCATCATTGGCTGCAGCGCCGCGGTGCTGATGCCCAGAAGACAGACGGTCTCCAGTGGCGCACGCCAGTCGCTGCCAGGCAGAAGGCTAAGCGCAGCGGCAGCGATCAGCACGGTGACAGACACGGATGCCAAAAGACGAAATGGCTGCTCAAACTGCTCTTTTACAGTATCTAGCAGCTGCCCCAGAAGCTGTGGTGCGGAGGCCGCTTGGAATTCTTCAGCAGTGATTGGCGGGGAGTCCAGAATCTCCTGCGCGGATTCCGGCAACTCCTGAGCCAATACTGCTCCGGGCAGAACAGCCAGCAGCAATAAAATGGCCAGCAGCTGTTTCACTGCAAAAAAGCAGCCAGAGACTCGGCCGCGATTTGAAACAGAGGCAGTGCGCACGTCAGAATCAGGCAACGGCCTGCAAACTCCACCTTGCCCGCAAGGCTGCTGAGCCCGGCATCCCGACAAAGATCCTGTGTTGTCTGGGAGGCCAGCGCGATTCCGGCGGCTTTTATTACCGTGGAAAAGCCGGTCTGCTCCCCATAATCGGCATAGGCGCTCAGCTGCTCGATTAACGGAGCAGCCAGCTGAAGCAGATACAGCAACAGCACTACGGAACAGCCCAAAAGGCAAAGGATGCCATAGGAGGGCAGATGCTCGCGTATGAGGCCGATCAGTACAGCAGCTACCAGCACAAAGGCAGCAATTCGAAAAATTTCCATATTCCATCATCATAGATTGAACAGTGATTTTATGTTCACGAACAGATCGCTTATCTGCTGCACCAGCATGGACAGCACGACGATCAACCCCGCCAGGGTGGTCATCATAGCCTGATCCTCCCGGCCGGAACGGATCAGAAGCTGGTTCAGAACCGCAACAATAATGCCGATGGCGGCAATTTTGAATACCAGGTCAATGTCCATCTTTCTACCCTTCCTTCATAAGAGCAGCAGCGCGGCCATCAGTCCGGCACAAACTCCGGCCTGTGGATAAAGCCGCGCAGCTGCTCGGTATTCCTTTTCCTGGCGGGCGCTGTTTTGCCGGGCCAGCTCGATGTAATAGGGCATCTGGCCGCACAACTCCTGTGCGCTTACCTGACCGATTTGCTCGAACAACGGGCGAAACGGCGTTGCATCCCCCGAAGAAATATATGCCGGGAACTGGTACGCCTCCAAAGAGGAACATTCACTCAGCATCAGATGGGGATAGTTCCCTGCCTGCAGTTCTTCCAGCAAACAGGATGTCGTCGGTGCCCGGTAGTGTACGGCATCCTGAATCTGCGTCAGCATGCAGGCAAGCTCCGACCAGAAGGTGGTACGTCTGCGCAGGACAGCGGCCTGCTCCGCGCCGAATAAAAAGCCTGCGGCTCCTACCAGTACGGCTCCGATGAGCTTGATGATCCAGATCATAGCGGCACCACTTCACGAATGCAGCCAGGCTTTTGTGGCCCTTCCAGAAAGGCGCAGAGAGAAAAGACGGCACGCAACTTGGCACGGCTTCGTTCCAGACGGGCCTCCAGCTCATCCATGCTGACAGCGTGGACCGAACAGATAAAACCGACACCGGACTGTATACCCCGCTCTGCTTGGCGAAATTCTTCGTGGGACCCCAGTTCATCACAGGCAATAATTTGCGGCCCCAGGCAGCGCACAGCCATTTCGATCCCGATTGCCTTAGAGCAGTTGGACAAAACGTCGCAATTCAGTGGGATCTGGTGCGTGTTTCCCCGGGAATCGCAGGGCCAGAGCTCCTGACGCTCGTCCACTACGGTGACCTTTTTGCCCTGATCGCTGGCAGTTTTGATGATGCTGCGCAGCAGTGTGGTCTTTCCGCTGCCGGGAGCGCCCGCCAGAATGATTCCGCGATAGGAATCCACAAGGCTGTTCTGCAACAGCGGAGGCAGCGGAACGAACAGCATCCGCGCTACACGAAGGTTCAAAGAGGTAATGATTTGAAAGCTGTTCCGGCCGTTTTCCGCAGTATGGCAGACTCCGGCCACACCAACCCGGTGCCCGCCGGGAATGGTAAAAAAGCCCTGGGAAAGCTGGTTTTCATAGCTGTGCACCGATTTTTCACACAATGAATAGAAGCATTCCTGGAGCCCCCGGGCACTCAGCTGCAGAGCATCGGCACATTTGGGCAAAAGATTCGGTGCAAGCACCGGCCCGTTCGAGGTGGAGAAAACGATGGGGCGCTCACTGCGCAGCCGAATTTCGTGTACCTGGGCAGCAAAAACCGGAGGCAGCTGTGCAAGGGCATCCCGTACCAGGGCAGGCAGCCTTTGGATGGCGCTGTAATACTCGTCCATTTTTGTTTCACGCTCCTTTGTGCTACAAGCATATGAGCGCATCGGCCGCGCTAGAACAAAAAATCCCCCTGGCATTTTGCCAGGGGGATAAGAAGTTATTGGATCATCTGAAGGAAGGTTTCTTCATCAATCACCGGTACGCCCAGCTGCTGGGCTTTGGTGAGCTTGGAACCGGCGGCTTCGCCAGCCAGTACATATGCAGTTTTTTTCGAGACCGAGCCACTTGCTTTTCCGCCGTTCTTCGTAATCAGAGCTTCTGCCTCTGACCGGGAAAGGGTGGGGAGCGTACCGGTGACCACGATGGTCTTACCGGCCAGCTTATCGGTTTTTTCCTCGCCGTGCCACTCCATATTCACGCCAGCGTCAGCCAGGCGGTGGATCAGGTCATCAGTACCCTCCTTGGCAAAGAAGGCAACCACACTCTGGGCCATAACCGCGCCGAAGCCGTCAATCTCACTGAGCTGCTCTTCCCCGGCCTCCCGCACTGCCTGCATGGAGCGGAAGTGTTCTGCAATCAGGGCTGCAGCCTTTTCACCGATGTTTCGGATGCCCAGACCAAACAGCAGCTTGTCCAGGTTGTTGCCCTTGGAGGCCTCAATGGCGTTCAGCAGATTGCGGGCGCTCTTCTCCTTGAATTTCTCCAGCGTCATCAGCTGATCCTCGGTCAGATCATAAAGATCCGCTGCCGAGTGTACATAGCCCTTGCTGACCAGCTGGGCAGCTACTACCTTGCCCAGACCGTCGATATCCATGGCATTCCGGCTGGCGAAGTGGATGATGTTGCGCAGCGCCTGAGCCGGGCATTCCGGATTCACACAGCGCAGAGCCGCCTCCCCTTCCAGATGCACGGCGGGTGCTCCGCAGGAGGGGCACACCTGAGGCATCTGATAGGGCTCGGAGCCTTCCTTATGCTGGGTGACCGCCACCACTTCCGGGATGATGTCGCCTGCCTTACGCACCAGGATACGGTCACCAATGCGTACATCCAGCTGCCGGATGAAATCCTCGTTGTGCAAAATTGCTCGGGAAACCGTGGTACCGGCCAGCTGGACCGGCGCGAACACCGCGGTGGGCGTGAGCACACCGGTGCGGCCCACAGTAATATCGATCTGCTGCAGCTCGGTCTCTTTCTCCTCTGGAGGATATTTGAACGCGATAGCCCAGCGGGGAAATTTGTTGGTGCTGCCCAGCATGGCCCGCTGTGCGAAGTCATCCACCTTGATCACCGCGCCGTCGATGTCAAACGGAAGTGTGCCCCGCATCTGGCCGATGGCCTCGATCTCGGTAATCGCATCTTCGATGTTATCAAAGCTGCGATATCGGGGCGACACTACGAAGCCCAGCTGTTTCACGTAATCCAGACTTTCCTGGTGACTGTGCAGCTCCTTACCTCGAATCTGCTGGATGTTAAACACAAAGATGGAAAGTCCCCGGCTTGCGGTGATCTTGCTGTCCTTCTGGCGCAGGGAACCGGCCGCTGCATTTCGGGGATTCTTGAAGGGCTGTTTGTCGTTCAGCTCCTGCTCTTCCACCAGCTGTTCAAAGGCAGCATGAGGCATGTAGACTTCACCACGCACCTCCAGAAATTCCGGTGCGTTCAGCAGTTTTTTGGGGATGTCCTTGATGGTGGCCAGATTCTTAGTCACGTCCTCACCCACCACGCCGTCACCACGGGTCGATCCACGCACGAACGCGCCGTTCTCGTATTCCAGACTTACCGAAAGTCCGTCGATTTTTACCTCGACCACGTAACGGGGCTCTACGCCCTCGCCACGAACCCGCCGGTCAAAATCCCGAAGTTCCTCATAAGAGAATGCATCCTGAAGGCTTTCCATTTTCACCGTATGGGTTACCTTGGCAAATTTCCCCGAGGGGGTACCACCCACATGCTGGGTGGGAGAATCGGGCGTAACCAGCTGAGGGAACTGGGCCTCCAGATCCTTGAGCTCACGATTCAGCGCGTCGTACTCAAAATCCTCCAGTTCCGGAGCATCCTGATCGTAGTAAAGGCGGTTGTTATATTCGATCACCCGGCGCAGTTCGAGAACGCGCTGCTGGGCCTGTTCCAATGTCAAAATAATCACCTCTTGAAAATCCAACTGGGAAGCCAGAGAGCTTCCCTTGCTCTGGTTTTTAATTATACCACATTGGTCCATCCGGCGGCTAGGCTTTTTCAGCGCTTCCAACAGATTGCGCGTAAAGCTGCGGTACTTCGCCCACAATCAGAATCTGAGCGGCAAGCACTTCTGTCTGGGCATCCACCGGAATCACTTCGCCTGCCAGAAGTGCGCCGATCTGTACCGAAAAGCAGACTGTAACCTCCAGCCGAGTCTGATTCACACCGGCCTGAGAAAAATCGCTTTGTACCTGACTGGTTACCAAAGAAAGCGGCTGTACATGTATGGCAATTTTCGGCCCCAGGTTGCTGAATAGCTGGATACCGGTCAGTGTGCCCAGAGGAATGTGCAGTGGAAGCTGCTGCAGCTGGTACAGAGATTGGTTGACCTGCTCCACCAGGGCGTCCTCCAAAGTGTTGATCCGGGCAGAGTTTACCGCCACACTTTGTACCCGGCCTGTGTCGTCGCGCTGGACGGTGTAAAGGTCTTCGTAAAGACTGCTGTTTTGCTCCAAAATGGAGTTGCAGGCAGTTTGAATGGTTTGTACCGCCTGTGCCCGGCACCGATATTGGACAACCTGTCTGGTGAGTGGTCGGATGGCCTGATCAATCTGCTGCAGCGCAAACAAAACCAGTGCCAGACCAATGGCCAGACAAAGTCTTTTCTTTCTTCGTTTGGCAACACGCTGCCGGGCAGAGTGCGAAATATGGCGCATTGCTTCTTCCTCCATTGTTGGTGTTTTTTGATTCAGTATATTCGCAAAAAGAAGAAATTGTGAGGCAGTGATAGCTTTTTCAAACAAAAAAGGCATGCTGCAATTTGCAGCATGCCTTTTGAAATGCTCAGGGAAAATCAGATGGAGATGGTGTTGGCCACATCCAGCATCATGGTGTCGATGGTCTTGTGCATGGACAGAGCAACGTTGATATCGTAGTCAACGATCTTGTCGGCAGAAACAGCAACCACGCGGTTATAGATGCCCTTCTCCAGCAGGTTAACAGCATGGTAACCCATCTGAGAAGCGGTCACGCGGTCACGCAGGGTGGGAGAACCACCACGCTGTACGTGGCCCAGAACGGTGGCACGGGAATCGATGCCGGTGCGGGCCTGAATCTCGTTGGCCAGCTCCTGAGCATGACCCACGCCCTCGGCCACGATCACGATGAAGTGCTTCTTGCCGGTCTTCTGGGTCTGGTTCATACGAGAGATGATGTCGTGATCCAGATCGTAGGGACGCTCGGGAATCAGAATTGCCAGAGCGCCGGTAGCGATGCCCACGTTCAGAGCAATGTAGCCGGCGTTGCGGCCCATAACCTCAACCACACTGCAGCGGTCATGGCTCTGGGTGGTGTCACGCAGCTTATCGATCATTTCCACAGCGGTGTTCATGGCAGTGTCATAGCCGATGGTGTACTCGCTGCAGGCGATGTCGTTGTCGATGGTGCCGGGAATGCCGATGCAGGGAATGCCCAGGTTGGCCAGAGCGCGAGCACCCTTGAAGGAACCGTCGCCGCCGATTACAACCATCGCATCGATGCCCAGCTCTTTGCACTTCTCAGCGCCCTTCTTCTGGCCTTCAGCGGTTACGAACTCAAGGCAGCGGGCAGTGTAAAGGACGGTACCGCCCCGGTGGATGATCTCGGATACGCTGCGCAGGTCCATCTCGCGTACTTCGCCGTTCAGCAGGCCGTTGTAGCCACGCTGAATGCCAATAACCTTGATGCCCTTGCTCAGAGCGGTACGAACAACCGCGCGAACCGCAGCATTCATGCCGGGCGCGTCGCCGCCGCTGGTCAATACACCGATGGTTTTAATTTCCTTGTACATAGTAATGCCCCTCCTAAATCAAATCGAAATTTGACATTGGTATAATTATAACATCCTGGCAACATAAATGCAAAACTTTCTGCGCAATTTGTCGCCAAAAGGTTTGCCCAATTGACCAACTATTTTGTAACAACATTCCTGTCGCCCAAAATACGGCGCAATTCCGGATAAAGCAGCTCATGGTCCAATGCCCACAGGCTGCGCGGCGCCAGAGTCAGCTGCTTACGGTCTTCAAAATACATATAGACCGGCATGCTGCCGTCAAAGATGCCGCTGAGCAGGTTTGTCACCTTGCGGAACTGCTCGCAGTTCTGGCTGGGAAGCTTCAGATAAAGCCCTTTCTTGGGAGCCTGAGGTTTCCTGTCAGTTGTGCTGCCTGCCGCCGGTTTTTCCGAACGGCGTGCCTCGTACTGCTCAATGGGAACGATGGCTTCCGCCACCAGTTTGGCCGCTTCGTCTTCTTTTACAGAAACGCGGCCGGTGATAACCACTACGGCATTTTCCTGCAGCGCATCTCTGCAGTTGAGCAGAATCTTCGGAAACACCAGAATTTCCATGGTGCCGCTCAGATCCTCCACGTTGGTAAATGCCATCATGGTGTTGGAACGAGTCGTCATAAATTTGCTTTTGATCACCGCGCAAACAATGTTGACTACTTTATTATCGTAAGCTTTTGCGCCTTCCCCTGTCAATTCACTAATCTTGCAGCTGGATATATTTTTGATGATTTCCCGGTAAGCGTCCAGCGGATGACCGCTCAGATACAGACCGCTCACCTCTTTTTCCATCTGCAGAAGTTCTCCTGTGGGGAATTCCTCCAGTGCAGGAATCACATAATCGTTTACCGATTCCTGTTCACCGCTCTGGCTGAACAGATCAAGCTGCCCCTCCAGGTTTTTGCGGCTGTCGGTTTCCACGCTCTTCAGAATCCCCTCAATGCACTGAAGCATGGCCCGGCGGGTGGAACCCAGGCCATCGAAGGCACCGCTCTTGATGAGGCTTTCCACCGCCCGGCGGTTGATTTCACAGCCGTACATCCGGCGGCAGAAGTCATACAGTGAGCGGAAGGGCTGATCCTGACGCTCGCGGACTACTGCGGCGATCAGATTCCGCCCCACATTTTTGACCGCATTCAGACCGAAGCGAATGTTCGCACCGTCCACAGTAAAACCGCCATCACTCACGTTGATGTTGGGCGGCAGTACCTTGATCCCCAGTCGCTGACACTCACCGGAATACTCGATCACCTTGTCGGTATTGTCCAGCACACTGGTGAGCAGCGCGGCCATAAATTCGTTGGGATAATGACACTTCAGGTAGGCCGTCTGATACGCCACATAGGCATAACAGGCCGCGTGAGATTTGTTGAAGGCGTAGGAAGCAAAGCTGGACATATCGTCGAAAATTTCGTTGGCGGTCTTTTCGTCAATGCCGTTGGCAATGCAGCCTACACATTCGGAACCGGGTTCCTTGCTGCCGTAAACGAAGTTCTGTCGCTCCCGTTCCATGACATCGTGCTTTTTCTTGCTCATGGCGCGGCGCACCAGGTCGGCTTGGCCCAGCGAGAAGCCTGCCAGCTCCCGGCAGATCTGCATAACCTGTTCCTGATATACAATACAGCCGTTGGTCACATCCAGAATGTGTGCCAGCTGAGGAACCTTGTAGTGGATCTTCCCCGGCTCATGGCGGTTGCGCAGATAGGTGGGAATCGAGTCCATGGGACCCGGGCGATACAGTGAGATCAGGGCGATGATATCTTCCAGGTTCTGTGGGCGAAGGCCCAAAAGCACCTGCTTCATGCCGGTGCTTTCCAGCTGGAACACGCCTTCCGTCTCACTTTGGCCCAGCATCTCATAGGTAGCCGGGTCATCGTAAGGCATCTTCTCCACCGAGAACTCCGGTACCCGGCGCTGGATCATTCGCTCTGCATCTCGGATCACCGTGAGGGTGCGCAGGCCCAGAAAGTCCATCTTCAGAAGGCCCAGCTCCTCGATGGTGGTCATGGTGAACTGGGTTACGGGGACGCCGTCGTTGCAGGCAAGCGGAACGTATTCGTTGGCCGCCTCCCGGGTAATCACCACGCCCGCCGCATGGGTGGAGGCATGACGTGGCATACCTTCAATCTTGATGGCAGTGTCCACCAGTTCCCTCACCTGCTCGTCGGAATCGTAGCGGGCTTTCAGCTCCGGCGATACCTCCAAGGCCCGGTGCAGGGTCATTTTCAACTCCATGGGGACCAGCTTGGCCACAGCATCTACCGCAGCATAAGGCATGTCCATCACACGACCAACGTCTCGCAGAGCGGCGCGGGCGGCCATGGTTCCAAAAGTGATGATCTGAGCCACATGATCATGGCCGTACTTGTTGTTCACATAATCGATCACTTCCTGCCGGCGTTCGTAGCAAAAGTCCACATCAAAGTCGGGCATGCTCACGCGTTCGGGGTTCAAAAAGCGTTCGAACAGCAGGTTGTATCGAATGGGGTCAATGTTGGTGATGCCCACACAATAAGCCGCCAGGCTGCCTGCACCGCTTCCTCGGCCAGGGCCCACCGGAATGCCCTGGGTCTTTGCATAGTTGATAAAATCGAAAACGATCAGATAGTAGTTGGTGTAGCCCATGCGGCGGATGACGTCGATTTCATAATCCAGACGCTCACGAATTTCCGGCGCCGGATCATTTCCGTAACGGCGGGTAAGACCCTCGTAGCACAGCTTTTCAAAGTAGGCCTGGTTCTCCATGCCGTCCGGAGCCTCGAAATAAGGCAGCTTGGTCACGCCGAATTCAAAATCGAAATTGCACTGCTCCGCGATGCGGTTGGTGTTTTCGCAGGCATCCGGCGCAATGGCGAACAGATCGTACATCTCGTCGGTGCTTTTCAGGTAGAATTCGTCGGTCTCAAATTCCAGCTTGTCGTCATCCTGGATGGTTTTGCCTGTCTGGATGCAGATCAGAATGCTCTGCATCTTACTGTCTTCCCGGCGCAGGTAGTGCGCGTCATTGGTCGCCACCAGCGGAATGCCGGTCTCCCGGGCAAGGCGAATCAGCAGCGGCAGGACCTGCTGCTGCTCCTCGATGCCGTGATCCTGGATTTCGATGTAGTAGTTCTCCTGCCCGAACAGGTTGTTGTAATACAGTGCAACCTGGCGAGCCTTTTCGTAATCGCCGGCCAGAAGTGCTTGCGGCACCTCGCCTGCCAGACAGGCGGAAAGACAGATCAATCCTTCGTGGTGCTGCTCCAGCAGTTCCTTGTCCACCCGGGGCTTGGAATAAAAGCCCTCGATAAACCCGGCAGAAACCAGCTTAATCAGATTTTTGTAGCCGGTTTCGTTTTTACACAGCAGGACCAGATGATTGGAACCGTCGATTCGGTTAACCTTATCAAAGCGGGAGCGGTTGGCCACATAGACCTCGCAGCCGATGATAGGCTTGATGCCCGCCTTTTTGGCTGCTTTGTAAAAATCCACACAGCCGTACATTACGCCGTGGTCGGTGATGGCGATGGAGGTCTGCCCCAATTCCTTGACCCGCTCAAAAATCCGGTCGATCCGGCAGGCACCGTCCAGAAGACTGTACTCGGTATGCACGTGCAGATGGGTAAATTGCTTGTTGGAATCAGCCATTGGTTCTCCTTTGCTGAAGTTCGGATGCCAGACGCTCCAGCTTTTTCAGCCGGTGGCTAAGCCCCGATTTGCTGATGGGCTGAGGGCTTTTTTCGGCCAATTGGGAAAGCGAAAGATCCGGCCAGGCCAGCCGCAGCTCTGCCGCTTCCCGCAAAGGCTGACTCAGACCGTCAAACATGTGATTTTGCTTCAGATATTCGATGGCCCGTGTCACCTGGACGTTGGCCGTTGCGGTTTTGTCCATATTAGCGGTTTCGCAGTTGGTCAGGCGGTTGGTTTTGTTGCGCAGCTCCTTGATCACCTTGTGATTCATAATCTCCATGGCGGCATTGCCTGCGCCCATGAAGGCCAGAAGCTCTTCGATCTGCTCGCTGGCTTTGATGTACACCACATTTACGCCCTTTCGCAGAGTGCGATGCGGACGGAATTCATGTTCCGCCAGAATCCCCTCCAGGTCCCGCGCCAGGTTGTGCCGGTTGGAAAGAAACTCCAGATTGTACTCCTTTTTGGGGTCGGTCATAGTGCCGCAGCAGACAAACGCAGCAGCCAGGAAGGCTGCGCTGCATTGGGGACAGCGCAACAGTGTGGGATCGATACGCAGGCTGACCTGTTCCGGGTCACAGTGGAACTTTTCCAGCATCAGTCGGACCTGTTCCGGCTCGGCCACCTTGAATTCATAGACCATGCCGTTGGGCCTCGGCTTGCTGGTTACGCTGCCCTCAATGCCACACAAATGAAAAATGCGTTTTACATAATGGGCTGCGGTTCCCAGCTCCGTTTGGAATACCACGCCACGACTGTCGAAATAACGGCTGAAACAGGCTGCACCATAGCTGGCAGCCAGCAGACAGCAGGGCCGCGTGATTTTCTTTTGGGTGATCTCGGTTTTAACGTCCTGTGAAAAGCTCATTCGTTTTCCGATGCCCTTTCGTTAAAGTACGCGTTTCTGATCGCGATGATAGAGAATGGGACCATAGCCAAGGTTCTGGCAATGCTCTGCGATCTTGCGCGCGAAGGTGATGGAGCGGTGCTTGCCGCCGGTGCAGCCTACCGCAATGGTCAGCTGGCTTTTGCCTTCTTTGATGTAAAGCGGCAGCGAATAATCCAGAAGCTCCAGAATACGATGCAGCAGTTCCTGAGACTGCTCAAACTTCATCACATAATCCACCACATCGCTGTCCAGACCGGTTTTTTCCTTCAGTTCCGGGATATAGAAAGGATTGGGAAGGCAGCGTACGTCGAACACCACATCTGCCTCCTTTGGCAGACCATATTTGAAGCCAAAGGAAAGGATGGTCAGCACCATCGGTTGCTGATTCTGGTGCAAAAACAGCTTGCAGATCCGCTCCTTGTTCTGGGCAGCCGACAACAGCGAGGTATCCACTACAAAGTCAGCCCGCTCAAAGAAAGGCTGCAGGATTTTCCGTTCCTGCTCAATAGCATCGGTCATGGAAACGCCTTCCTGCACGCAAAGGGGATGGATACGCCGCGTCTCTTTGTAACGGCGGGCAAGCACATCGTCGGAGGCATCCAGAAACAGCACGCGATACGGGACCTGGCGGCTGTCCATACTGGTCAGCGCCTCCTGCACGTCGCTTTTGGTACGGCAGCCACGGATGTCCACCACTACTGCCACCTTTTCCAGCATTGTTTCACCCTGCAGAGCAAAATCCAACAGACGGGGCATCAGCCCGGCCGGAATGTTGTCGATGCAAAAATAACCGATGTCTTCCAATGCGTTTACCGCAAGGGATTTTCCCGCTCCGGAAAGGCCGGTTACAACCAGCAGCTCCATGACGCGTCTCTCCTTTTCCTTCTGATTTTGTTCATCCATCATAACCTGCATGACCGGCTGCCGATTGCCAGCAGCCGGTCATGCACGCAATTATTCCACTACACGGATCTCTTTTTCCAGTACAAAGCCAGTTTGCTGACGCACCCGGTCACTCACCTGACGGGCCAGTTCCAACACGTCCGCACAGCTGGCATGACCGAGATTCACGATGAAACCACAGTGTTTTTCACTGATTGCAGCATCGCCCACGCGATATCCGCGCAGGCCGCACTGTTCGATCAGACTGCCGGCAAATGCACCTTCCGGCCGTTTAAATGCGCTGCCTGCACTGGGATATTCCAGCGGCTGCTTTTCCCGACGGCGGTTCATCAGGTCATCCATTTTGGCCTGGATCTGTTCCCGGTCGCCTTTGGCCAGCTGCAGAGTGGCCCGCAGCACGCACCAGCCGGTACGCGCAAACACGCTGGTGCGGTACCCAAGCTCCAGCTGGTCCACCGGCAATGAGCGCACCTGACCGGCTTCGTCCACGAACTCCACTTCCAGAAGAACATCGCGGGTTTCACCGCCATAGGCACCTGCGTTCATATAAACCGCTCCGCCCAGACTGCCCGGAATACCGT
Source organism: Allofournierella sp. CML151 (assembly GCF_027853465.1). NCBI lineage: Bacteria > Bacillati > Bacillota > Clostridia > Eubacteriales > Oscillospiraceae > Allofournierella > Allofournierella sp. CML151. Next base: position 49,432 of record NZ_JAPNNW010000004.1, on the reverse strand, counting down.
AAGCAAACTCCAGGCCGGTGAGTCCCTGGCGGGCAGCCTCTTCACAAACTTGCTTCAGCGATACGCCTGCCCCGGCAATCATGCGGTCTCCTTCCACCCGGATCTCCGGTTGGATCAGCCGGGTACAGAGAACCACGCCGTCAAAGCCTTCGTCGCTGAACAGAAGGTTGGAACCATTGCCCAGAATATAAGTCCGAACACTCTCCGCACGGCAAAGCTCCAGCGCCTGAATCAGCTGCTGGGTGGTGTGAGGGGTACAGAACAAGGCGGCGGGGCCGCCGATCTGGAAGCTCGTATGGCGTGCAAGGGGCTCGCCGCAGGAATAAGGGATCGCTGCTTCCTCCAGTTTCTGCTTCAAATGCTCCATGCACGCCATAAAACGGCCTCCTAAAAATTAAAGTTTTTCCTGGTTGCCCAGCCAGGCAGCGCCCACAACACCGGCGTCGTTGAACAGCTCGGCGGGCTTGATGGTTACGCGGCGCTTGCCGTCACGGGCATAATCTTCCCAGTTAACCAGCTTGCGCACGGGAGCCAGCAGAACCTCGCCCTGCTTGGAAACGCCGCCGCCGATGCAGATGATCTCCGGCTGGAAGATGTTGACCACATTGGTCAGGCCGCAGGCCACATACTCTACGAATTTGTTGATCAGCTGGGTAGCCAGCTCATCACCGGCGGCCATGCCGTCAAAAGCGGTCTTTGCGCCAACCTTGGTGATGTCTCCATCCACCAACTGCCACATCATGTTCTTGGGATGGGACAGCATTGCAGCCTTGGTATCCTCGGCCAGGGCGCGGGCAGAAGCATACTTCTCCCAGCAGCCGTTACGGCCGCACATGCAGGGACGGCCGTCCTTCTGAATCACCATATGGCCCAGCTCGGCGCCTGCATAGTTGAAACCGGCGAAAATCTTGCCGTCGATAATGATACCGCCGCCGATGCCGGTGCCCAGGGTGATAACCACCGCATACTTGGCGCCACGAGCGCCGCCAGCGATGAATTCGCCGTAAGCGGCCGCGTTTGCATCGTTTTCAATGTAGACCTTGCAGCCCAGGCGCTTCTCCATGTGATCGCGCAGCTCCCAATCATAATAACCGAAATTGGCGTTAAAGTCTACTACACCGGTCTTGCTGTTTACGCTGCCCGGGGTGCCAATGCCAACCCACAGCAGATCGTCCAGGGTCAGATTGCTCTCCACCAGGACCTGACGGCACAGGTTGGCGATCTTTTCTTCAATCACTTCCTCGGGCTGAGGCAGATCGGTATCGCAAGTGCATTTGTGCAGCACCTTGAATTCTTCGTCCACAATACCGGCGGTAATGGTAGTACCGCCCAGATCCACACCAATCGTATACTTCTTCATCTTAACAACTCTCCGATCCGATCCACGATTTTTTTGTTATGTATTTCCAGTTCGCGGCGAAGATTCTCGCCGGAACCATTGACAATCAGCTCTGGAGGAAACTCAATCTCCTCCAGAAGCCCATACAGATGCGAAACGCCTCGCTCCAGATGGTAAATGGAGTGCGCATCGCTGTTCAGCGCGATCTTGCAACCGCTTTTTTTGCAGGCCAGCGCAAGCGCCTTCATGTTTGGGGCTCCTTCCGGGCGCACCGCAAAGGAATTACCATTCAGTTCAACCACCTTGTTCCGGGCTGCAAATTCCCGGGTGACCCGCTCGTAATCATACACGTGGTTGGCCTGCTCGGAATGGCCGATCATGTCCACGTATGGATTTTCTGCCACCCTGAGCCATAACTCGGTGGCCTGTTCCACGGTAAGCTTGCCGGGCAGGCAATCGCCATGAATGGATGCAATCACCCAGTCGAACTGCGCCAGCTGCTGCTGCGAAAAATCCAGCGTGCCGTCCAGGTCCATCACATTTGCCTCAACCCCCTTTAACACAGGGATACCCTCCAGCACATCCGGCAGACGAACAAGATTGTTGAAATACCAGATATGAGGCGAGTCCGGCATTGCGCAGCCATGATCGGTGACTGCAATCGCTTTATAGCCCATGGATGCCGCCTTTGTGGCCATTTCTGTGATGGTATTGAATGCATGGTTGGATACCAGCGTATGTGTATGCAGATCCGCTGCAATTTGGTACAAAGTATATGCTCCCTTTCTGCGTCAGATGCCAACATCCTCGTCCAGACCAAGGCGGGCCAGCAGCTCTTTGGCGGCGTTGTAGCCCATCTTCTTCTGACGGTTGTTGATGGCGGCCGTTTCCAGAATTACCGCCAGGTTACGGCCGGGCATTACCGGGATCACCGTTTTGGGAATCTGCACGCCCAGAATATCGTAAAAATCAGTTTCCAGGCCGGTGCGGCTGTAGTTCTTGGTCTTATCCCAGGGCTCCAGATCCACCACCAGATCCACCTTCTCGCTCACCTTAACCGAGCCGATACCAAAGATACGGGCTACGTTTACAATGCCGATGCCGCGCAGCTCGATGAAGTGGCGGATATTCTCCGGGGCGGTACCAACGATGGTGCGGCTGGAAGTGCGGCGCAACTCCACCGCGTCATCGGCGATCAGGCGATGGCCACGCTTTACCAGCTCGACTGCAGTTTCGCTCTTGCCGACGCCGCTGTCGCCCAGAATCAGGATGCCCTCACCATATACCTCAATGAAAACACCGTGACGGGTAACACGGGGAGCCAGCTCCACATTCAGCAGGCTGATCAATGCACTCATCAGCGTGGAGGTGGATTCCGCGGAGGACAACACCGGGACGGAATACGTCCGGGCAAAATCGATCATTTCCGGCAGGGGTTCCAGGCTGCGGCTGATGAGCACCGCCGGGGGCGTAAGCTCAAACAGACGCTCCAGATGAGCGCGCCGGGTGGCGGCAGGCAGCTCCTGCAGATAAGACATCTCAACCATGCCGAAGATCTGAATACGATTGGCATCGAAGTATTGGTAATAGCCCGCAAGCACAATACCCGGACGGTTAACATCCGCCGTATAGATGGGGATCTCGTTCAATTCCTTCGGTGCGTAGACCGTTTCAAGATTCAGCTGTTCCGCTACTTTGCTCAGAGGTACGGAAAATGCCGGCATAAAGAACACCCTTCCTTTTTGATGAAATTTCAGAGTTGTTTTTATTATACATGATTGCGGAAAGATTATCAATTTGATTTGCAAGAAAAGCCAAAGCAGATGCACAAACTGCAAATGCTCCGGCAAAGCAGCTTGCCTGCCGGCCCCGCAGATGGCCAGATACAACGATGAATCCGCATTTTGATGAAAGAATGCAGAAAAACGCCCGGCGAAGGGAGCAATCCCATCATCGGGCGTTTTGCCATATCTCTTAAAGCAGCTGCAGCGCGCTGGAGAATTGCACGGTGCCGGGGCGGTAAAGAGCTCCGGTCTCGGCCAGACTGTTTGTCAGCTGTGTGTTTCGGTTGCAAAAGCGGCTCAGAAAGCAAAACGGGTCAGCCTCCGGGGTGAAGCTTTGCCGGATCACCTTCTCCGCTGTTTGTTCCAGCTGGGTGTTGAATTGCTTCAAAAGCTCCCGGCGCTGCTCCCGGGAAGCGGGCAGGTGTTCCCCGGTCATCTGTTCCACGTGACCGGAAAACCGAATCGTTAGCTGCAGGGAGCCTTCCTGCTCCACACAGTCATAAATCAGCTTCGGAGAGCGAATGCTCAAGGTAACCGGGCTGCTTTCCCCTTGTACCTGAAGCTGCCCGGTACCGGTTTGCCCGCTGAGCAGGGCAGCCAGCTCAATTTCGCTTCCGGTAAATCGGACTGCCGGAACGCCGTTTTGGTACAAAGTGAGCCCCTCCATCTGCACATCGCTCTCTTCGGACAAATACACCAGCGGCAAAAAAACGCCATTCTGTGCTGCCGCGAGCTGATACAGATAGGTGCGGTATTCCCCCCGCTCCCCCAGTCTGCGGATCGAGTCCAGCACAGGTCCGGCATTTTCTTCGTTGAGCGGCTGCTCATTTGCGGGCCGGTTGATCCCCCATACCGCCATGTTTGGCCGCCCGGCGGAATTTTCATAGAGAAAGCGGCAACACTCTGCTATTCCCGTCCGCTGCAGTCCGGGCCCGAGCAGAAGCAGTTCGTTCTGTCCATAAAACAGTTCCTCTGCGCGGGCAGACTCCACATCATGAATTGCCTCGGCCAGAGTGCTTCCGCTGCCTTCAATCAAACGAATGGTTTCGGCAGCCTCCCCTGCGTCTGCACTGGGCTGCGGCTCCAGAACCAGCACCTGAGCCAGGTATTCTTTCTGATAATCCAGCAGAAGGGCCTTTACAATCACTTTATCGCCGAGCCCGGTGGAAGAACACCCGCACAATGCTGCCGTAATCAAAAGAGAGGTGGCCAGTTTTAACAGCTTCATCCTTGTTTCCTCCCTACGGTGATTCGAACGATGCCCAGCCAGAGCAGCAGTGCAAGGCAGACCATTTGCTGAATCAGGTATGCAGTTTGTTCAGCCTGCCCCCAGGCTGCCAAAAAGACCCCGATCACGCCAATGACCGCCAGGAAATAGGCACTATGGCCGCGCAGCGCGGGGAACACTTTGCGGATGCTCTGGGTAAACGCCGAAAAATACAGCGTGATTTTTACAAAAAAGAGCAGCAGCCACACACAGGCATGCAATGCATCCAGCCGGCGAAATACCGAAATACCACCCAGCCGGGCAATGGTGAACAGTGGCTGCTCCTCCTGCTGGTAGGCAGATCCCAGAGTCATTTCGCCCAACAGGCAGAACAGGGCCTGTGCGGCGAAAAGCCAGACAAACACCACCGCAGGCCGGTGATCAGCTTGTTCGGAATGCTCCGGCCTCCATAAAATCGCCCACAGGATCAATTCCGGAGCCAGGTAGAATTGACTTACGAAATCGCCGCCCACCTCGGCACCATTTATCGCTGCAGGCTGAAGATTGACAAATCGCAGCTGCGGCAGAACCGAAAGCAGAAGCAATCCCATAGAGACGGCAGTAAGTGCGAGCACGGCTACAGCTGTACGTGCCAGGGCATTCAACCCGGAATAGACTCCGTAGAATACCGCCACAAACAGAAGGACAAGGAAAAGCTCCACCGGCAGGCCGGTGCGCATGGCCTGGCTGTAAAATCGTTCGCCCTGAATGATTTCCAGAGCGGCAGAAACCAGCATCGCAGCGCTCAACAAGCCGCAGAAGGCTTTATTGTTCAGCGCACGTCCGGCGTCTTTTCGAAGTAAAGCCAACAGCAATGCAAATACGGCCATCTGCCCGGCCACACATAAAATCCCGTGCTGCGCAGTTAAAAGCGGTGCTTTACGGCCAAAGGGCTGCAGAAATACATCTGCCAGCAAAGCTGCGGCCATAAGCGCAGCCAGCTGGGCAGGTGCAAGGAAGGCTGATTCATTTTGTGTCATGCGTATCTCCTCCCGGCAGATCGTTGACAGAAAAGGGCCGCTGGGCCAGCTGTTTCCAATTGGTACGCAGCACACCGTCGCGCACTGCGCCGTTTGTCCAGGGTATGAGGGGCGCTGTATAGGGCAGGCCGAAGGACTCCATGCCACAAATGCTGGTGAGCATAATAAACAAAAGCGCGAGAATCCCAAATGGTCCGAACAGGCCTCCGGCGAACACGAACAGGATACGGAGCACGGTGGCCGGTTCATACAGCGACGGGATCACGAACATGGAAATAGTGGTGAGCGCCGCCGTAATCACAATGGGTGTGCTCAGGATTCCTGCTTTCACCGCCGCGTCACCCACGATAATCGCGGCCACAAGGCTTACGCTGTGTCCAATGGGCCGGGGCAGGCGCAGGCCTGCTTCCCGCACAATCTCCAGCAAAACGATGACCAGTACCATTTCCAAAAACAACGGAAGCGGTGTGGCTGCTTCCGCCGCTGCAATTTTATAAAGCAACTGAGGCGGAAATAACTCGGGCGTATATTCTGCAATGGAAACAAATACTCCAGGCAGCAGTACGGCCAGAAAAAATGCACCATATTTGATCACCCGAATGAAGCTTGCAAAATAGGCCTTGGTGGAATAGTCATCCAGGCTCTGAAAGTGCTCGCTGAAAAAATACGGAATCACCATGGCAAAGGGGCTGCCGTTTACCAAGATCACAAGCTTACCTTCGCACAGTTTGGCACAGGCTGTGGCCGGACGTTCGGTATAACCTGCCTGCTGAAAAAAGCTGAATCCGCCCCGTTGCAAAAATGGGGCCAGATAGCTGGAATCGAACAAAACCGGAATTTGCACCTGGTTGAGGCGGTCGCGCACCCGGCGCACCAGCTCCGGCGGGGCCAGATCGCGGTCATAGAGCAGGGCAACCTCGGTGGCAGTACGCTCCCCGCAGATCAGTGTCTCCACCGTGAGAGTCTCGGTTCGGATCAAACGGCGCAGCAGACTGATGTTGATTCGCAAAAGATCGCTGAAGCCCTCACGGGAACCGCGGACATTTCCCTCCCCTGAGGGCTCCTGAATCGAGCGAAACTGCATGTTCTGGGTGGAAAGCACCACGCCTTTGCAGCAGCCTTCAATCAGAATCACGGTGGTGCCTGCGGTCAGTTGAGTGCGCAGCTGATCCATGGTTTCCACATAAGAATTTTCCAACGGCAGATCGGTCTGCGTTTGCAGGTAGTCAAAAAGCGCTTCTCCGTCTTGGGGATGGAATTCACTTTTGCTCAGCATATCCAATACCACCACCCACAGCCGCTCGATGGTGGAAAGGCCTTCAAACATGCACAGACAGCATGGAATGCCCAGAATCTGCACCGGCTTTGTATACAGGTCGATTGAATTGCCAAATCTTTGTTTCAGCAGCTGAATGTTTTGCTGCAGCTGCGGCAATAACGATTCCTCTGGTTGCATCGGCGTCACCTCCGGCCATTAGTATGCCCGGAAAACCGGCGCGTCAAACCTGCAAACGACTTTTGAGAGAAAGGCGGACCGGATATGTTGATTCTTATGCTGCGCACATTGCTGGTCTATCTGCTCATTCTGCTGGCCATGCGGCTGATGGGAAAACGTCAGTTGGGCGAACTGCAGCCCGCCGAGCTTGTTTCTACAATTCTGATTTCCAACCTTGCTTCTATCTCCATTGAATCACCGGAACTGCCGCTCACTGCAAGCCTTGTGCCGGTATTTCTGATCGCGGCACTGGAGCTGCTGCTGTCCGGGCTGTGCTTCTGCTGGCCTGGGGCGGCAAGACTGTTGTTTGGCTCCCCTGTTACCGTGATTCGCAACGGAAAAATCTGCCGCGATACCCTTCGGACATTGCGGTTTGGAACCGGGGATTTGTTGGAAGCGCTGCGCGGCAAAGAAGTGTTTGATCCGGCTCAGGTGCGATGGGCTGTGGTGGAAACGAATGGCAGCATCAGCATCTGCACGATGGACGAAGAGGAACCGTTTATTCCGGTCATTGCAGACGGACAGCTGCTGAAAGATGCATTGCGGCTGTGCGGAAAGGACTGCCAATGGCTTTCGCAGGTTCTGAGAAAGGAAAGCTGCTCCCAGGCACAGGTCATGCTGCTTCTGGCGCGCGCAGACGGTAAATATCAATTGATCAAAAAAGAAAACAGCCCCTCACCGCAAAAGCGGAACAAGGGGCTGTGGGAAGGACATTTATGAGGCGGGTACGCGTAGCCGCAGTAATTCTGGCGGCGTTGATTCTGCTCACACTGACCGGCCGGCGCCTGGTGTCCGATTCGCTGAATGCACTTGAAGCCGGACTTACCCAGGTGGAAAGTCTGTGTGCCGGTGGGGCATATCAGGCTGCCAAACAGCAGATCAGCAATATGACACAGACCTACCAGAAAAAGCAGGCTGTTTTGGCACTGTTTATTCGCCGGGACAAGCTCAATGAGCTGGAAACCGCGTTGTACGGTCTGAATGCCTATGTGCATCCGGACTACCGGCAGGACCTCTTCTGCGAGATCGGAAAGCTGAAGGCACAGCTGAACGGCATGCGCCGGTTATTCTTCGGACTGCCCTGAGCGCTTACTGAGCATCTCTTTCAGCTCATTCATAAAGGTGTTCAGGTCGGAGAACTGACGGTAAACCGACGCAAAACGCACATAGGCGACCTCATCGATTTTTTTCAGCTCTTCCATTGCCAGCTCGCCGATGTGGATGGAAGTGACCTCACGTTCATAGCTGTTCAGAAGGGACTGCTCGATGTTATCCACCGCGCGTTCCAGCATTTCATAGCTGACCGGGCGCTTTTCGCAGGCGCGCAGCATACCACCCAGAAGCTTCTGGCGGTCGAACACCTGGCGGGAACGGTCTTTTTTAATGACCATCAAAGGTACGGTTTCCACGATCTCATAGGTGGTAAACCGCTTGCCGCAGCGCAGGCATTCCCGGCGGCGGCGAATCTTTTCACCGTCCTCCGTGGGGCGGGAATCAATCACCTTGGATTCCAGTTCGCCGCAGTAAGGGCACTTCATATGGGGTCCTCCTTTGATGACGGCCGGGCTGCATTCGTTCCCTTGCCGCAGTTTAAGATTCCGTTATTATAACACAGATGCGCCTGCTGTTGCAATCCGGTTTTTCAAGCCTGCAGCAGCTTTTCCAGGCAGGCCAGACGAACGCTGACGCAGAGCAGCTGACTCGCCTGCTCCAGCTCAGCCACCGTGGGATACGAGGGGGCGATGCGCAGGTGGTGGTCCTGCGGGTCGTTGCCGTAGGGATAGGCGGAGCCTGCCGGGGTAAGCACTACACCGGCCTCCTTGCACAGCTGAACCACACGCTTGGCACAGCCGTCCATCACATACAGGCTGATAAAATATCCGCCCTTGGGATCGGTCCAGCGGGCAATGGAGCCACAGGGAGACAGCTGCTGAGCAAACGCCTTTTTGATGAGCTCAAATTTAGGCTCCAGGATTGCCCGGTGCTTTTTCATGTGTTCCAGTACACCCGCCTTATTCTTCAAAAAGCTTACATGGCGCATCTGGTTCATCTTGTCAAAGCTGATGGCCATGGGAGCCATCTGGGCAAGAATATGCCGGATGTTGGCTTCGCTGGCAGCCAGCGCTGCAACGCCCGCACCCGGGAAAGTCACCTTGCTGGTGGAGCATACCAGCAGGGGCCGGTCCTGGGTGCCGTACTTTTTGCACTCGGCCAGAATACCGGGAACCGAGCACAGTTCATCGGTGAGGTGATGTACACAGTAGGCGTCGTCCCAGATGATCTTGAAATCCGGCGCGCCGGTTTTCATGCTGGCCAGGCGACGTACGGTCTCGGCGCTGTAGATATAGCCGTCCGGGTTGGAGTACAGAGGCACGCACCAGATGCCTTTTACACTGGGATCGGCAGCAAGCTGCTCCACCAGGTTCATGTCGGGGCCATCCTCATGCATCGGCACCGGAATCATCTCGAAGCCGAAATACTCGGTAATGGCAAAATGCCGGTCGTAGCCGGGCACCGGGCACAAAAATTTCAGCTTTTCTTCCGTGCGCCAAGGATGGTCGCTGTCTGCAAAGCCGACCCGCCAGCCCATGTCAATCATATAGTACATCAGTGTGAGAGAGGAATTGCCGCCCACGATGACCTCGTTCTCCTCCACGCCCATCAGTTCAGCAAAAAAGCGGCGGGCCTGGGGCATGCCTGCCAGCAGGCCGTAGTTACGGGAGTCCTCACCGTTTTCTCCGATGTATTGATTCTGGCTGAGCAGCCCGTTGGACAGCTCCAGCTGTTCGGTGCAGGGCTTGCCGCGGGACATATCCAGCTTCAGTCCCTTTGCCTGGTAGTCCCGATACTGTGCCAGGACTGCCTGGTATTCCTCCTGCAGTTCCTGTTTGGTCATGCTCTGGTATTCTTTCATTGCAAACGCTCCTCTTTTGCAGCTTCCCAGCGGCGCACCCGGCGCAATTCTGCACCCGGCACGGGGTGGAATGACTCCTGATTTTCGAACTTATTATAGTATAAATCCGGGCTGCGCACAACCCGAAACCGGAAGTTTTATCCGGGAAAACGCCTCTGAGCGATAAGACACTTTTATTTTTGCAGAGAGACACAAACGCCGGGGCAAGCTCTTCCTTGCCCCGGCATTATCATGAATGAAAATTTGATTTTTCCCGTTCGGCAGTTGCTTCCTTCAGCAGCGCATAGGCGGCCGATGCCGCCGAGACGCCCAGCAGCATACCGATGGGACCGCCCAGGTTCCCGCCAATGGTAACTGCCGCCAGAACCCATATGGCGGGCAGATTGATTTTAGAGCCAACCACCTTGGGATAGATCATATTTCCCTCGATTTGCTGCAAAATCAGCAGAAACACCACAAACACAAACGCTTTGAACGGGTTAACGGTCAATATCATAATGGCCCCCACGATTGTGCCGATGAAAGCGCCCACAATCGGAATGAGAGCAGTAACACCGACCAGCGCCCCGATCATCGGCGCGTAGGGAATGCGTAGAATCAGCATTCCGATCATGCACAGCGTTCCCAGAATGATGGCTTCTGTGGCCTGACCGGCAATGAACAGACGGAAGGTTCTGCTGCAAACAGAGGCCACATGGATCAGAGAGTCGCCGAACTTTCTCGGCAGCCATGCATGCAGCACCCTACTTGCCTGGCGTTTCAAGCGCTCTTTCCCCGAAAGAATGTAAATTGCAAAAATCAGGCCGATCGAAAACGAGATTACGCCTCCGGCCAGCGAACCTGCTGCACCCACTACCTGATTTACCAGAGCGCCGCTCCGGGCCTTGACCCATTCCTCCATCTGAGTTTTCAGTCCGAGCCAATCAATATCGATTCGTTCAAGATATTGCCCGGCAGTGGTATTGGCCAGCGCGGAATCAGTTTCCATCTGAGCCAGCTGCTCCAGTCCACCGCCGGTGATCTGAACAATAAGTTTTACCGCTTTTACTACCTCAGGCACAACCAGCACGGTTACACCGAGGAAAATGCCAAACACCAGAATGAGTGCCAGGCAGATTGCCAGCGGTCTGGCCCTATTCCGCAGCCGCGGTTTCGTACGCAGATAGCGCTCAAAAAAAGCTCATTGGCACATTAAAAATCAGAGCGAGAATCACACCGATCAACAGCGGCTTCACCAGATCAAGCAGCTGCAGAACAACTGATACAATACTGCTTATATGGCGGAAACCAAAAGTCATTCAATACATCGCGGAACACATAAGTAAAGCTCCCTGCCGGAAAGAACGACAGGGAGCTTTTGATTGTTTTGATACAAAAAAGGCCGAAGCAAAGCGAACTTTGCTTCGGCTTGGTGCCGCTGACCGGGATCGAACCGGTACGCCTTATTAGGGCGAGGGATTTTAAGTCCCTTGCGTCTGCCAGTTCCGCCACAGCGGCAAGCCTAATTATAATACATCAAATATGCCAATTTGTCAACGTTTTCCCCGTGAATGGTTCGGGGAACAAAACAAGGGAATTGTAGGATGACGAGCAATCGTTTATAATAAACAGAGCAACCACACCCGCGCAACTTCTGACCTGTGCCGGGCTTTTGCGCGAACGGAAAGGACGTGGCTTTGATTCAGATGCCTAGTTGTGAAAAAATCGAACGCCGGAAGCTGTTTATTCTGGGCTGCCTGCTGGGGGCGGCAGTCTTCTTTTTGCTTTACGGCTTTGCCCCACTGGATATGACCAATGACGCATGGCTGCGCGGTGGATATATCGAAGCGGATATCCAGCAGCATTACGCAGGCTGGCTGTTTTACCGGCAGTCGGAGCTGTCGCTGCCCTTTTGCTTTTCCGAGCAGATCAACTGGCCCTTTGGCTTGAGCGTGGCCTTCACCGACTCCATTCCCCTGTTTGCGGCGCTGTTCCGCCTGCTGGAGCCGCTGCTGCCTGCCACGTTTCAGTATTTCGGGCTGTTCACTCTGCTCTGCTTTGTGCTGCAGGGTGGCTTTGCCTGCCTGCTGGTAGGCTTGTTTACCCGCCGTCTGCCCGCCGTGCTGCTGGGCGCGGTGCCCTTTGTGTTCAGCCCCATTCTGCTGGAGCGGGCGTTCCGCCATACCGCGCTTGCCGCACAGTTCTTGATACTGGCCGCACTGTACTACTACATCCGCGGCCGCAGAGAGAAACGTTTCTTCTACCCCGGATTATTCCTTGTAAACTGTGTGACGCTGGCAATCCATCCGTACTTTGCCCCCATGACCTACGCGCTCACCTTTGCACTGCTGGCGGAGCATGCGGTATTCCAGAAACAGATTGCGAAACCGGCCGCACTGCTGGCGGCTAACCTGGGCTGCACTGCCCTGGTGGGCTGGTTGTTCGGTCTGTTCAGCGGTGGGTCTTCCTCCGGCGGAAGCGGCGTACAGTATGGGCATTTTTGCATGAACCTGAACGCGCTTTGGAACCCGGTCAGCCGAGGCATGGACCGTTGGAGTCTGTTCCTTCCCGCACAGAACCAGACACTGGGCAACTACGACGGTTTTAATTACCTGGGCCTTGGCATGCTCCTGTGCAGTGTGGCAGTGGTGCTGGCAATGCTGCGCTGGCGCCGGGATGGGCTGCTGGAGCGGCTGAAAAAACGTTTCGGACTGCTGTTCGTTGTGGCCTGCCTGACAGTGTTCGCGGTCAGCAATGTGATCACCGCCAATGGAGCCATACTCGCTCGCCTGCCTCTGCCCGGCTTTGTTGTTCAGCTGGCAACCACCCTGCGTTCCAGCGGGCGGCTGTTCTGGCCGGTATATTACCTGATCTTCCTGTGCTGCGTGGCCGGACTGATTCGGCTGACACAGTACCGAAAACAGTGGGTACAAACCGCTGTAATCGGTGCGCTTTGTCTGGTGCAGTTGGTGGACCTGAGCCCGGCATTGCTGGAGAAAGCCCGCTCCTTCCGGCCCTATTCCGACGCGGGTTTTAACCTGCTGAACCAGGAGGACAGCAGCCTTGCCGCTTTGCTTAATGCAACAGAAGGCAAATATCAGCATCTGGTGGCGCTGGACCCGCTGAAAACCAGCGGCCTGAGTCTGGCGCTGTATACCGCCGATGCGGGAATGACCAGCAGCGATACCTCTTTCACCGCTCGCTATGATGAGGCCCAGGCTCAGCAGCGGCGGGAAGAGTTTCTGCAGGCCATCACCAGCGGCGAGCTGCCTGCGGACAGCATCTTTTTCACCGAACAGGAGGAGACCTTCCTGAGCGTGGCGCAGACAGCTCAGGAGCAAGGTGCTTGGTGTGGGGTGCTGTACCAGCAAACCGCTGATGGCGATCGAACCCCGCTGATTTATGTGATTGCCCCCGGTCTGGAGGAATTTTCTCATCCGCTGGCTCAGGAGTTCAGCGAGGATTACCCGCTGCACCTGGCGGATTATTCCGACGATTTCTGGGATCACGGTATTTTAAGTCTGAACCTGGAAAGCATCGGCCGGCAGGAGGACGCGAACAAGGTGATTCTCTTCTATGATACCCCCTTTGCCCGACAGAAGCTGGAGGGTGCAACTGCTCTTTCCGACGGGGAGGGCGGCGTTTATCCCATTCTTGAAGTAAGTGATCAGGATGCCGGATGGCTGATGGTCACCCTGGAAATTGACGATGCACACCGGCTGTACCGTGAAGATGGCCTGTGCAAGGATCTGGAGGCCCTTTCATGAAGATCATTCCCGTGAAAAGTCTTACCCCGGTAAGGCTGGACAAATACCTCACCGAGCAATTCCCTGCCCTGACCTTCGGCAAGCTGAACAAGGCGCTGCGGGAGAATAAGATCAAGCTGAACGGAAAAAAGCAGCCCCTCTCCACCCGGGTGCAGACCGGTGACGAGATTCGACTGTTTCTGCCGGACGATCAGCTGACTCCGATGGAGGCGAAAGGTCCTGCGTTTCTGCGCGCCCGCTTTGCCGCAAAGCCGGTTTATGAGGACGAGCACATCCTGCTGGTGGATAAGCCCGCCGGTCTGCCGGTCATCCACGACACCGAGCCGGATACCCTGATTCACCGGGCCATGCTGTATCTGCATCAGAAGCACGGTTGGGAGCCGAGCAAAGGTCCTGCACCTGCCCTGTGTCACCGGCTGGACACCGGCACCAGCGGTCTGGTGCTGATTGCCAAGGACCCGCAGACCGAGCAGCTGCTTACCAGCCTGATCCGGGAGCGGGCAATCCGCAAGGAATATCTCTGTGTGACCTTCGGACGGCCCCGGCCGGAGCAGGCCACCCTGGGCGGATACCTGACCAAGGACGCGGGAAAGGGTTTGGTGCGGGTGAGTGAACACCCCACGCCCGGCGGCAAGGAAATTGAGACTCGCTACAAAACGTTGGCGGTCAGCGGCCGTCTTGCTCTGCTGCAGGTGGAGCTGATTACCGGTCGAACCCATCAGATCCGGGCGCATCTGGCCAGCATTGGTTGCCCCATTCTGGGCGACAGCAAATACGGCAACAATGCTGCTAACCGGGAACTGAAGCTGAAATACCAGGCTCTTTGTGCCTGGCAGCTCACCTTCCCCACCCTGACCGATCCGCTGCTGCAGGGTGTGAGCGGACGCAGCTTTCAGGCGGAAAAGCCCTGGTGGCACCAGCAGCTGCTGGAAGGTAAACTGAAATAAAACAAAAAGGTCCGAGACCGTGAACAGAGCAAATCGCTCTTCGCACGGCCTCGGGCCTTTTTGATTACTCTTCAGTCTGCTCGGCCAGCGCCTGGGCTTCCTCGTAGGTATAAAGCTGATTGAGCACCTGGCAAAGTGCCTTCTTGGAAAGGCGGGGCGGCAGGCCCAACCTGCGCAGAAACGCAAAACGCTGCTCCTGACTGCCTGCGGTGCCGGAAAGCCCCCACTGGTACAGATCGGTATAGGTGATGGCCCGGCCGCTGCGGGCAGCGGTTTCGCTGGCGCCCGCGTCCAGCAGCGCCTTTTTCAGCGCCTCAGGCGGCAGACCCTCCACACCCAGCAGGCCTTCTTTCCCAGGAACCGCTTTGCGGGACTCCTTGCCCGGAATAGCGGGTACATAGGCCTGCCGTACGTACTCCTGTCCAATCAGGTTGGACAAGAAGTTCCGGATGCGGAAGCCTGCCGCGTCCGGGTCAGTGAGCAGAATCACGCCCCTCTGGCGGCCCAGCTCTTTAAGCAGGGCCTGGGTTTGTTTGTCCTTGTAGATGGCGAAGCCGTCGGTGGTGAGGATCAGACCATCCACAACCGCACTGAGTGCGGCCGCATCGTATCGGCCCTCCACCACAATCACCTGCTGAATACGAAGCTTTTCGTTCATCGGCTCACCCCCGCAGCTGCCAGACGGCAAAGTGTGGTTTGCAGCAAAACAGCACTGTCCACCGGGGAGCCCTTCAGCCCCTGATCCAGCTCCAGCAGAATCTCCAGGCATTGCTCCAGCTGAGGTAAGGTGTACCGGGCAGCGGTTTCAGCGGACTTTTTCAGCCGGTAATCGCTGCCCTTATAACCCAGATCCTTGTGCACCTGACTGTAGCTCTTCTTGATGGAAAGGCCAGCCTTGACCCGGTACAGGTCCACATAGCTGCCGATCATGGCGGCAGTGATGGCGATGGGATCGTTCTGCAGCCGAAGCAGTGTGTTCAGCTTTTCGCAGGCCTTGGCGGCGTTTTTACCGGTAATCAGGCGGACCATATCAAAGACATCCGCCTCCAGATTCTGCGTGCTCATCTCCACAATCAGACCCGGGGTGATCTCGGTATAGCCACTGGCGGCGGCCAATTTGTCCACTTCATTTTCCAGCAGAAACAGGTCCTGTCCGCAGCGCTCCAGCAGAAGGCCCGCCGCGCTTTCGCTCATGACGGTGTCCATGCTCTGCGCCCGCTGTCGCAGCATGAGACGAAGCTCCTGCACCCCGGGATGGGCTACCTCGGCAGCGTAGCCCAGTTCCTCACAAGTCTCGATCAGCTTTTTGGCCTGCTTGGGCAGCTTCAGCTTGCCCCGTTCCTCACTGAAGACGCTGTGAATAACAAACACCGCATTTTCGGTGCTGGCCAGCACATCGCAGAATTCAGCCATATCCTTTTCCGAATAGGCCGAAGGCTGCAGCATAGGCAGCTCTACGATCCGGCGGGTACCGAAAAACGAGATGGTGCCCGCCGCCATAACCAGTTCCTCCACCGTGGGGGCGGGACCGTCCAGCCGTGTGCTTTCTCCATCCTCCTGCAGCAGGGCGGCCGCTGTTTTTTCTGCGGCCGACCGGGCCAGGAACGGATCGGAAGAATAATAATAGAAAACCGGCACGCCCTTTTTCAGCGCAGCCTGCTGTTTTTGTTCAGAATGCAGCATTGGTTACCCCCTCGAATGTGATTGCCCTGCCGGGGCGAATGTACACGGTGCCGCCCAGAGGCGCATAGCGCCAATGAACTCCCGTTTTACCGGAATGCCAGTCATAGACTTTGGCGGTAAGTACCTGCACCGGTTCCACCAGTCCCGGATTGGAGGAGCCTGCCAGCAGCAGGTCCGTTTGCAAAGGCGTACCTGCTTCCAGCTGGCCGGTGATCATTGCCACACGGTAGCCCTCAATCTCCATAAGAGCCAGATTGGCACCACTCTGATTGACCAGTGAAAGTCTTATCCCGTAAAAACTCTCGGTCCATTGTTCGTTTTCCGGGAGCTCTTCTGCGGAAAGCTGTCTTCCGGAAACATTCAGGCTCCCTGAATTCTGGCGCAGGTCCACCCAGAGTTCCGCCCCGTCCAAGCCCTGCGCTTCCAGCGCCGATTGTGCCTGCTGACGGTTGCTTTCTCCGCCCCGAAACAGCACCATTGCATGCTGCTGTACTGTTATCACCGCGCAGGGATTGGATGTACTCCCTACCAGACGGATTGTGATCACGTCCCGTCCCAGATGGTTGAAAAGCCCGAAGGACGCCACCAGCCCTACGCACAGAACCGGAAGCGCCCAGCGAAGGCGCCGCTTTTTCCAGGCATACCAAAGAGCCGCCCCGCAGACAAGCACAGCAAACACCGTGAATGCCTTGGGCAGCACCAGCTGCGCAGCCGGAAGCGACGAAGTGTAAAACACAATGGAGTTCTGCAGCTTTACCAGAAGTGCCGCCAGAAGCATCACTGCGCGGGTGATGTGGTACAAGGCCGGAACAAGTCCGGTCACCGCACAGATCAGGCCCAGACAGACAATAGGCCCAACCAGGGGCATTACCAGCAAGTTGGTCAGTACGGAAACGCCGCTGACCGAAAGGCCGTGCAGCAGTTGGAGCGGCAGCGTAAATACTGCTGCCAGAAGCGGAACCAACAGCACCGTACATCCTTGCCGTATCCGACAGCGCCAGGGATGTTCCTCCTGTTCACTCAGCCGCATGGGCGGAAAGAGGCGGGCGGCACAGAGTACGCCGAGCGTGGCCGCGAAGGAAAGCTGAAGCCCAAGATCGCACACCGCATAGCAATTTTGCAGCGAGAGCAGCACCGCAGCAACTCCCAGTGAGGTAAAGGAGTCGGCCGGCTGGAGAAACAGCGCACCGGCGTAAAAAATCAGCGCACCAATTCCGGCACGGGTTACTGACGGTGTGAAGCCTACCAGAGCCATCATGCCCACCACCAAAACCATAGCAGCCAGTGCTTTCTGACGCCGGAATCGGCCGCTGCAGGGGCGATTGCCCAGAAATGCGCCGCACAAAAGCGTCAGGTGAAGGCCGGATACCACCAGCAGATGCGAAACACCTGCTGCGCGATAGGCATCGGTGATCTCATCGGTCAGGCGGCTTTTATCCCCCACTGCCATAGCGGCGAGCACACTGCCCAGCTCCGGTGCGAGATAGCGGCGGCAATTGCGGGCAAGGGTTTCCTGCAGTTGACGCAGGACAAAGCGTGGCGCCCGGCTCTGCCCTTCCAGTGTCACATCCTCTGCGGTTGTCGCTTGCAGCAACACGCCGTCCGCCAGATTGCCGTAGTAGTATTCGTCCTCTTCCAAAAGTTCCACAGAAAAGGTCCCGCGAAGCAGATCGGCTCGTTCGCATTCCGGCATTGCCACCGCCGAAATGCGAAACCGTTTCCAGACGGGAAGCGATTTGCCGTTCAGCTCCAGCACGGTGAACTCACCGCGTACCGTCCCATCCTGAAAGCCGGGGTCCACCTGTTCGGCCAGCACGACTGCTTCCACCTCTTGCCCTGCAAGCGCAAAGGCAGGGGCTACTACTGTGTCGTACATCAACGAGTGAAGGAAAATCGCAGTCAGCCCCACCAGTGGAAGAAGAAAACTGTAGTTGCGTTTTCCCAGTGCAAGTGCGCACCAGAATACGCATACAAAAACTGCCGCGAGCAGCCCAAGGGCTGCAGGCGGCAGATACACAGCGATGAGTTTGGCGGAAAACCAAACAAAACAGCAAGCTGCCAGTACCCGTCTCATTCGTGCGCGGGGATCAATGGGTGAACAGAGGCAGTTTTTCCAGGAAAATGATATCGGTGCGGTCGGCAGCGTCACCTTCTGCCAGTGCTGCCGCACGGCCCACAACCGTACCAGTACTCTTTTCCACCAGGGTCTCCAGCGCATGCAGGGAGCCGCCGGTGCTGATCACATCATCCACGATCAGAATCCGCTTGCCATCCATGGCTTCCAGATCCTTATGGTCGATTACCAGCTTCTGGCGGGCGCTGGTGGTGATGGACTGATCCTCCACAACCACCGGATTCTGCATGTAAAGCTTTTCGCCTTTACGCGCAGGAATATACAATTTTCCGCTCTGGCGGCTCATCTCATAGGCCAGAGGAATGCCCTTTGCCTCGGCAGTAACGATCACATCGAACTCCGGGCACTTCTCAAGCAGCGCTTTGGCGCAGGCAACGGTCAGCTCCACATCGCTGAACATAATGAACGCGGCGATGGAAAGATGCTCGTTAATGGCACAGATGGGCAGCTCCCGGGTCAGGCCCGCCACATGCAGGGTATAGGTCTCGCTCATAATCAGATATCTCCTTTTTCTCGGTCAAACAGCACTAAACGGCCGCGCATCAGCCCGGAGGCCAGGCAAGGCTGCGCTTCGCCAGCACATGAAAGTGCAAATGCTTTACACTCTGACCGCCGTCCTCACCCACATTGGTTACCACACGATAGCCGTTGTCGCAGCCCAGCTCCTTGCACAGGCGGGCGATGGTGGCAAATACATGGGCCAGCAGCTCGCCATCCTGCTCGCCGAGTGCGGCAGCGGAATCCACATGCTGCTTGGGAATCACCAGAAAGTGAACCGGCGCCTGGGGATCAATGTCATAGAACGCAAGGATCTTGTCGTCCTCGAACAGCTTATTCGAGGGAATCTGTCCCTGGGCGATCTTGCAGAACAAGCAATCCATTAAAACATCTCCTTTCCAGAATTCAACAATGCTGCAAAACAGGCTGCGAACACCGGGAGAGCTTTCCCGGTGTTCGCAGTGAATAACAGAATGAAATCAGCCTTCCAGAACGTTCTT
The DNA here is from genome assembly GCF_027853465.1 of Allofournierella sp. CML151. Classification (NCBI taxonomy): domain Bacteria; kingdom Bacillati; phylum Bacillota; class Clostridia; order Eubacteriales; family Oscillospiraceae; genus Allofournierella; species Allofournierella sp. CML151. The sequence continues at coordinate 30,145 of NZ_JAPNNW010000004.1, read as the reverse complement.
CACAATACCGGCTACGGCATTCAGTGCCTCGTCGATCTTGTTCTCATCCTTCAGACCGGCCATGGCGAAATCAGGCTTGCCGCCGCCGTTACCGCCGGCGATGGCAGCGATCTGCTTAACCAGAACACCAGCCTTCAGGCCCGCATCCAGAGCACCCTTGCCGCAGGCAACTGCCAGGGTGATCTTGCCATCGGTGGAGCCCACCAGAGCAGCCACGGTGTTGGGAGCCTTATCGCGCACCTTTTCCGCCATGCTGCGCAGCGCCTCAGGAGCGGTACCGGAGAAGTACGCGGTCAGGATCTTGATGCCGTTCACGTCCTCGGCAGCCTCAAACAGGCCGTCGATCTTGCTGGCAGCAGCAGCAGCCTTGGCAGCATCCAGCTCCTTGCTCAGAGCCTTCACCTCGCTGGCCACAGCCACAGCGCGCAGGGGCAGATCCTTCATGTTGTTGACCTTCAGCGCATCGGCAACCTTGTGCAGCATCTCGGTGCGCTCGTCCAGCAGGTTCAGCACGCCGTAGCCGGTGGTGCCTTCGATACGGCGGATACCGGCGGCTACGCTGGACTCGCTGAGAATCTTGAAGCAGCCCAGCTGAGCGGTGTTCTTCACATGAGTACCGCCGCAGAACTCGGTGGACCAGCCGTTCACGTCCACAACGCGAACCACGTCGCCGTACTTCTCGCCGAACAGGGCCATGGCACCCATCTTCTTGGCCTCAGCGATGGGCAGGTTCTGGATGTTCACGTCCAGAGCCTCGAAGATTTTCTGGTTCACGATGTGCTCCACCAGAGCCAGCTCTTCGGGAGTCACAGCGCTGAAATGAGTGAAGTCGAAGCGCACGCGCTCGTCGTCCTCATAGGAACCGGCCTGATGCACGTGGCTGCCCAGCACCTCGCGCAGAGCCTTCTGCAGCAGGTGAGCACTGGTGTGGTTACGGGCAATGGACATCCGGCGGCCCTTGGACACAGCGGCAGTTACGCTGTCGCCCACCTTTACGGTGCCCTCCATCAGGGTGCAGGTGTGCACGAAGTAGCCCTTACCGGTCTTCTTCACATCCTTCACTTCCAGACGGGCACCATCAGTGGTCACGATGGAACCGGTGTCGGCCACCTGTCCGCCGCTCTCCGCGTAGAAGGGAGTCTGATCCAGAACAACCAGAACGCCTTCCTTGGCGCCCTCGTCGGTGGAGATGGCATCCTCCAGCTCTTCACCATCGGACAGAGCCATAACCTGGCCCTTGTCCTCCAACTTCTCGTAGCCGGTGAACACGGTGGCAGGTACGGTCAGCTCACTGAACAGATCGGAATCCCATCCGGAGATGCCACGGGACAGACGGTCCTTGCGGGCCTTCTCCTTCTGCTTCTTCATCTCGGAGTGGAAGTTCTCCTCATCCACGGTGATGCCAGCTTCAGCGGCGATCTCGCGAGTCAGATCCAGGGGGAAACCGAAGGTATCATTCAGCTTGAAGGCATCGATACCGGAGAGAATCTTCTCCTTGCCGGCCACAGCAGCCTTGGTGATGTTGTCGATCAGACCGTTCAGGATGGTCATGCCCTGGTCGATAGTCTTGTAGAAGCGCTCTTCCTCGGTGCCGATAACCTTCTTGATGTAGTCAGCATGCTCTTCCAGCTCGGGATAACCGGCCTTGTTCTCGCGGATTACAGTGTCCACCAGCTCGGTCAGGAAGGGGCGGGTGATGCCCAGCATCCGGCCATGACGGGCGGCGCGGCGCAGCAGGCGGCGCAGCACGTAGCCGCGGCCCTCGTTGGAGGGCATAATGCCGTCGCTCACCATGAAGGTGGTGGAACGGATGTGGTCGGTGATCACACGGATGGAGATGTCGGTCTTGGCATCCTCACCGTAGGTCTTGCCGCTGATCTTCTCCACATGGTTCAGGATGGCGCGAACGGTGTCAACCTCGAACAGGTTGCCCACGCCCTGCATCACACAGGCCAGACGCTCCAGGCCCATGCCGGTATCAATGTTGGGGCGCTCCAGGCGGGTGTAGTTGCCCTTGCCGTCGGAGTCGAACTGGCTGAACACCAGGTTCCATACCTCCATGTAGCGGTCGCAGTCGCAGCCAACCTTGCAGTCGGGCTTGCCGCAGCCATGCTCGGGGCCGCGGTCAAAGTAGATCTCGCTGCAGGGGCCGCAGGGGCCGGAGCCGTGCTCCCAGAAGTTGTCTTCCTTGCCGAAACGGACCATGTGATCCTCAGCAATGCCGATGTCCTTGGTCCAGATGTCCCAGGCCTCGTCGTCATCTTCGTAAACCGAGATGTACAGCAGCTCGGCGGGGATCTCCAGCACCTTGGTCAGGAACTCCCAGGCCCAGGCAGTGGCTTCCTTCTTGAAGTAATCCTGGAAGCTGAAGTTGCCCAGCATCTCAAAGTAGGTGCCGTGACGGGCAGTGATACCAACGCGCTCGATATCCGGGGTACGGATGCACTTCTGGCAGGTGGTCACCCGATGGCAGGGGGGCTCTTCCTGGCCCAGGAACCATTTCTTCATGGGGGCCATGCCGCTGTTGATCAGCAGCAGGCTGTTGTCGTTTTTCGGCACCAGGGGGAAGCTGTCCAGCCGCAGGTGGCCCTTGCTCTCGAAAAACGAAAGATACTTTTCACGCAGTTCATTCAAACCGGTCCATTGCATCGTTCATAACTCCTCTACATGTGTTGTGTGCAAAACGCCTGATCGGATAATTGCCGAAGTGCCCCAGAAAAAAGAATAGCCCACGCCCCCAAACAGGGACGAAGGCTACAAAAATCTCCGTGGTACCACCCAGATTGCGGTTTTAAAACATCAAAACCGCCGCTTTTTGCGCGTTAACGCCGCGTTACGCCCGACTCATCGCCGGGGGCTCAAGGGTGGCATGCGGCGGAAAAACAAGCAGGAACCTTGCACCGAAACGGTTCCCTCTCTGAAGCTGTCTGCTCGCCATTGGCCCTATCACAGCCATTATCATGATCAATTACTTTAACAGTATAACGCGTACCGCTTTGATTGTCAACTGCTGGCCGCGGATTTTGCCTGCTCCTCTTCCAGCTTTTCCTGCTGTTCCAGGATCTGTGCCCGGGTCTCCTCACTTTGCAGCCAGAACAGCCCATCGCATACCTGTGCGAAAATAGCCGCGGAGCTCGTTTCCGGCTCGGGGGTGCCATCCTGCAGCACAACAATGGTGTAGATCGGATCTTCGGCGGGATAAAAGCCCGCAAACCAGTAGTTCATCTCTTCCCTGCCCTCTTGGTTGAACACAGCAGTCTGGGCGGTGCCGGTTTTGCCTGCGGCTGTGCCGTTTTGAGGGGCAGCCTGTGAACCGATGCCCTCGTTCACCACTCCGGCCAGCATGTCGCACAGGGTCTCGGCAGTGGATGCGCTCACCACCTGACGGGTATCCGGCTGATAAAGCTGCCGGACTGCCTCGCCGGTTGTCTCGTCGATCACCGCTTCCAGAAAGCTTGGGCTGCGGTAGACACCGCCGGCGGCAAGAGTATTGTATGCAGCGGCCAGCTGAACCGGAGCCGCCATCAGCTGACCCTGGCCAAAGCTGAAATTTGCCAGCTGGCCCAGATCTTCCAGCGTCTCCCCATCCGGTACCACACCCTCGGCACTTTTCAATCCGCCCGCCAGATAGACCGTTTGCCCGAAGCCAAACTGACGGGCAAGTTCCGCCACCCGGTTGCCGCCCAGCTGCATGCCCAGATCAATAAAAAAGCAGTTACAGCTCTTTTCCAGCGCCCCGCGAATACTCATCAAACCATGTGCGCGATCCAGGGCGCAGTGGTAGTCGTGGTCGTTGATGGTAATCACACCTTCGCACTCCATGCTGTACCAGCCGATGCCCCGCTCCAAGGCGGCGGCAGCCAGAACCGGCTTGAACACGGAACCCACATTATATTGGCAGAGCGCCCGGTTCAAAAACGGTGAGTCTTCATTTTGCAGGCTGCACTGAATGTTATCCGGGTCAAATTCCGGCATACTCACACTGGCGCGGACCTTTGCGGTAGCCACATCCAGCACCAGAATGCAGCCGGTGTCCATAGAAGCTTGCGCAATCGCTTCGCACACCCGCTGGGTGGCGGTATCCAGGGTAAGCATTACTCCCTGGCCTTCCGCTTGCTCCTCCAGAAGCTGCGGTTCGCTGCCTGCCAGCAATGAACCCTGCGCTGTGGTTACGCACTGAACCTCACGGGCAGACCGGCCGCTGGTGAGCAGCTCATCAAACGCCTGCTCCAAACCGGCCACACCGGTGCCGTCCCCATTCAGATAACCGATCAGATGCTCCGCCAGGGGAAGCGGACAATAACGGTTAGGCACCGAATAGGTATAAATCCCCTGATCGGTAAGATCCCGGTCCACCTGAATCAGAAAAGGAGCCAGTGCGTTTCGCTTTTCGTAAAGATAGGCCTGCTCGCTGTAGGGAACATATTGAAACAGCTCCGCATAGCTGCTTTCTCCCGGAATGGACAGTGCGTAATACTGTTGGCCATATCCGGTCATAGGCGTTCCGTTACAGTCGTACAAGTTGCCGCGGCTGTTTTCGAGAGTGAGCGTGGTCACCGTTTGTGCCTGCGCCGTTTGGGCATATTCCTGATTCTGTGCCAACAGATACAGCCTGCCCATGACCACCGAAAATGCAAGAAGCACAGCGCCGAACAGCGCGGCCAGACGTTTCTGTGTCATGCTATTCACCTCCCTTTTCAGTCTGGGCAGGCGGAGAGAGTGTCATACCATAGGGATGCCAAAAACGTACAGATTTGATCCGGATGGCATAAGGGGGATTGAGACGCAAAAAGGCCTGCATGCAAAACGCATGCAGGCCTTTGCTGTTTGGGTTATAGGGGTGTGATTTGGCTTAGTACATGCCGCCCATGCCGCCCATGTCGGGTGCAGCGGGAGCAGCAGCGGGCTGCTCGGGCTCATCGGCAACCAGGCTTTCGGTGGTCAGCACCATGGAAGCAACGCTGGCAGCATTCTCCAGAGCGGAACGGGTCACCTTGGTGGGATCAACGATACCAGCCTCGATCATGTCGCAGTACTGCTCCTTCTGAGCATCGAAGCCGTAGTTGGACTTGCCGGAGCTCAGGATCTTGTCGATGATAACGCTGCCCTCCAGACCGGCGTTCTGAGCGATCTGACGCAGAGGAGCTTCCAGAGCCTTCAGAACGATGCGGGCACCGGTGCGCTCGTCGCCTTCCAGCTCGTCGCATACCTTCTGAACAGCGGGGATAGCGTTGATGGCAGCAGTGCCGCCGCCAGCCACGATGCCCTCTTCCACGGCAGCCTTAGTGGCATTCAGAGCGTCCTCAATGCGCAGCTTCTTGTCCTTCATTTCCACTTCGGTGGCAGCACCCACGCGGATCACGGCAACACCGCCGGCCAGCTTGGCCAGACGCTCCTGCAGCTTCTCGCGGTCGAAATCGCTGGTGGAGCTTTCCATCTGAGCACGGATCTGGTTTACGCGCTCCTTGATCAGCTCCTTGGCGCCAGCGCCGTCCACGATGGTGGTGGTCTCCTTGGTGACCTTGACCTGACGGGCACGGCCCAGCATGTCAACGGTGGTCTCCTTCAGGTCGTAGCCCAGCTCTTCGCTGATAACCTGGCCGCCAGTCAGGATGGCGATATCCTGCAGCATCTCCTTGCGGCGGTCGCCAAAGCCGGGAGCCTTAACAGCCACGCAGGTGAAAGTGCCGCGCAGACGGTTCACGATCAGGGTGGACAGAGCCTCGCCCTCGATGTCCTCAGCAATGATAACCAGCTTCTTGCCGCTCTGCACGATCTGCTCCAGCAGAGGCAGCAGGTCCTGGATCACGCTGATCTTTTTGTCGGTGATCAGGATGTAGGCATCATCGATCACGGCCTCCATCTTCTCGGTGTCGGTCACCATGTAGGGGGTGATGTAGCCACGGTCGAACTGCATGCCTTCCACGACCTCGGAGTAGGTCTCGGCGGTCTTGCTCTCTTCGATGGTGATCACGCCATCGGCGGTTACCTTCTCCATAGCCTCGGCGATCAGCTCACCAACGGTGGCGTCGTCAGCGGAAACAGTGGCAACACGGGCGATGTCCTTGGAGCCGTCCACCTTCTTGCTGTTGGCAGCAAAAGCGGAAACAGCAGCCTTCACAGCCTTCTGCATGCCGCGCTTCACATCCATGGGGTTGGCGCCGGCGGCAACATTCTTCATACCCTCGTGTACCAGAGCCTGAGCCAGAACAGTGGCGGTGGTGGTGCCGTCGCCAGCGATGTCGTTGGTCTTGGTGGCAACTTCACGAACCAGCTGAGCGCCCATGTTCTCGAACACGTCCTTCAGCTCGATCTCCTTGGCGATGGTTACACCGTCATTGGTGATCACGGGGCTGCCGAACTTCTTGCCCAGCACCACGTTGCGTCCCTTGGGGCCCATGGTGATGCGGACGGTGTCAGCCAGGGTATCAATACCAGCGGAAAGGGCCTTGCGGGCAGCCTCGCCATGCAGAATTTGTTTTGCCATAATGAATCTCTCCTTTTATTGCAGGATGCGCAGCGCGCATTCGATCAGTCATTTGTGAAAAGCGGAAATGGAAGTTACTCCTCAACGATGGCCAGGATATCACTCTGACGAACGATGGTGCATTCCTCGCCGTCCACCTTTACTTCAGTGCCGGAGTACTTGCTGGTGAGGACCTTATCGCCTACCTTGACGATCATCTCCACTTCCTTACCGTCTACCATGCCGCCGGGGCCAACTGCCAGCACCTCGGCCACCTGGGGCTTCTCCTTGGCGGAACCGGCCAGGATGATGCCACTCTTAGTGGTTTCTTCAGCTTCAACGGTCTTGATCACAACGCGATCTGCAAGAGGCTTGATTTTCATGGAAGATATCCTCCTATTCAAAAATAAATTTAATGATAACAAAAATTTGTTTAGCACTCATTCTCCCCGAGTGCTAATGTATATTTTAGTCGCTCTTCCAGGAAAAATCAAGTGGATAAATAAAAAAATTTTTGTGAACAAACCATGATTTTTCCCTGCAAAATTCCATTATACCGTTCGGTACGCCCTTTTCACTGTGCTTCTCTTTCCTTTTTAGCAATACCTGCCTTTGCTTTGCTGATCTCTTTTTGATTAAGAACACTAAAACAGGAAAGCTGCGGGCCGTCCTTCCGGGCCAGCCGCAGGTTTGTATTCCATGGCAGGCCGCATTATAATAAGGGCATCCATCGCCGAAAGACAGGGCGGTAAAGTGAGGAAGAATCAATGAAGCAGATATTTTTTGTGGAAGACGACCGCAGCCCGATCAGTGGGCTGACCTTTGCACTGGAACGGCAGGGCTATGCGGTGCAGGTGGCCCGCACCTTCGCCGAAGCACAGAGTGGCTGGAGGGAAAGGCCCTATGATCTAATCATTCTGGACGTCGCCCTCCCGGATGGCTCCGGTTATGACCTGTGCCGGATAATCCGGCAGACCTCGCAGGTGCCGATCTTATTCCTGACCGCTGCGGACGAAGAGACCGACGTGATCATGGGGCTGGACATCGGCGGAGATGATTACATCACCAAACCCTTCAAGCTGGCCATCTTTCTCTCCCGGGTCAATGCCCTGCTTCGCAGGAGCAGGAGTGCTTGTGATCGCGGCACAGAAATTTCATCGCACGGGATCATCCTGCGCTTGCTGGAACGAAACGCTTATAAAAATGGTACACCGGTGGATCTGACCGCCGGGGAGTTCAAACTGCTGTGTCTGTTCATGCAAAACCCGGATACGGTGCTCTCACCGGAGCAGATTTTAGGCCGCCTGTGGGACCACGAAGGCGACTACATCGACAACAGCACCCTGACGGTTTATATCCGCAGGCTGCGTGCAAAAATTGAGGATGAGCCTGCGAATCCCCGGCGCATCGTAACCATTCGTGGTATGGGGTATAAATGGAGCAGTGCGGAGTGAGGCATTTATGAAAATTCTTTCGGATCGAAGAATCAAAACACTTTTTATACAGATCCTTGCCTGTGCCGCGGGATTTACGGCAGTGGCCGCACTCTTATTTTGGGCTATTCCGCAAAGTGCAGCGGGATGGATATGGTTTGCCGCCATCTGTATGACGGCATTGATTCTGTCTCTGCTCCTTCGCTATTTTCGCGTTGAGTGCCACACGATGGAGCAGGCGGTGCAGCGAATCGAGGACTATCTGGAGGGGGACCTATCCGCCCGTATCGAATGCGACGATGAGGGCGAACGGAACCGGCTGTTCCATGAGGTCAATTCCCTGGCGGCCATCCTGAATGCCCATGTGGAAAACCAGCAGCGTTCCCGTCAATTCCTGAAGGAATCCATTTCCGACATCTCCCATCAACTGAAAACCCCGCTGGCGGCTCTTTCCATTTACAATGGTATTCTGCAGCAGGAGCAGGAAGACCCGGAAGTGGTGCGCCAGTTTACCGCCCTTTCAGAGCAGGAGCTGAACCGGATCGAAACACTGGTGCAGAATCTGCTTAAGATTACAAAACTGGATGCCGGAACCGTTTTAATGGAAAAGTCGGAGCAGAATCTGACGGATTTGATGCAGGCGCTGGAACAGCGGTTTTCTGTTCAGGCAGAACAACAGGGCAAGCAGCTCCGCTTTTCGGGCGACGAATACGTGGTTCTCTTCTGTGATGCTCACTGGATGAGTGAGGCTTTGAGCAACCTGATCAAAAATGCACTGGATCACACACGGACAGGCGATTCCATTCAAATCGAGTGGCGCACCTTTGCGTCGGTGGTGCAGATCAGGGTGCGGGATACCGGTTGCGGGATTCATCCGGAAGACCTGCCCCACATTTTCAAGCGCTTCTACCGCAGCCGCTTTTCCAAGGATACGCAGGGCGTGGGGCTCGGCCTGGCGCTGGCCAAATCCATTGTTGAGGCGCACGGCGGAACCATTGAGGTGGACAGTCAACCTGGTTACGGCACGGTGTTCACTATAAATTTTTTGATTCCTACAAAATTGTAGGCCGTATGTCATGGAGCAGTAGGGTTCCCATGGTACTCTTTTTCCATGCCAAATGAAAGAGAGGGACCAAAATGGATTTGTTGTATGTGGACCATGTTTCCAAAACCTACGGACAGGGTGAAACTGCTGTGCATGCTTTGAAAGAAGCGTGCTTTTCTGTTCCGAAAGGAGAGTTTGTGGCTATTGTAGGAGAATCCGGCTCCGGCAAAAGTACTCTGCTGAATCTGATCGGCGCACTGGATACCCCCACTGCGGGAAAGATTTTTCTGGACGGCAAGGATATTTTCTCCATGAAAGAACGCAACCTCACCGTCTTCCGACGCCGGAACATCGGGTTTATCTTTCAGAGCTTTCATCTGATTCCGGAATTGACGGTGGAACAGAACATCGTTTTTCCGGTGCTGCTGGATTATCAGAAGCCCAACCAAAAGCGGCTGGAAGAGCTGCTCGCTGTGCTGAATCTAAAAGACCGGCGGAATCATCTGCCCTGCCAGCTTTCCGGCGGTCAGCAACAACGGGTTGCCATCGGACGTGCGCTGATCACCCGGCCCGCCCTGATTCTGGCGGACGAACCTACCGGGAACCTGGACAGCCAGAACACCAGTGAAGTGATTGCCCTGCTCAAGAGGGCCTCCCGGCTGTATGAGCAGACTGTGGTTATGATTACTCACAGCCGGACCGTGGCACAATCGGCAGACCGTATCCTGCAGGTTTCCGACGGTGTGGTTACCGATTTCGGGAGGTGCCGGGAATGAAAAGCTATCTGAGCCTGATCCCGATCTCAGCAAAAGTGCACCGCCGCCAGAACCGTATGACACGTCTGTGCATTGTTTTTGCTGTGTTTATGGTGACCGCAATCTTCAGTATGGCCGAGATGGGCACGCGAATGGAGCAGGCGCGGCTGGCTGAAAAGCATGGTGCCTTTTCTCTGTGGGAGTTGTTCGGGAGCACCATGGGACAAACTCTTCTGCTTGCGGCGGCAGTGCTCTTTCTTCTGGTGCTGGTTGCCGGAGTTCTGATGATTTCCGGCAGCCTCCATAGCAGTGTGGTTCAAAGGACTCAGTTTTTCGGAATGATGCGGTGCATCGGTATGAGCAGGCAGCAGATTGCCCGATTTGTACGGCTGGAGGCGCTGAACTGGTGCGAAAGCGCCATTCCCGCGGGGCTGGTTCTGGGTATTGCAGTTTCCTGGGGATTATGCGCCATACTGCGCTTTTGGGTTGGAGAGGAGTTTTCCTCCATTCCCCTGTTTGGCATCAGCGGCATCGGCATTGTCAGCGGCATTCTGGTGGGCATCGTGACGGTACTGCTGGCGGCCCAGGCTCCTGCCCGCCGTGCAGCCAGTGTTTCCCCTGCCGCTGCTGTTTCAGCCGGCACGGAAAACCGGCCGCAAATTCATCACTCTTCCCGAACCGGTATTTTCCCCATTGAGATCACCCTTGGAATTCAGCAGGCAGCCGCTTCCAAAAAGAACCTGGCGTTGATCACCGGCTCGTTTGCGCTCAGCATCGTGCTGTTTCTGAGTTTTTCGGTTCTGATTGATTTTGTAGACCACCTGATGCCCCAATCTGCCGCAGCGGCAGACCTGGAGCTTTCCAGCCTTGACGGTGGCAATTCCATTGATTCCGCATTGACCAAAACACTGGAAAGCATGGATGGAGTCGAACGAGTTTATGGCAGGCGAAGCAGTTTTGCTCTGCCCGCCCGATGGGAGGATGGAAGCAATAGTCTTTCCGCCGTGGATCTGGTCGCATTTGATGCGTTTGATCTGAATGCACTGAAAAAAGACGGCTCGCTTCGCCGAGGCAGTGATCTTGCCCGGGTATGTGGTGACAGCAGCTTTGCTCTGGCAGCCTGGGACCCGGCTTGCGGCTGGAAAAATGGCGATGCCGTGATTCTGGGAACAGAACGCCTGGAAATTGCAGGGCTTCTGAAATACGATCCTTTTCGTTCCGATGGGTTGACCGGAGGGCAGCTTACCCTGATTGTTTCCGGGGAAACTTTTGCGCGTTTGACCGGCATAACCGATTATGCCCTGCTGATGATCCAAACTTCTTCGGATGTGCCGGACGAAACGCTGGATACTATTCGCCAGCTGGCGGAAGAAAACGGATGGGCTATGACTGATCGGCGAGAACAAAGCACCCGTGGAACCTATCTGGCCTTTACAGCTTGCGTGTATGGCTTTTTGAGCATTATTGCATTGGTTGCCGTTCTCAACATTGTCAACTGCATTTCTATGAGCGTGACCGCCAGAATCCGGCAATACGGTGCAATGCGGGCAGTGGGTATGGATGAGCGGCAGATTACCAGAATGATTACCGCCCAGGCATTCACCTATGCCCTGACCGGCTGTGCTGCAGGCTGTGCAGTCGGACTGCCGCTGAGCCGCTTGCTCTACGGCTTTCTGATTCTGGAGCACTTCCCTTATGCGGTATGGCAATTCCCGGCCGGACGTCTGACAGTGGTTTTTGTGTTCGTGCTGTTTGCAGCCGGAGCCGCCGTCTGGGCACCTGCCCGGCGGATTCAGCGGATGTCCGTAACCGAAACAGTCAACGAGCTGTAACAGCTTTTTACAAAGAAAAACGGCAGCGTGAAGGAGTGAATCCTGTCACGTTGCCGTTTTTGTTTTATCTGTTGAGGATAGTGTCTTTCCGCAATGCGGGAAGTTCTGTATTCAGGACAGAACGAGGCAGCACAATCTGCGCAGCAGCGGGAAGTACATGTGCCCGCAGACTGCTGTAAGGAGCGCACTCCCCGTCTCTCGTTACCACGATAGGACGGCCGTCCAGGGTGTCCAGCCGCAGGCTGCGCACCTTTCTGGCCAGAATAATATCACGATAGGCCGGAGCTACCTGGTCGCCCTGCATGTGCAGCCCTTTCTGGTAGTCACCGATCAGGCGGGCAATTTGAAGCCGGCTGATCTTCCGGACCAGCACAAGCTCCAGCAGGCCGTCGTTCATGCAGGCCTGCGGTGCAGCCATAAAGCCACCGCCGTAGGTGGAGCCGTTGCAGAGTGCCAGCATCAAAAAGTCGCCGGTAATGGTTTCGTCATCCGCGCAGATCCGCAGCCGGTGACCCAGAGGCCCGCTGACCGCCTGCAATATGGAGAGCTTATAGGCCATGGAGCCACCGCACAGCGGAATCCTTCGGAACTTCGGGATACCATAGGCAACCTGGGCGTCCAGACCGGCGGAGCAGATGGCGGCTGCCAGGCCCTGATCGGTCTCGATCAGATCCATGGAGACCGCCTCGCCCTGAATCAGGTTTTCCAGGTCCAGAAACGGCGCGCTGCCTCCGAAATTGCGCACAAAATCGTTGCCGCTGCCGCAGGGCACACAGGCTACCTGGGCATTTTTGCAGCCGTAGACGCCCTGCAGCACCTCATTCAGAGTGCCGTCACCTCCACAGGCATACAAGCGAACGGGCTCGCCTGCTGCTGCCTGCTGCTGTGCCAGCTCCACTCCGTGGCCAGGCCGCTCGGTCAGAAGGATCTCGTAGTCCACTCCCTGCCGGGCTGCCGCTTGAGTGATCTTGGGAACCAGTGACCCGCTGGCATCCGCTTTACCGGAAACGGGATTTACAATAAAAACATGCCGCAACGGCCATGCCCTCCTGTCAGCGCGCTGCCGCGCACTTTGATATGATGGACCTATTATACATAATTCCGCCATATTCGCCAAGTCTTGGTTTTCATGAATAATCCGCCGTTCCTTTGTACATACTCACAGCAGGATACCGCGGCCGTCTTGCCGCAAGAAAGGCCGGATATTATGCAGATCTATAGCGAAGTTGGAAAAATCGCCATCACTAGCCTGGTTTCCATCGTAGTCCTGTTTGGCCTGTGTAAGCTGGTGGGCCAGCGTCAGATCGGCCAGATGAGTCTGTTTGATTATGTAACCAGCATCACCATCGGGTCCATTGCCGCGGAGCTGGCCACCGATCTGGAGGCCTGGTGGCAGCCGCTCACGGCCACGGTGGTCTACGGAATTGCTGCTTTGTGCATTGACTGGTTTACCTGTAAATCCATCGCACTGCGACGCTTTTTCAATGGCCGCCCGGTAGTGCTTTATCAAAATGGGAGACTTTATCCCAAAAATCTGCTGTGTGCCCGGTTGGACTTGAACGAATTTTTGAGCCAATGCCGGGTAGCCGGCTATTTTGATTTGAGCCAACTGGAATCTGCGGTGCTGGAAACCAACGGACAGATCAGCTTTCTCCCCGCTGCACAATACCGCCCGGCCACGCCATCGGATCTTCAGCTTTCCCCTCAGCCGGAAGGGCTTTGGTGCGCGCTGGTTCTGGACGGCTCCCCTCTTGCAGACAATCTGGAGGCCATCGGGCATAACCCCGCCTGGCTGCAGGAGCAGCTGACGGCCCGCGGCTATAAAAGCCCGAAGGAGGTATTTCTGGCCATGTACGGCCCGCAAGGGCAGCTGAAACTCTATCCTCGGCAATGCCGCCCGGAACGGGATTGGTTTGAATGAAAAAGGAGCGTACAGCAAACGCTGCACGCTCCTTTGTGTATTCAGTCAGTAACCGGGAACCAATTACTTGAAGTAACGGTTCAGCAGGCCCTGCATGCCGCGGCCGTGACGAGCCTCGTCCTTAGCCATCTCGTGAACGGTGTCGTGGATAGCATCCAGGCCCAGCTCCTTAGCCTTCTTGGCCAGGTCCATCTTGCCGGAGCAAGCGCCGCACTCGGCGTCAACACGCATCTGCAGGTTCTTCTGGGTGCTGTCGGTCAGAACCTCGCCCAGCAGCTCGGCGAACTTGGCAGCATGCTCAGCCTCTTCGAAAGCGTAGCGCTTCCAGGCCTCAGCGATCTCGGGGTAGCCCTCACGATCAGCAACGCGGCTCATAGCCAAGTACATGCCAACCTCGCTGCACTCACCGTTGAAGTTCATGCGCAGGCCCTCGATAATCTCCTCGGGAACGCCCTCCTTGGCGATGCCAACCACGTGCTCGGTCACGTAGGTGTTCTCGGTCTTCTCAACGAACTTATCCTTGGGAGCCTTGCAAACGGGGCAGAAATCGGGAGCAGCGCCCTCGGCGATGTAACCACATACGGTGCAAACAAACTTGGACATAGTATTCATCCTCCAATATTTTAAATTTCAGCTCATTGACTCGGAAGCGGCTCGTAAATAGGAACCGTTCTTTGTTATAGCTAAAGTATAGCATCAAAGTATAGTTTCGTCAAGCACTATTTTCAGATTATTTTGAAAAAATTACAATTTCTTAATATTAAAGCCCATCCGGCCCAGCGCAGGCAGCAAAGCAGACAGACTGGAGCTGGTCACCATGCCCATGGCAAGACCGGAAACGATGAGCACAGGGGCGTAGGTCAGCGCCAGCGTGCTGCTGAGCACGATGCTGGCACCGATGAGCTGCCCGATGTTGTGAGCCAGAGCGCCGCAGACGGACAAAATAAAATAGGTGATGTGCTTGCCGAACAAACAGAACAGCACCCACATGACCAGCAGCGACAGCAATCCCCCACACAGTGACAAAAAACCGGCGACCACTCCACGGGTAAGCATAACGAAAAAGGACTTCAGCAGCGCCAGGCTCAATGCCTGCTTTGCCCCCATGAAAAACAGCGCATACATGACCACAATGTTGGCCAGGCCGATCTTTACGCCGGGCATAAGGCCCAGCATGGGTGCAATGGCGGATTCCGCAAAGGAAAGCGCCATCGCCAAAGCGAACAGAAGGCCGGACAGCGCAATCTGTCTTGTTTTGTTTTGCGAAGAACGCATGAATTCAAACTCTCCTTATAATATAGTGCCTGTTTGAGGCGATAACAATCCAGTTTGATTGTAAAATGCCCGGGCGCTTCTGTCAAGCGCATCCCCTCATGGCCCCGGTGAATAAAGTGTAAATTTTCTGTCAATGCTACCGGTACAGCTTGCAATTCTACTTAATATAGTATAAAATCAATTACATAACTTTCCAGGAAAGGAAGAAGAATCAATGAAAAAACTTATCGCGATTGCTCTGTCTGCCGCTGTTCTCGCTCTTGGGCTGGTTGGCTGTGGCGGCCAGGAAAGCAGCAAAGCATATAATCTGAACGACATCGTTACTGCCGTGGAGAGCGCGAACCCCATCGCCAATCCTCGCGACGTGGATGACAACTTCATCACTCTGGACATGCTGCTCACCAAGGACAACATCGAAGAGTACGCCGGTAAGGTTTCCAACGATCAGGCCGACAGCGCTTTGATTGTTGCCGTGAAGGCTGTGGAAGGCAAGGGCGACGCGGTCAAGACCGAGATGGAGGCCTACAAGACCAGTATTTCCACCGGCGGCCTGTATGCGGAATTTGCCGACAAGGAAGCTGCCGCTAAGGACGCTCGCATCGTTCAGCAGGGCGACTACGTTGTAATGGTGGTTGCCAATACCAACGGTGCGGATTACAGTGCCATCGACACCGCTCTGGACGAAGCGCTGAAATAATTCCCCACAAAGACAATGCTTTTGGTCGGTATCACCAGACGGCGGTACCGGCCTTTTTTGTAAAGGAGTGTCGCAAGCTTGCTGTTCAGTACCATTCTGTTTTTGTTCCGCTTTTTGCCGATCACACTGGCACTGTATTACATTGCCCCCTACAAGCTGAAAAACCTGGCTCTGTTTATCTGCAGCCTGGTGTTCTATTCCTGGGGTGAGGTGCGGTTCTTCCCGGTGATGGTCGTGCTGATTCTCATCAACTATTTCTCCGGCCTTGCCATTGAACGGTTCGATCATTCGGACAAAATGCGCCGGGTCTTTTTGATCATTTCCATTGTGGGCAGCCTGTCCATGTTGGTGTTTTTCAAATACACCAACTTCATCATCAGCACCATCAATGCAATCACGGGACTTTCCATCGGCATGGTGGAAGCAGCCACCGTGCTGCCCCTAGGCATCAGCTTCTATACCTTCCAGACCATGAGCTACTCCATTGACGTATACCGTCGGGATGTGAAGACTGAGCACAACATCATCGATTTCGGCGCATATGTGGTTATGTTCCCCCAGCTGATTGCCGGTCCCATCGTGAAATACCGGGATGTGGCTGCGCAGCTTCACGTGTACAAGGACCGCTACCGCCTCAAGCAGATTGAAGAAGGCATCTGCCTGTTTGTATTCGGCCTGGCAAAAAAGGTCCTGATTGCGGACACCGTAAGCAAGCTGTGGTACGACATTATCGGCACCTACAACGACCAGCATATTCTCACCTCTGCTGGTGTTGGGCTGGCAAACGCCAGCACGCCGCTGGTCTGGCTGGGTCTGCTGGCCTATTCCCTGCAGCTGTATTTTGACTTTTCCGGTTATTCGCTGATGGGCATCGGCATGGGTAAGATGCTGGGCTTTGATTTCCCCATGAACTTTAATATGCCCTACATCGCCCGCAGCATCACTGATTTCTGGCGGCGCTGGCATATGACGCTGTCCGGCTGGTTCCGGGAATATGTGTACATTCCCCTGGGCGGCAACCGCCGGGGCCTGAAGCGCCAGATCTTCAACATGTTCGTGGTCTGGACCCTGACCGGCATCTGGCATGGTGCCGACTGGAACTTCATCTTCTGGGGCATCTACTACTTCATTCTGCTTGCCATTGAGAAAATCTTCCTGCTCAAAAAGCTACAGACCGCCCGTATCTGGCCTCACATCTACACCCTGCTGCTGGTAGCCGTGGGCTGGGCGCTGTTTGTGGGCAACGAGGACGGCGTGGGTCTGGCTCTGTTGATGCAGAAGCTGTTCATTCCCTCCGGCGGCGTTTCCTGCCTGTACTTCCTGCGCAACTACGGTGTACTGCTGGTGGTGGCGATTATCTGCTGCACTCCGGTGCCCCTGCGTATCTACGACTGGCTGAAAAAGCACACGGTGCTCAAGATCATCGTGGTGTTCGCCCTGCTGCTGATGTGCATCGCCTACATTGTGGCATCCACCAACAGCCCGTTCCTGTATTTCCGTTTCTAAGGGAGGGGATCGCATGAAAGAAAAATTGAAAGAGCTGAAGCAGTATCCCCTTCTGGTGCTGTTTTTCCTGTTTATTTTCTGCTTTATGATTGCTGACGGGCTCTGGCCCAAGCGCGCTGAATCCGATCTGGAGCGTCGGGATCTGGCTCAGTTTCCGAAGTTCAGCTTCTCCAGTCTGGTAAAAAACGAGTGGACCGCCAAATACGGCGAGTACACCAAGGATCAGGTGATCGGGCGCGACAGCTGGCTGAAGGCTCAGAGCCTGTGCGAAAGCCTGCTGTTCCGGAAGGAAGAGATCGGCGGCGCGATGATCGGCAAAAATGATGCGCTGTTCACCAAGATGTTCGCCCTGACTCCCACCGAGGAAAAGCTGTTACAGAAGAACACCACGCTGGTGCAGCAGTTCATCGAAAAATTCCCCGGTCAGGTCACGTTCCTGCTGGCTCCTTCCTCCAGTGTAATCAACGCTGAGGAGCTGCCTGCCAACACCCCCATGCTGGACGAAAACGCCCGCTTGGATACAATCTTCTCCACCGTGGGTGAGGCCAACAGTCTTGATCTGCGGGAGCCTTTTACCGCGGCCAAGGACGATGTGCAGCTGTATTACGACACCGACCATCACTGGACCAGCTACGGCGCCTATCTTGCCTATCAGCAGTTCTGCCAGATGCGTGGTCTGACCCCCATGGAGGTAAGCGAGAACGACTACACCACCGTGCCCGGCTTCTATGGCACCACCTATTCCAAGGCGCTGTACTGGAAGAGCAAGCCGGATACCATCGCGTATCTGGACCTGCCCAATGCCATGACCGTATGGAATGTTTCTCCTACCTTTGAGCTGACCGAAAATTTCACCGCCACCATGTATGATAAGTCCAAGCTGGAGACAGGCGATAAGTATGCCATGTTCCTGTATGGCAACAACGGCTACTCCACCATTGAAGGCGACGGTGAAGGCAGCATTCTGGTGGTGAAGGACAGCTATGCCAACAGCTTCATTCCCTATCTGACCGCAAATTATGCCCGCATCGGCGTCATTGACCCCCGCGGTTTTGGCCTGAGTGTGGCGGACTTTGCCCAGCAGGAAGGCTACGATGAGGTGCTGCTGCTGTTCAACTTCCAGTCCTTCAAGGAAAGCACCTTCCTGAGCTGCCTGAACATTACCAACTGACAAAGCTGTATCATCTTATGAGCGGAGGGGCAAAACGCCCCTCCGTTTTTACGTAGTTTTTACATTGAACTAGTGAAAAGCGCTTTCAGATGTTTTATACTTAAAATGAGCAACGATTTTGAGGAGGCCTTGAAACCTATGATTTATATTCTGGAAGACGACAACAGCATCCGAGAGCTGGTTACCTATACCCTGAATCGTTCCGGCTACGAAGCGAAAGGCTTTGACCTGCCCTCGCTGTTCTGGGCCGAGATGGAAAAACAGATGCCGGATCTGCTGTTGCTGGATATCATGCTGCCGGAAGAGGACGGCATTCATATTCTGAAGCGTCTGCGAGCCAACTCCACCACAAGCCAACTGCCGGTGATTATGCTCACGGCCAAGGGCAGTGAGTACGACCGGGTGACCGGCCTGGACAGCGGTGCCGACGACTATATTCCGAAGCCTTTCGGCATGATGGAGCTGGTGGCCCGGGTGAACGCTCTGCTGCGCCGTGCCAAGCCTCAGACCGCTCCGGACGAGTATCAAGTGGGTGAAATTCAGCTCTTCCCTGCCCGCCATCAGGTGCTTGTGAACAAAGAAGAAATCTCGCTGACTCACAAGGAGTTTGAACTGCTCAGCGTTCTGATGCAGCAGCCCGGCATTGTATTCACCCGGGAAAAGCTGCTCAATCAGATCTGGGGCTACACCTTCGAGGCGGAAAGCCGCACAGTGGACGTACATATCCGGACTCTGCGCCAGAAGCTGGGCGAATGCGGCAGCTATATTGAGACCGTGCGCGGGACCGGATATCGGATTCGGGAGAATGGCGTATGACAAAACGGCTTTTCAGCGCCATCCTTACTGTTACCCTCTCCACCCTTCTGGTGGGCATGATCATCCTGATCGCCATTCTGATGCCCTATTTTGAGCAGCAGTTGGCCACTGAGCTTACCACTGAACTGGGATATCTTTCCCGCGGGGTATCCCAATATGGGGAAGATTTCCTTTCCACCATCGACCCGGGAAGCAGTCGGATCACCTTGATCGACGCCGACGGTACGGTTTTGTATGACAGTTCCCTGGACGCTTCCACGCTGGAAAATCACGCAGACCGGGAAGAGGTAAAGCAGGCGCTTGTGACCGGCAGCGGCGAAAGCGTGCGTTATTCCACCACTCTGCAGGAAAAGACACTCTATCGGGCACTGTTGCTGCCCAGCGGTGATGTGCTGCGCATTGCCTGTACCCATTATTCCAGCATGGGCATTTTCCTGCTGCTGATCCAGCCCATCCTTTTGATTCTGACCTTCGGCGCGGTGCTTTCGGCAGTGATCTCCTACAAGGTATCTCACCGGCTGACCCGCCCGTTGAACGAAATTGATCTGGAGCACCCTCAGGTACCGGAGGACTACGAGGAACTCACTCCTCTTCTGCGGCGGTTGAACCATCAGAACCGGCAGATCAAGGCACAGCTGATGGAGCTGGGCGAACAGCAGGAGCGCTTCGCCTCCATTACTGAAAATATGAAAGAGGGGTTTCTGGTGCTGGACCGCACCGGTACGGTGCTTTCCCATAACACCAGCGCTGGGCAGCTGCTTCATGCAGAAGCACCTCTGATGGGCCGGGATATGACCCATAGCCCTATTGAAGAGCTGAACAGCGCCATTCGGGATGCTCTGGAGGGTCAGCACACTGAAACACTGATTCCTCTGTTCGGCCGGATGTGTCAGCTGTTTGCCAACCCGGTCTACCAGCAGGACCAGCTTACCGGTACGGTAATTGTACTGCTGGATGTGACCGAAAAGCAGGAACGCGAGACGCTTCGCCGGGAGTTCAGCGCCAACGTTTCCCACGAGCTGAAAACACCCCTGACCTCCATTTCCGGTATTGCGGAAATCATGAAAAGCGGCCTGATTGATCCAAACGACGTACCTCATTTCGCCGGGAAAATCTATGATGAATCTCAGCGGCTGATCCATCTGGTAGGCGATATCATCAAGCTGTCCCAGCTGGACGAAAACTCCATCCCCTACACCGCCGCTCCGGTGGACCTGCTGGAGTTGGCGCAGAACACCCGTATCCAGCTGGAAAATCCTGCTGCCAAACAGCAGGTTACGCTGCAGGTGGAGGGTGAACCAGTGGTAATCGAGGGTGTGCTGCCGGTGCTGGATGAGATGCTGTTCAACCTGTGTGACAACGCCATCAAATACAATAAGCCCGGCGGCCATGTGTGGGTCAGCGTAAAGCACACCCCGGACGGCCCAACACTTACCGTAAAGGATGACGGTATCGGTATTCCCACCGAAGACCACGAGCGCGTATTTGAACGGTTCTACCGCGTGGATAAGAGCCATTCCAAGGCCATTGGCGGCACCGGTTTGGGACTTTCCATTGTAAAGCACAGCGCGGCTTACCACAATGCCCGCAT
Source organism: Allofournierella sp. CML151 (assembly GCF_027853465.1). Classification (NCBI taxonomy): domain Bacteria; kingdom Bacillati; phylum Bacillota; class Clostridia; order Eubacteriales; family Oscillospiraceae; genus Allofournierella; species Allofournierella sp. CML151. Next base: position 9,637 of record NZ_JAPNNW010000004.1, on the reverse strand, counting down.
CGAACTGGAAAGCGCCCCCGGTAAGGGAACTTGTATCCGACTGATCTTCCCTCCCGGTCGGGAAATTCACGGACAGGAGCAGGCAGACTGAGCCCACTTTTCATTAAAAGATGCAATAAAAAATGCTCACGGCGTATCCGCCGTGAGCATTTTTTGTTATAAGTGTTCTGCAAACAGAAGGGTTACTCCGCCTGTTCGTACTGCTCCTGTTCCTCCAGAAGTTTTTCCCATTCGTCGAACAGTTCCTGCTGATGGAAGCGGCTGTCTTCCAGCTCGTCGCATTTATCTCGCAACAGTACATGGTCCCGCAGCACTTCCGGGCTGGCGATCTCGTTTTCCAGCTCCACAATGTGGGCGCCCAGAGCTTCGATCTCGTCCTCCACCGCCTTGATGCGGGTACGAAGCTCCGCCTTGCGCCGGCGCTGTTCCTTACCATAGGCAGCTTTGCCCGCGGACGCCTTCTCCTTTTCCTCCTTGGGAGCAGCTGCGGCCGGGTCTTCCCGGTGCATCATCCGCTCATAGCTGGGGTAAAGGGTCGCGTTTCCGTCCTCCACATACAGGATGGGGCATTCCAGGCTGTTCATCAGATAGCGGTCATGGGTGATGAGCAGCAATGTGCCCTCATAAGCCATCAGCGCCTGGGTCAGGCTTTCGCGGGTGTAGATGTCCAGATGGTTGGTGGGCTCGTCCAGGAACAGCAGATTGGGCCGCTCCAGAACAATCTCCGCAAAGCGCAGCCGGGCCAGCTCACCGCCGGACAGAGCGCTGCAGCTTTTGAACACCTCTTCGCCCCGGAACCCAAAGCGGGCCAGATGATTACGCACCTCCAGCTCGGTGAAGCGGGGCCATTTGTCCCAAATAGCATCGATCACACGGCCGCCCCGGCGCATCTGCTGCTGCTCGAAGATACTTGCCTTTGCGCCCGCACCCAGCCGCACCATGCCGCCGGAGGGCTTGCGTTTGCCGTCCAGCACCTGCATCAGGGTAGATTTACCCGCGCCGTTGGGACCGGCGATTACCAGCCGCTCCCCACGCAGCACCTGCAGATCAAAGGGATGCAGCAACACCCGTTCGCCGATTTTCACACTCAGGTTCTTGATGGTAAGCAGTTCTTTATAAGGTGTGACATCAAACTCAAACTTGAAGTTCAGCTGCTGGGGCCCGCTGTGAGGCTTTTCGGTGATCTCCATTTTCTCCAGCTGCTTGCGGCGGCTCTGGGCCATTTTAGTGGTGGAGGCACGCACAATATTTCGGGCGATATAATCCTCCAGTTTCTGGGCTTTGGCCACATCCGCGTCGTGCTGCTTTTGCTGCAGTGCCACCGCTGCCTCCTTTTGGGGCAGGTAAGCGGAATAGTTCCCCTTGTAGCTGGTGAGCTGGTGATCCTCCACCTCCCAGATCCGGGTGCAGACCGAGTCCAGGAAATAACGGTCATGGCTGACGACCAACACCGCACCGGAATAGCTCTTTAGGTATTCTTCCAGCCATTCCATTGTGGCGAAATCCAAATGGTTGGTGGGCTCGTCCAGGATCAGAAGATCCGGCCGCTGCAGCAATAGTTTGGCCAGGCGCAGCCGGGTGTGCTCGCCGCCGGAAAGCACCGCCACTCCCTTGGTATAGGTTTCCGGCCCGAAAGCCATGCCGCTGAGTACCTTCTTGATCTGGATGTCCATGTGGTAACCATCCGCTGCGTCGATTACTGCCGAAAGCTCCGCATGCTTTGCCAGCAGCTGCTCGTCACCGGGATTCTTTTCCAGCTTGTTCTCCAGCACCTGCATCTGTTCCATGGCGCTGAGCACCGGCGCAAAGGCACTGCGCATCTCACCATACACATCCAGGGTAGGGTCCAACTTGCTGTTCTGTTCCAGATAGCCCAGGGTTACCCCGCGGCTGATCTGGTATTCACCCTCATCGGGCTGGTACTCACCACAGAGTACCTTGAGCAGGGTGGTTTTGCCGGCACCATTTTCACCCACGATACCAATGCGCTCACCCTTTTCCACCGTGGCGTTGATATCATGCAGGACCACAGTGTCGCCAAAGCTTTTTCCTAAATTCTGTAATGATATGAGCATATGATTCCTTATTACTCTTCTTTATTCCTTACGCTCCAGGCTCTTTTCCGCCCAGGCCAGCAGATCCTGATAGACCTGCTGACGATTCGTTTCGTTTAGCATCTCGTGACGGCCGCCCGGATACAGTGTAAGGCGAACATCCTTTACACCAGACTGACGCAGCATTTCCGCCACTTTTTTCACGCCTTTGCCGTAATCGCCCACCGGGTCCATATCACCGGAGAAAAGCCAGATGGGCAGATCCCGGCGGATTTTCTGCGCCCATTGCAGGCTGATCACCTGCTTGAGGGTAGAAAACAGCTCATGAAAAGCACTTACAGTGAAGATGAAGGTGCATTTGGGGTCCGCGCTGTAGCGGTCCACAATCTGTTCGTCCCGGCTGATCCAGTCATAGGGGGTGCGGGGATTCGGCACCTTTTTCAGATAGGTTCCAAAGGCCAGTTTGTTCACCAGTTTTGATGTAAAGGAAGAACCCTTCACAGAAGAAATCCAGCTGCTGAGCCGGATTCCTACATTTACAAGCGGGTTGGGGCCGCCGGTTCCGCTGATGATCAGTGCGTCCATTCCATCCGGGTATTCGGCAGCAAACCAGCGGGCAAAAAAGCTGCCCATGCTGTGGCCTAAAAGAATCAAAGGCAGGTCCGGATATTTCTTACGGGCCAGCAGATTCATGGTATGCAGGTCCCGCAGCACATAAAAGCGCCCATCCTTCTCGCCAAAATATCCGTCGATGCCCTCTTTCCCGCTGGTCTTTCCGTGACCCAGGTGGTCGTTGCCGCATACCACAAAGCCATGCCGGGCCATAAACTCTGCAAATTCCCGGTAGCGCTCAATGTGTTCGCACATACCGTGGCTGATCTGCAGGATTGCCTTGGGCGTAACATCCGGCATGGTGTAAAAGTATCCGGCGATGGTGTCCTTGCCGTTGCTGGATTTAAAACTGATGCTTTCGGTTTTTAAGTCCGACATTTTGCAGCTCATCCTCCTCCATCACAATGGAATACAGCTCCTGCCAATTGTGAATGATATGGGTGGGCTTATTGCCCTCCTCCGGTTCGGGCTGCTGGTGGAAATTGCACCAGCAGGTGGCAAGCCCGGCGTTCTGGCCTCCCTTGATGTCCGCGCTCAGGCTATCACCCACCACCAGGACCCGGTCCCGATGTTCAATGCCCAAGGTGCGGATGGCCTGTTCGAAGAAGCGGCGATTCGGCTTTTCCACGCCCATCTTTTCGGAGACGAATACCTCATCTATATAGGGCTCCAGGCCGGAATCCCGCAGGCGGCTGGCCTGTACTTTTGCCACGCCATTGGAGGCAATGGCCAGAGTCGCCACCTCAGAGAGCTCGCGCACAGCCTCCAGAGCGCCGGGAATCAGATCCGGATGGCTGCCTAGCCGGTCCAGATAATAAGCGCTCATCTCGGCGGCCGAACCTTTTCGCTCCAGCTTCTTCAAAAGGCGTGCAAACCGCTCCACCACCAGCTTGTCCCGCTTGATCTGGCCCTTTTCCAGAGCCGCCCAGAGCTCCTTGTTGATCTCCACATAGAGCATCTCCGTCTCATGATCACTGGGCAGCTCAAAGTGTTCCAGCGTCTCCTGGATTGCCTTATGCTCCGCTGCCTCAAAATCCAGCAGTGTGCCGTCCATATCCAATAACAAACAATAATAATGTGCCATGGGTCGTTTTTCTCCCTTTATAAAATTCGGCCAGCTGCCCTGCCTGGGGTTTGGCGGGCTGCCGATGTATCGTTCCTTTTATTATCCCTTATTCTAACCGCTTCGTCAAGCAATACACACCAAAAGGGCAGAGCCAAGCTCTGCCCTTTTGGAACCATTCTGTTACAGCTGAACCACCGGATAGTCCTCTTCGTCTTCGGCAGCCTCTTCCTCTGCCTCACACGTGCACTCGTTTACCGGCGGTTGTTTCTCCGTTTGACAGGTACAACAGGTCCTGCGGCAGCCGCAAGGGGGATTCTCTTCCGGCGAATTGCCGCTTCCCCAGTCAAAATCGTAATTGTCCACACTGCCGTTGGTCACGTTTTCGTCACCGGTATTCCAGGCGTCGATGATGCTGATGTCAAAACAACTGGCCATGCTATAAAGCACCTCCCCTTTTTTGCCATTGTATGCGGCAAATACGGGGACTGTGCAGAGCACGGAACTCAGTAGTCGAACTCGCCTTTTACGGTACGCTGGAACAAACGAGGCAGCGCTTCTTTGGCGCTGCAGCCCTCATACAGCATGCTGTAGATGGTCTTGCAGATGGGCAGGTCTACGCCATACTCCTCCCCCAGTTTCACCAAGGCCTTTACGGTAGGCGCACCTTCAGCCAGATGATCAAAATGCTCGCCCTTCACAAAGCTTTCGCCAAACTGGCGGTTGTGGCTGTGGGCGGAAAACAAGGTGGCCTCGTAGTCGCCCAGATGGCACAGGCCATAGGCGGACAGCTCGTTGCCGCCCATGGCGCGGATCAGGCGGGCAATCTCCCGTGCGCCGCGGGCCATAAGAGCGCCTTTCAGGCTGGAGTAACCAATGCCATCCAGCATACCGGCTGCGATGCCAATCACGTTTTTGGCCGCAGCGCCCACCTCGGTGCCAATCAGATCCCGACCCTTGTACAGGCGGATCAGATCGCTGCTCAGATTTTCCACCACATAGTCGGTGGTTTCCGGCTCATCCGAATCCACCACCATGCAGTTGGGAATACCGGCGGAGAAGTCCTGCACATGGCCAGGGCCAACCCACACAGCCAGACGAACCGGCTGCGTCACCTCTTCCCGGAACACCTGAGTCAGACGTTTGCCGCTTTCCACCTCGATGCCCTTCATGCAAAGGATAAAGGTTTTACCGGCTACCGGCAGCGCCTGAATCTTCTTGACCAGATCCCGCAGCTGCTGAGCGCTGATGGAGATAATCACTGCCTCAGCAAATTCCAGTGCACCAGCCAGATCTTCGGTAAGCTGCAGCTGTTCCGGCAGTTCAATATAGGAGTTTTTGCGCTCGGCCTTCAGCTGTGCCATTGCCCGGGAGCCGGGGCGGCCCCAAAGCATCACCTCATTGCGTGCGCTGTGATAGCAGGCCAGGAAGGTGCCCCAGCGGCCGCAGCCCAATACAGTCAGTTTCATAACAGAGCGTCCTTTCGTTTTGTTTTTCATAGAAAGGACCCGCCCTGCCGGGCAGAGCGGGTCCTTTGATCATATTAACCGGCAACTGTGATGCCGGAATGGAAGTCGGGTTACCCCTCGTTAGGTGCCGTAGCTTCGGAAGAGCCCTCCGGCGATTCTGTAGATGCCGGCGGATCAGTGGGGGCGGGCGGATCAATAGGTGCCGGAGAAGCAGTCGGCGCCGGAGAAGCGGTCGGCGCCGGAGAAGCGGTCGGTGCCGGAGAAGCAGTCGGTGCCGGAGTGGGCGCAGCAGTAGGTGCCGGGGTGGGGGCTGCAGTAGGCGTCGGAGTGGGCGCAGCCTCTACCACCAGCTTGAAGCTTGCGGAAGAAAGCTTGCCGTTCACATTGATGGAAGCGGTAATGTCATAGGTGCCGGCCGCCCAGCTGCTCTGGCCGTAGCTGTAACCGGTCTTGACCTTCTCACCGTTCACGGTCCACTGCACGTTGTCATCGGTCACATCGCCGCCAACCGCATTGATGTGCAGGGTGTAGCTTTCACCTTCCTTGATGGTAGCAGAGCTGCCTTCCTGGAAGGAGATGCTCAGCTTGGCACTGAACATAGCGGTTACATTCACATTCTGCTTGAAGTTCTTGTCGGTTCGGGTGGGGCTGGTATTGCCGTCGCTCCACTTTACAAACTCGTAACCGTCAGCAGCAACCGCCTTCACGGTAACACTGTCGTTCTTGGTCAGATCTTCAAATTTCAGAGTGGTCTTGCCGGAAATATCCCCGCTGGTGAGGGTGCCGCCAACGTTTTTGTCCACGTTGTACTGGGCGGTAAAGGTCTCATTCGGATCGGGGGTTGCGGTTGCCTGGCTGGAACCGGAGGTACCGCCATTGCGCACCCGGGTGGGAATGTTATCCGTATCGGGGCGGCGATCTTCAGTATCGGTCCAGGCATGAGTGCGGGCGTAGTCCAAAATGCCGTTGAGAGCATCCTTCTTCAGATGAATATCGCCCTGCTGATAGTACCGGTCCTGACCGTAGCCGCTCTCATCCATCAGCAGCTCGGAGATGTTCAAGAACTTATAGCCGTTCTTCTGGCACATCTTCACCAGAGCCAGATTGAACTCATTGATAGTCTCCTGGCTCATGTTGGGGTAACTGCTGTGGTCCTGAGAGATGGGCGGAACCGCGGCCACGATCACGTCGCAGTAGGGATAAGCTGTGACAATCTCGTTCAACGCCGATTCGTAGCTGCTGGCAAAGCTGTCAGCGCTCATGCTGCCGTCTGCATTGTTGGTTCCCATCATCACGATGATGCGGCGGGGCTTCATTTTTGCCAGCGCCTCGGGAATGGAATAGGCGGTGCTATCGTTCTTGAAGTAGATGGACTTGTCGGTAGTGAGCTGCTGGATACCCAGGCCCTCCACAGCCATCACCTGATCCAGCGACAAAAGGCCGTTCTGGTAGTAACGGTAGGTGTTGGAATCGCCCACAAAGATGGTTTCGTCGATGTAGGACTGGCCTGCGTCATCGGTCTCAGCCAAAACGGTATCGCCGTAGGCGGTGGCATCAAAGCCGGAATCCAGCACAGCCTGAGAAGAGCTGGTAGAACCACTGGAAGAGTCCTTCGATTTGTGGGAGGTGTTCACGATGATCACCACCGCCACAATGGTCACAATCAGCACCAGTGCGCAAATGGCCAGCACAAGAGCTGCCTGCTTCTGCTTGGGGGTTAAGCTGAGATTAGAAGAATTTCTTCTTTTCTTAGCCATGGGTCTGCCTCCTTTTTGGTCACAAGGTCTTTTGATCAATCATTTAATATGTAATCGGCCAGCTGCTGGCAATCCTTCGCCATCAGTACCGGCGCAAAGGGAGCAAGCTCCTGTTCGCTGCCGTAGCCGTACATCACTGCTGCCGCGGGAACGCCACAGTCTGCAGCGCCCTTCATATCGTCGCTTCGGTCACCCACCATCAGCACCCGGGCGCCCTGCAGCTCCGGCCGGGCAAGCACCAGGCGCATCACTGCGGTTTTGGTATCCACGCTTTTATCCTCGCTGGCACCGCCGATAAAATCGAAATATTGGGCCAGACCCTGTTCTTCCAGGATCGGCGTGACCACCACCGTGGGCTTGGATGTGGCGGTGTACAGCCGGATGCCGGCTCTTCTCAGCTGTTCCAGCATCGGGCGTACCCCATCGAATACCTGGCAGCGGTGGCAGCCGTCCTCTGCATAGCGGGTGCGGTAGATATCCACCATTTTTTCCACCATGGCCTCATCGGAGAAATGCTCCCCGAAACTGCGCCGCAGAGGCGGGCCGAGATAGCGGGTCAAATCAACACCGGCCGGGTCGATGCCCATCTGCCGGAAGGTGTATTCCATTGTTGCCAGAATTCCCGGACTGGAATGGATCAAAGTTCCATCCACGTCAAACAATACTGCGTCATATCGTGCCACAACTGCACCATCCTTAAACACAATTTTATCTATTATACCACCAAAATGCCGCCGCTACAATCCACCCGCCGCCTTTTTGCCGGTTTTGGGTTCTTCTTTGCCCAAAGTCGCGCATATATTGTGGCAAAATCTGCAAAAAGGAGCGCTGTATGGGGAATCTTCTCACAGGATATTTTTCCGATTGGCTGCGTTGGTGCAACACCCTGCTGAACCGGTTTGCCTGGGGCCCGGCTACCCTGACCCTGCTGGCTGTTTCCGGGCTCATGTTCAGTTTCGGAACCGGCTTTTTTCAGCTGCGCCATATCCGGCTGTGGTGGTTCAGCACTCTTGGTTCCACGTTCCGCAGCAAGAGTGGTCCGCTCTGTAAGCGGAAAAGCAGCATTACCGGGTTTCAATCTGCCTGCACTGCATTGGCTGCCACGCTGGGTACCGGCAACATTGCCGGTGTAGCCACAGCCATCGCGGCTGGCGGACCCGGTGCGGTATTCTGGATGTGGATTTCTGCTTTTTTCGGTACCATGACCGGCTACGCGGAAAACCTGCTGGCCGGCCTGTACCGGGGCAGAAATTCCAAGGGGGAGCCAATTGGAGGAGCAATGTTTTATATTGAACAGGGTCTTGGCTGCCGGTGGCTGGCACTTCTGTTCTCGTTTTTCTGCATTTTAGGGTCTCTGGGAATGGGCGATATGGCCCAGGCAAATTCCATTGCCACCGGCCTGCAGGATGCCTTTGGCGTTCCCCCGCTGCTTACCGGTCTGGCCGTGGCAGGGGCAGTGGGCTTTGCCATGCTGGGCGGCATCCAGCGCATGGGGCGAATCACCGAACGGCTGGTCCCTTTCATGGCCATTGGGTATACGTCGGCAGCCGTGTGCGTGATTTTGGCAAACTGGCAAAGCGTACCGGAAGTGCTGCACAGCATTCTGCAGCAGGCCTTCAACCTTCAAGCCGGACTGGGCGGACTGGCCGGCTATGGCATGAAGCAGGCTCTGCGCGTGGGTGTTGCCCGCGGAGTGAGCAGCAATGAGGCTGGGCTGGGCTCATCGGTTATGGCCAATTCTGCCGCCGGGAATCCGCCGGTTATTCAGGGAATGTGGGGCATTTTTGAGGTGGCAGTGGATACACTGCTCATGTGCACCCTCACCGCATTGGCTATCCTTTGCTCCGGCGTATACGATCCCGTCCGCTACTCCACCGCCCTTGGAACAGAGGCTTTTTCCTCTCTGCCCAACGGGGCCGCACTCACTGCCGATGCCTTTCGCTCGGTTTTCGGTTCGGGCGGTGGGGCGCTGATCGCAGTCAGCCTGATGCTATTTGCCTTCTCTACCCTGCTGGGCTGGAGCTACTACGGCGAGCGAGCGGTGGAATATCTGTTCGGTCCGAAGGCACTTGTGCCCTATAAGCTGCTGTATCTGACCTGTATTGTGATCGGTTGCGTAGCCCGTTTGGACCTCGTTTGGCAGATCAGCGACACCTTCAATGGGCTGATGGTGCCCCCGAATCTGCTGGCAGTGCTCTGGCTTTCGCCGCAGGTGTTCCGGGAAACCCGACGTTTTTTCCGAGCAAAAGAAAACCAGCGCTGTACGGAGTCGGCTTCGGTATGATAAAATAGGAAAAAACGAGTAAAGGAGCAATCTATTATGCCGCAGATCACCGTGAAAGGTTTTACCGACCAGCAGATGAAGACCGTTACCCCTGTTTTGAGCCAGAAGCTTTCCATCGCCATCGGCTGCCCGGAAGACTGGCTGATTTTCGAGCTTGTTCCCACCACCTTCTATGCGGGTGGCCAGCAAACTGCCGGATTCCCCATCATTGAAGTATCCTGGTTTGACCGGGCGGACGAGGTACGGGAAGAGGTTGCAGCAATTCTGCGGGATACCGCTTTTGAATTGGGTTATACATTGGTGCAGGTGATCTTTACCACCTTGCAGCCGGACCGTTTTTACGAATTCGAGGTCTGATTCGGACTCCAAAAAAGGCGCAGCTTTTTGTAAGCTGCGCC